>PFEX01000115.1:24674-31617 GCA_002783145.1 Rhodobacteraceae bacterium CG17_big_fil_post_rev_8_21_14_2_50_65_11 | reverse complement strand
CGAGCCAGCGAAAAGCCCGATCAGACCGTGAAGAACATCACTACACGATAGACCCCGAAGGCCATCATCGCCGTTGCCAGCGCCCCTAAGAGCCACGTCCGGCTGAGCTCCCAGAGTGGGATGAGCACCTTTCGGCGTGTCTTGAGCTCGACTCCCAGGAAGAACGCCTTGAGCACCGCGAGGCTCAGCAGCAGCGGACCGAACGGGTTGAACGCCACCGCCAGCGAGACCTCTCCTTTAGCAAGTGCCACCCAGGCGCGCGTCATGCCGCAGCCGGCACATTCGATGCCCGTGATGGCGCGAAAGGGGCACAGGATGATGCCGTTGACCGGCGTCGACTCGAAGATGAAGCTGGCAAAGAAAATGAGGAGCAAGAAGAGGAAGCCTTGCAGCTTCGTCTTGAAAACCCGCGCGGTGAGCTCGTCTCCAAATACGATCCAGCGGGCGAAGGCGCTGCGCTTCTTGGCGATGGGGTCTGTGAGTGCGGACACGGACGGGTCTCCAGCAGCCGAAGGTTCGGGACGGCAGCAAGGTCGCCGCTGGGTCCCCAGCCGGACGAAACATACAATTGTGGGCACCATAGCGCAGAAAAATAGGCCCGCGGGCTATTCCGAAGGGTGTAGTTCGGTTAGGGAGGCAGGGCTCTGCCCTGACCCGCTGGGGGACTTTGTCCCCCAGGCCCCCTGTCTGTCTCGGGCTTTTGGGAGAAGCCTCTTGCACTCTCGAAATTTTTGTCGTCGCGTCAGTATGCGGGCGTCGCCTGCCAGACTTTGTTCAGCTCTTGCTGATACATGAACAGGCCAACCGGCGCGTAGACGATGAACAAGATGAAGATGAGCATCGAGTTGTCCGACGGCGGAAGTCCACGAGATTGCTGCAGCTCAGGGAGGACTTGGGTCATCTTATAGCCCCAGAAATACAGAGCCGGGAAGCAGATGAGGCTCGAGATGAGTACGATCATGGGATTGAACTCTTCGCGATTGAGCGCCTTGTTCAGCTCGTCGGCGGTCTGGAACATCCAGACGATGACAAACAGGAAGCAGATGAGACTGATGATGAGAAGGGTCACCGGGTTCTTCTCCTCGCCTTTGTACATAGGGCGTTCTCCTTAGGAAGGCAGTGTGTGCAACAGCACGAGGCCAAACCTGGCCGCCATGCGACGTGCAATGGGTTCCCAAACCAGCGGGGATTCTCGACTTTGCGGCGGATTCTGTCAAAGGCGTGGGTGCTGGTCGCTCGGCCCCGGCGCTAGAGCGAGTCTTGAGCCTTGATTACGTCCAAGATGGGGATGACAAGGGTGTTGCAGCCAGAGCGGCGGACGACGCCCTCGGCGACGCGTCCCAGATAGCTCGAGGTGCCCTCAGGGTGTCGACTCCCGACGACGATGAGGTCGGCACCTTGCTCCGCGGCGCAGCCGCAGATGCCTTCGACGGGGTCTGCGATGGGCGTGTGGTGCGTAAAGGTGAGCGCTTTGGCCTGCGCTTCGAACGGAAATGGCACGTAGAGGTCGTCGAGGGCCCGCTGCGCACGCTCGCGGGCTCGCCTCTCAGCCTTGCGCTTGACGTCGGCGCCGAGTCGCAGCGACTCGAGCAGGCCGCAGGTGTCAGAGCTGTTGGGATCGGGGATGACGGTGACCAACTCGACGTCGGCGCCAAAGCGCAGGGCGAAGCTGACGCCCCAGTTCAGGGTCTCGGCGGCGGCGGAGCTGCCGTCGAGGGCGATGAGCACGCGGCTCACGGTGGCGGTCCCGGCGGGATCGCGCACGACGAAGATGGGTTTGTGGGCGTTGGCGATGATCCCTTGAGCGGTCGCGCCGATCCGCCCTAGGATCGGGGAGGTGTCGCCGAAGGCGCCACAGAAGACGATGCTGGCGTCGAGCTGGTCGACGAGCTGGACGAGCCCAGTGGCCGGGGAGGCGCCGGTGGTGACGTGCGTCTCGAACTCGACCTTGGAGTCGGCGCCGACGAGCTTCAGGGCGGCCTCACCGAGCCGCGCCTTGGCGTTGTCGAGGAGCTCGGCCTCAATCTCGACTTCGTCTACGCCCATGGCGGCATAGGGGAAGAGGACTTCCTTGAAGTAGCGTGCCAGGGGTGGAATGGCGTGCGCCAGCGCGATCTTCGCACCACCGCTGTTGGCGACAGCGATGGCATAGGCCAGCGCCCGGCCGCTGTAGCGGGAGTCGTCGAAGGCGACGAGGATTTGGTTGGCTTGGTGAAGATAGGTTCTTCGGGGGGCTTCAGGCATCGAGGACGACTCCCGCCGCCCAATCGACTCTTTGGTTCAACGTCGCGTCAGCTCAGGAGCCTTCGATGGTCTGATTCGGCCGGCCATCGCCGGTCGTATCCACCTCGATTCGAGACGGTTTTTTCGCGCCGGGCTCATAGGTCTCCCATGTGTCGACAGTGCCGTTGCCGTCGCTGTCTCGTTGGACCTGAATGAGAAGCCCGGAGTCGTCGTACCGACGCGCGATGGTCATATCTGCGCGAAAGCCGACCGCGTACTGTTTCCTGCTGACCTTGCCCGCTTTGTAGAACCGCACGACATCGACAGTGCTGTCGAGGTCGAGGTCGTACTCCTCTTCGAGCATCTCGTTGTCTCGGTAGTACTCATAGCAATCGATGACGTGGTCGAAGTTCAGATCGCGCTCGATCCGTGCGATGGTGCCGCCGGAGGAGTAGTGGAACTGATCATCGACGCCATCGGCGTTGAGGTCGAAACTCGAGACATCGAAACCTTTCGATTCGAGGCTGTCGTAGCGCTTTCTCGGCATGTTCTTTGACGAGCCGCCGAGCGCAGAGACGGACTCGTCAGGCTTGACGAGTTCCTCCTGGCCCGAGCAACCCATGAGAAAGGCCACGGCCACGACCACTGCGGTCAGAGCGCCCCACCGCCGGTGGGTGCCACACGAAACTGAGCCTAAAAGTTGTCGATTGGACTCCATCGTTGACTCCAGGGACACGTGCGGGCAACTCGAAGGATCGTCTTCCATGCTCCGCACGTTCGTCTTTAAATAGCCGACCACAGCGGGGGGGTCAACCGCGCCGAGAGCGTTCGATCCCGAACCACAAACAAACGAAATCGTTGAAAAATTGCAGATGACTGTGGGGAGCCGAGTTTCGGCGGGGTCGGCTCGCGGGGCCCGCTCTGCACTGGCAGGTTTTTTTGAGCCCCAGGCGTCGGTTTCGTGGCGCGGATTCGGCGCAGATCTGCAGGTGTTTCCCCAACGCTGGAGCCGCCCGTGCCCCTATGCTAGGTTGCCTCACAGCGCCCAACTCCGGAAGGGACCACCGCAGGGGTATTGAGCCCAGTGCAGGCCGTCGACGAGCAATAACTCGCAGCCAGAAATGGCGGAGAGTTTTGTAAAACCGGAGGGTTGCAACCGGGATGCGAGCAGCAACTCAGGCGCGTGCAACCTGAGCTGCAACCCCTGTTGGTCGCTGAAGATGATGCACTCTCAAGGTGGTTGGACGCTTTGCGAGAGCGCAACCCGCGCAACCCGCGCAACCTGTCGCACCATTCAAGCAAGCGGTGTCCCCAATATGATTGTCGACGTTCTGCTCTTGGCCGTCGGCCTGGTGGTTCTCTACTTCGGCGCGGAGTGGTTGGTCACCGCATCGAGCAAGTTGGCCTTTGCGCTGGGTGTGACTCCCTTGGTGATCGGTCTGACGGTCGTGGCCTACGGGACGAGCGCTCCCGAGATGGTCGTGTCCGTCGCGGCGTCGGCCCGCGGCAACGGAGCCCTCTCGCTGGGTAACATCGTCGGCTCCAACATCTGCAACATCGGACTGATCTTGGGCACCGCTGCGCTGATCCGCCCCGTGCACGTGGCGCCGAGCACCATGCGCCTAGAGTACCCCGTCCTGTTGGCCGGATCGGTTGCGCTCTACGCCATGGCTTGGATGTCCCAAACCGTCGGGAGGATGGACGGCGCCCTTTTGCTCGCAGGGATCATCGCGTACACCGTCTACGCCGTACGCTCTGCACGCAAGGCTTCCCGAGCCCGCCGCGCGGCCAACGGTGGAGAGGAAGAGAACAAGGAGTCGAAACTGCCCAGTATCGGCCTCGCGCTGGTCGGCCTCGTAGCGCTGGTGATCGGCGCCGAGCTGATGGTGCGCAGCGCGGTTTCGCTGGCGCTCCAATTTGGTGTTCCTGACTTCGTTATCGCGGTCAGCGTGGTGGCTTTCGGGACCTCGGTACCCGAGCTCGCGACGAGCGCCGTCGCAGCGTTGAAGAACGAAAGCGACATCAGCGTCGGCAACGTGATTGGTTCCAACCTCTGTAACGCCTTGTTTATCATTGGCGTAGTCGGCTTGGTGTTCGAGTTGCCCGTCGACGCGCGCTCACTGACCTTCGATTTCCCCATCATGATCGGATTCACCGTGGTGCTCTACCCGATCATGCGCACCGGCTTCTATATCGGCCGAATGAAGGGGGGCTTCCTCCTGCTCTCCTACGCTTCGTACGTCCTTGCACTGTTTCTGTTTCGCTGACAGCTGCCGTGCAGCAAACCGCTCTCGAGGTCGCCGAAACAGCGCAAGCGATGAGATGTGAACGAAGTGGATGGTGGACACTGCCCTCCAAGGTGAAATATAGTTCAGCAGCCCTGAACCTGGATTCGAGTCTCTTCAGTTTCGGCGAAGCAACGAGCTAGTCGAAAGCATTGTCTTTGTTGAGGATCGAAGCCGCCAACCGTCGAACATCTAGCGCAGGAGTAGTTGGCATTGGCGAGGCTAGTCTACAAGGACCAGTCGGGACGTGATCGAACCGTCGACATCGGCCCTCAGCGAACACGTGTCACCATCGGTCGCAACGCGGACTGCGTCATCCAGACGAACAACGCGTCTGTCTCCCGCGAACACACGGTGGTGATGTACAACGGCGACGGCGCGGTCTCCGTGGTCGATCCGCCGCCCGGTTCCCCCACGAACGGGACCTACGTCAACGGACGCCGAAAGCGCCCGGGCGAGGTGGCCCATTTGGCCGACGGCGACGAACTGCGTTGCGGCAACTTTGCGATAATGTTCCACGACGAGCCAGTGGCGAACGTCGGGCGGGGTGGCTTTGAGCCTCCGATATATGACCCTCCGCCCTATGAGGCCCCATCTTACGGCTCGCCGCCTCCGCGCGCGACCTTCGAGCCCCCTCAATATGGCTCCCCAGGCTGGGCTGAGCCACAGCCCGCGCTCTACCCGCCGCCAGTTGCTCCGACCCATTATCCACCGCCACCTGGTTTCTCGCCGGAGGAGATCGAGTCGCTCAGACGCGACAACCTCAGCCTTCAGGCCGTTGAGCAACGCCAGCGCGAGCAGATCGAGCAGCTGCAGAACGCCGCGCTCGACAAGGAGCGGGTCGTCTCTGACCAAGAGCGCCGCTTGGAGCACCACGACAACGTCGTGGAGGGCCTCAACGACCGCATCGCCAAGCTCAAAGAGCAGGTCGACCTGCAGAAAGACCAGCTGCGTGGCTACCGCGACGAGCTGAAGCTGCGCAACGACCAGATCGAGGACCTCGACTTCAAGTTGAGCACCCTCGAGGACGCCCGCTCGAACAACGATCAAGCTTCCGCCTCAGCGGTGAGCACGATCGCGGACCTGAAAGTCCAAATCAACCAGCGCGACCGCAAGATCGATGATCTGCAGCGTGAACTCGATCTGGCGCAGTACGCCATGACGAGCGAGAAAGACAACGTCGAGCGCCTCGAGATGACGCTCTCGCAGGTCAACAACCAGATCGAGGGCTTTGAACGCTACCGCGGCGACATGAAGAAGGTGGTCGAACAACACGAAGCGACCATCGACGACCTGCGCCACGCGGTCGACCAAAAGGAACGCGAGAATTTGCGCCTCGTCGAAGACTTGCGGGCGATGGAAAAGAACGCCGGCAGCGGACGCGGGCAACAGGAAGAGCTCGACCGCCTGCGCGCAACTCTGCGTGAGCGCGACGAGGAGCTTCGGGTTCTTGACGGCCAGCTGCGCGAAGCCGAGCGGCGCGGCGCCAAGAACCTCGGTGGCGGCGACGGCGCTGAAACCGAGCGCCTCAAAGCCCAGGTCCGCGAGCTCGAGGAGTCCCTCGAAGCGGCGCAGGCCTCTGGAGGCGGCGGCGACGGGCGACGCGAGATGGCCAAACAGGTCAACGACCTCAAACGGGAGAACCGCGACCTACGGATGGCCCTCGATGCAGGCGGGGGCGCCGCTGCTAGTGGCGCCAGCGCAGGCGGCGGCTCCCCAGAGCCCGAGCTCAAACGCCGAATCGTCGAGCTGGAGAAAGAAGTCGAGGACGCCCGCAAACGGGCGCGTGAGGCGCAACGCGCTCCATCCTCCGGTGGCGGGGCAGACGAGAGCCAGCTCCGTCAGCGCGCCAAGGACGTCTACAACAGCATCAACGACATCGTCAGCCAATGGCGCGATGACATGCAGACCCTCGAAGGCTTTGTCGCCGACATCAAGCGTTTGGTCCTGACCCTCGCAAAGGTCGACCTGCAAGGTCTCCCCACCGTCGATCGCGTGCGACTCGAGGGGGTCATCGGCGAGGTCGACCCCAAGATGACCATCGAAGAGATCGAGATGTTGGTCGGCAACAACCAGAGCGCCGCAGGGGCCATCAAGAGCTCTCTGCGAGACTTGAGAGACGTCGTGGGTTGAACACTGACCCCCATACCCTGCCTAGCAAAATGATCCAACCTGGGAACCACTGAGCACACAGAGAGCCATGCAAGACTTCAAGATCGCGAATACTTCCGTCCAGCAAATCGAGGACCTCATCCGCGCCCGCTACCCTCTGATGTTCGTGATTTCCAGCGAGGAGTCGCGAGTCGAAGAGTCGCTCCAAGGCATCTGCGAACGCCGCGGACGGCGCTTCATCACTTGGTCTTGCACCGAAGGATTCATCGGAGGCGACGGCGACAGCTTCACCGACATCCGAGACCCTCAGCGCGCCCTCGAGC
>PFEX01000115.1:20842-24653 GCA_002783145.1 Rhodobacteraceae bacterium CG17_big_fil_post_rev_8_21_14_2_50_65_11 | reverse complement strand
ACGCCCTCTTCACAATGCGCGACTTCCACCCCTACCTCGCCGATCCCCAAATCGCACGACGACTACGCGATCTCAGCAAGGACTTCAAGATCGGCAAGTACCGCAAGCACATCCTGCTGCTCTCGTCCGTCTTCAAGCTCCCTGGCGAGCTCGAGAAAGAGTTCAACGTCATCGACTACGAGCTGCCCAACCGCGACCAGGTCAACGACATCGTGTTGCAGGTCCTCAAGAGCGTGCCCGAGAACCTCTGCCACCAGGTCCGCACCGACTCCCTCTACCGCGAACGCGTGGTCGAGGCCGCCCTTGGATTGACCGCCGACGAGGCCGAGAACGTCTTCTCCAAGAGCCTCATCCGCACCAAAGACTTCGACATCGACACAATCATCGAAGAGAAGAAGAGCATCATCCGCAAGAGCGGAATCCTCGAGTTCTACCAGTCCAACCTACAGATCAAAGACGTCGGCGGCTTGGAGATCCTCAAGACCTGGCTCTCCACCCGCCAGCTCGCCTTCAGCTCCACCGCTCGCGAGTTCGGCCTGCCCCTGCCCAAGGGCATCCTGCTGCTCGGAATCCCCGGCTGCGGCAAGAGCCTCACCGCCAAGGCCGTCGGCGCCATGTGGCAAATGCCGCTGCTGCGCCTCGACGTCGGTAAGGTCTTCTCGGGCCTGGTCGGCTCCTCCGAAGAGAACATGCGCAAGGCCATCTCCACCGCTGAGGCCGTCGCCCCAGCCATCCTCTGGCTCGACGAGCTCGAGAAGGGCTTCTCCGGCACGCGCAGCTCTGGACAGACCGACGGCGGCACCTCCGCCCGCGTGTTCGCCTCCTTCATCACCTGGTTGCAGGAGAAGACCAGCCCGGTCTTCGTCATCGCCACCGCGAACGACGTCTCCATGCTGCCCCCCGAGTTGCTGCGTAAAGGCCGCTTCGACGAGATCTTCTTCGTCGATCTCCCGCACCCCGGAGAGCGTAGAAGAATCATCGAGATCCACATCAATGCGAAGAAGCGCGACGCCTCTAAGTTCGACATCGACAAGATCGTCGCCGCCACTCAGGGCTTCTCGGGTTCGGAAATCGAGCAGGCCATCGTCAGCGCCCTCTTCGACGCTTTCGAGAACAAGCGCGACATCGACACCGAGAGCGTCGTCACCTCGTGCACCGAGATCATCCCGCTCAGCTATCAGATGAAAGAGCGCATCGACTACATGCGCGATTGGGCCAAGAGCCGCGCCCGCAAGGCCAGCGTCGATGACGACGACTTGGAGATCGAAGAGAACCAGATCCGACAACTCGAGATGTAGACCTCACGACAAGGAACAGTTTGGCAGCCGCCGCACGTTGAACCGACTCTCGGGCGACCGGCGGCCTGCCAGACAAACCTGCAAGAACGAGAAGCTATGAGTCACTTTACTGCTGTCGAAACTCAGATGAACGACCTGCTCTGCCTCATCGAGGCCATCAAAGACCTGGGTTACGAGTACGTCCATGACGAGCAAGGGGTCAACGTCCGCGGCTACAACCAGCAAATGGAAAAGGCGCTCATCTCCGTCAAAGTCAGCGGCAAGTACGACGTTGGCATCAAGCAAGGAGTGAATGGGTTCGAGATGGTCGCCGATTGGTGGGGCGTCGAGGCCACCCGTGGCGTCACCGAACAAGAGTTCGTGAACCAGATCCAGCAGCGCTACGCCTTTCACAAGGTCGTGAAAGAGGTCAAAAAGAAAGGCTACACGCTCGATATGGAAGAAGTGAAACAGGGTCAGACCATCAGCCTCACGGTACGAAAATGGCAGTAAAACACGAGCTCGAAATCTCAATCGGACCCGACGGAACCATCGAGTTCGAGGTCAAAGGCGTTAAAGGCGCCGATTGCCTCGAGCTCACACGAGAGCTCGAAGAAGCCCTCGGCGTCGTCAAGAGCCGAACCAACACCTCCGAGTTCTATCAGCAGGCCGAAGAGCAGAAAGAGAAAATCAAACTCGGAAACGACTGATGGCCACACCGCTCGAACTCTGGGAGCTCGCCGATCCGACGATCTTCAGACTCCCAGTCTGCGATGAGCCGGACCCTGACGTGCCCGAGCCCCTCTTCCTTTGGGGCTACCGCGGCACCACTATCCACGCCAAACGAGCCTTCTGGAAGGGGCAGATACGCCCCTTCCCCACGCTCCGACACGATTGGACCCCCGACGCCTCCATCGCCACACAGGTGCCCATCGTCGAGTCCAGGGATTTCTCCATAATCCCCCAGGTGCGCATTGAGCAGCTCCTCAAGAGCGGCGCGCTGAACACCGCCCAGACCAAGACCGACATCCCGTGGGAGGTCAGCGAGCAGATGAACGAACGCTCGCCGCAGTTCACCCTGCGCAACATCCCGCGAGTCGAGCGCAGCGTCGACCTCGAACGCGCCACCCTCTTCGACGTCACCGCCATGCCCAAGGTCGACGCCGAAGAGAGCCTCGAAGAAGTGCGCAACGCCAAAATCCCGAAAGCCGAGATGATGACCTTCTGGAGCGCCCAGCTCCTCGACGACTTCCGCATCTTCCTCGAAGAGATCCTCTACCTCTGCCCCTGGGAGACCATGCCACAGGGCCGCAAGCCCCCGGAGCCTGGCTCGCTGTGGAGCCTGGAGCACTCCCGCTCGACGCTCACCGCGGATCTCATTGGCAAGGCCGGCCAAGTCTTCCTCTTCGGCACCCACGGCGGCCCCACCACGCTCGCCCGCGCCAAACGCAAAATCGAAAAACGAAAGCGCTCGGCCATGGATGGCGGCGGCTTCACCCCCATGGGGTGAGCTCGTCCGGAAATACCTCATCTGCGGCGTCAGCTTCCTCGCTCACTCCTCGACGCACTCGGAGCGCGCCTCCGGGGCTCGCTCGTTGCGTCCTTGCAGCTGGGGCATTTCCGAACGAGCTCTCGTGCTCGCTATTTCTTGTCTGCCTTCGTCGAATGGCGCGTGGCTCCATCAACAATCCTCAAGCTCATTCACTTCGCCGACAGGTCGTCCAAGGTGTTGGCGTTGCGCACCGACCTATGCCAGCGCTCCAGAGGCGCGGCGGAGGTCTCTAGGATGTCGATGGCGTCTAGCTCCTCGCAGGTGCGCTGCAGCTTCAGTTGGCCAGCGGCCAGCAGCGCCTCGACCACTCCAAGTGCACTGCCGCGGTAGACTCCGTGCAGCGGATGCCAACGCCCGTCGAGGAACGGCACACAGGCTAGCCTCTCGGGCAGCGCCCGCAGTCGCTCGACCTGCTCTAGGAGCAGCTGGGCATCCACCCACGGCATATCACAGGCGACGCAGAGCGTGAGGTGCTCTCGGTGTCCTGCTTGCAGCGCTGCGTGGAGGCCGCCCAGAGGCCCGTTCCCTGGCATGAGATCCGCCAACAGCGGCAAACCCAACCCGGCGAGCGTGTCCGTCTGCTCACGCACGACCAGAGTGGCCTCGCCAAAGAGGGGACTCAATCGCCGTGCAATCCGCACGGCCAAAGGAGTCCCCTCGAACTCGAAGCTCGCTTTGTCGGTTCCAAATCGTCGACTCTGCCCGCCGCCGAGTAGAAAGAGACCGACGCTGGTTGGCGCGGACTGGCTCATGTTCAGGTTAGAAACGGACCTGAGCTCCAACGAGGACATCGAGAGTCGACGCCAACGTTGAGCCGGAGCCCTTGTACTGACCGAAGCCGAGACCGAACTCGGTCTCCGCGATGAGTTCGAGCTCCGGTGAGACCGGATAGGTGACAGTCGCCGCCGCAGTGGGCCCGACCATGTACCCGATGAGCCCGTCGGAACCTGTGAAGTCGACGGCCAACCCGCCGCGCACGTAG
>PFEX01000115.1:6927-20748 GCA_002783145.1 Rhodobacteraceae bacterium CG17_big_fil_post_rev_8_21_14_2_50_65_11 | reverse complement strand
CGTCGCCTTCCCGCTTGGCCCGGCGGGTGCCGCCCCTGCCGATGACGCAAGGCAGGATGCGACCCATCACGCGCAGGCCCATGGGGGTCAGGACCATGTCGCGCGGTGTCAAAACAGGTGCCCGGATTTCTTCGCCTTCACATCGAGGTAATGCGCGTTGTGGCGATTGGTCGGGGTGATCAGCGGCACCCGTTCGACGACGCGAATGCCCTCTTGTTCCATCATCGAGACCTTGCGGGGGTTGTTCGTCATCAGGCGCACCGCAGAGAAACCCATGCCGCGCAGGATATCGGCACCAAGGCGGAAGTCGCGTTCATCATCCTCGAAGCCAAGGCGATGGTTGGCCTCGACCGTGTCGAAACCCTGATCCTGAAGCGAATAAGCGCGCATCTTGTTGGCAAGGCCAATGCCGCGCCCCTCCTGATTGAGGTAGAGCAGAACCCCGGCCCCCGCTTCGCCCATCCGTGCAAGCGCGGTGCGCAATTGCGGGCCACAATCACATTTCAGGCTGCCCAGGACATCACCGGTAAAGCAGGCCGAGTGCACCCGCGCCAATACCGGCGCATCGCGGTTGGGGCGCCCGATCTCGATCGCGTAATGCTCGGTGCCGCCATTCGCGGGGCGAAAGATGTGCAACCGCCCGGCCTCTGCGGCCTCCATCGGCAAACGTGCGGCGGCGACCGGCGCAAGCGGGTGATGCTGCAAAAGGTCGGCCTGCGTGACGGAGGGAGCGAGGCGGGTCAGCAGGTGGGTTTCGGCGACCCCCACGGCGTCCGCAAGCGGCACGACCAGCGCGACGGGCAGAAGCTGCGCGGATTTCACCAGCGCAATGGCAAGGCGGTGCAGCGCGGCGCTGCCGCCGCGCTCGGCCAGCAGCGGGCCCTTCATCGGCACGCGCAGGTCGTCGGCGGGATCGGCCACAGCGCGAATCCAGACCACATCCGCCTCGGCGGGCAGCGCAATACGCGCCAGATCGCCATCATAGGCCACGGCCTTCAGCGTTGTGGCGCGCCGATCGGTGATCGCCAGAACCGGCCGCCCCAACGCGCGGATCGCGGCCAGACGCTCTGGCCGCAGCGTTTCGGCCGCAAGGATCGCAGCGTCGCCCAGAACCACGGGCAGGCCGACACGCAGGTCTGCACGGGCGCGGGCGACAAGCTCTGACGGGGTGGGAAACAGTGGCATCAATGCGATCCGAACAAGGTATTGTTTGTATTTAGACCGCCGCAACCGGATTTGAAACAATGCTCGCGCCGCGACACGCCTGCGTGAGAAGTTTTTCCGCCATCTTGTCAATGTCGTGTTCACACGACATGTCATGAGAACATAAAAGTTCGGGAGGAGCCCCAAATGTCCAATCTCAAGAAGATCCTGCTGGTCGATGACGATGAGGACCTGCGCGAGGCTTTGGCCGAACAATTGGTCATGACCGAGGAATTCGACGTCTTCGAGGCCGCCAATGGCGCCGAAGGGTTGGAAAAAGGCAAGGAGGCGATCCACGATCTGGTGATCCTCGACGTCGGCCTGCCCGATACCGATGGCCGCGAATTGTGCCGCCTGATGCGCAAGCAGGGGGTGAAGTGCCCTGTCTTGATGCTGACCGGCCATGACAGCGATTCAGACACCATCCTCGGGCTGGACGCGGGGGCCAATGACTATGTCACCAAGCCCTTCAAGTTCCCCGTCCTTCTGGCCCGCATCCGCGCGCAGTTGCGCCAGCATGAGCAATCGGAAGACGCCGTGTTTCAGCTTGGACCCTACACGTTCAAACCGGCCATGAAGATGCTGATCACCGAGAATGACAAGAAGGTCCGCCTCACCGAGAAGGAAACAAACATCCTCAAATACCTCTACCGGGCGCAGGATGGTGTGGTGGCGCGCGATGTGCTGCTGCACGAGGTCTGGGGCTACAACGCGGGCGTGACCACGCACACGCTGGAAACCCATATCTACCGGTTGCGCCAGAAGATCGAACCGGAACCGTCCAATGCCCGGCTTCTGGTCACGGAAAGCGGCGGATATCGTCTGCTCGCCTGACGAGACCGCAAAATATTGACTTATCGGTTGTGACAACCGATAGTTGATGCAGGTGGAAACACCGACCTCCCTGTTGGACTGGCCCGACCCTTTATGGTTCGGGCCGTTTTTTGTTTGGCGGCATGGCGGGCGATGCGACCCCGCAGTTATCGGATTGAACCCGGCGGCCGCAGGCCGTAACGCTGCCGGCATCCCGATATCAGAGGTTCACCCATGCCCTTTACGCTTGCCACGTGGAACATCAACTCCGTCCGGTTGCGCGCCGATCTGGTGGCACGACTGCTGCGGGGCGAAGGCCCCGATGTGCTCTGCCTTCAGGAATGCAAAAGCCCGGTCGACAAGATCCCCGCCACCATCTTCGCGGCCCTCGGTTATCCGCACATGATCGCGCGGGGCGAGAAGGGGTATAACGGCGTTGCGATCCTGTCGAAACTGCCGATCGAAGAGGCGGGAAGCCACGATTTTGCCGGTCTCGGCCACGCGCGCCATATCGCCGGTGCGCTGGAAAACGGCGTCACGATCCACAACTTCTACGTGCCGGCGGGCGGCGACGTGCCGGACCGTGAGGTAAACGAGAAATTCGGGCAGAAGCTTGATTACCTTGCCGATATGCGCGACTGGAGCAAGTTCGATGCGCCGGAGAAATCCATCTTGGTGGGCGATCTCAACATCGCCCCGCGCGAGGATGACGTCTGGAGCCACAAGCAGCTCTTGAAGGTGGTCAGCCACACGCCGGTGGAGGTTGAGACGCTGGCATCGGTGATGGAAGCGGGCAAATGGGTCGATGTAACCCGCGCCGACATCCCCGAGGGGCAGCTCTACAGCTGGTGGTCCTACCGCGCGCCCGACTGGGACAAGGCAGACAAGGGGCGCAGGCTGGATCACGTCTGGGCAACGTCGGATATCGCGGGCGCTGCGCATTCCAGCCGCATCCTGCGCGCGGCACGAGGGTGGGAGAAACCATCGGACCACGCGCCAGTGTTCGCGTCGTTCGATTTGTGAGAGGGTCCGACGCCCGTCAAAGCCGAACTGACCCCTTCACCTTCACCGCCATGCGGCCCATATAGGAAACGACTTATTTCAATGGGGGCGAACATGCTCGAACTCGATGGAACCCAACCCGGCCCCGCAGCCGGAGACCTGATCAAGGACGGAACCGAAGAAAACTTCATGGCCGAGGTCATCGAGGCCAGCCAGCAGGTGCCGATCGTCGTGGATTTCTGGGCCACCTGGTGCGGCCCGTGCAAGACTCTCGGCCCGCAGCTTGAGGCGGCGGTAACCGCTGCCAAGGGCAAGGTCAAGATGGTCAAGGTGGACGTCGACGCCAATGCCCGGCTGGCGCAGGCCCTGGCGCAGCAGGGGCTGCCGCTGCAATCCATCCCGACGGTCGTCGCCTTCTGGCAGGGCCGCCCGGTGGACATGTTCCAGGGCGCAGTGCCGCAGTCTCAGATCAAGACCTTCATCGACAAGCTGGTCGGGCTTGCCGGTGGGGGGGGCGATGGCGGCCTTGCCGAGGCTGTCGAGGCCGCAGAGGAGATGCTGACGCAGGGCGCGGCCGCCGATGCGGCACAGACCTTTGCCGCGATCCTTGGAGAAGACCCGGAAAACGCGGCCGCGTTCGGCGGGCTGGTGCGCGCCCATCTGGCGATTGGTGAGGCAGACAGGGCGGAGGCCTTGCTGGCCAATGTGCCGGATGCGATTGCCACGGCGCCCGAGGTTGAAGCGGCGCGCGCGCAACTGGACCTGGCGCGGCAGGCGGCCAATGCCGGCCCGCTGCCCGACCTGTCAGCGGCGGTCGAGGCTGACCCGGCCAACATGCAGGCCCGGTTCGACTATGCCGTGGCGCTGCATGCCACCGGTGACGTGGAAGAGGCGATCGAGCAGCTTCTGGACATCCTGCGACGCGATCGAGACTGGAAAGAAGGCGCCGCGAAGGAGCAGCTTTTCACGATTTTCGAGGCTCTCAAGCCCGGTGATCCGGTGGCATTGAAAGGCCGTCGAAAGCTTTCGTCGCTTCTGTTTGCCTGACGGCGAGGAGTGCCTACATAGTACCGCATGTTGTCATTATCCGACCTGCCCGAAACAATCCCGATCTTCCCGCTGCCCGGTGCGCTTCTGTTGCCCCGGACGCGGTTGCCTCTGCACATCTTCGAGCCGCGCTACCTGACGATGCTGGAAGACTGCCTGAAGACGCCGCACCGGCTGATCGGGATGGTGCAACCGCTGGAAAACGGCACGCCGGGCCAGTCCCGGCTGCACGAAATCGGCTGCGCGGGGCGCCTCACGCAATTCTCGGAAACCGAGGACGGGCGCTACATGATCACGCTCGCAGGCATCTCGCGCTTTCGTGTCCGTGCCGAGAGCACCGGGTTTTCACCCTATCGCAAGGCCGATGTGACGTGGACGGATTTCAAGCGTGACCTTGGCCGGGAAGAGGAAGACCCCGGCTTTGACAGAGAGGTGTTCTTGAAGCTTCTCGGTCGCTATTTCGCTGCGGCGGATCTGCAAACCGATTGGGGAAGCCTGCGAGAGGCCAATGACGAATTGCTGATCAATTCGCTGTCGATGCTGTGCCCGTTCAGCCTTGAGGAAAAGCAGGCGCTGCTGGAGGCCCCGCAACTGGCCGACCGGCGCGAAACGCTGGCGGCGCTGATGGAATTCGCCTGCCGCGGCGGATCCGATGAAACGGTGGTGCAATGACCCACCCGCCCCGGATCGACCGCAAGATGCTGGAGGCGTTGGTCTGCCCTGTGACGCAGGCGCAACTGGCCTATGATGCAGAGGCGGGCGAACTCATCTCGCGCGCCGCGCATCTGGCCTTTCCGATCCGCAACGGCATTCCGATCATGCTGGAGGACGAAGCGCGAAAGCTGGACTGACATGGCTTGACGGTGGGGCCAGTGGTGGCGCTTGATGAATATCGTTCCCCAACCTGCCGGAGCTTGCCCCATGCTGTCGCGTCTTCCCCTTCTCGTGATCCCGTTGATCCTGTTCAACATCGCGCTGTTCGGCCTGTCCGGCGGTGATCCCTTCGCCCGGACGCTGTTTTCGGTAGACATGATGTCCGGTGGCACCTGGGCGATGCGATGGGCCGACCTGCTGATCGTCGTCGCGCTGTTGCTTTTGTTCGTGGAAATCATGAAATCGACCCGCGTCGGGGCAGTGTCGATCGTCGATCACCTGCTGTCCACGCTGGTCTTCATCGCCTTCCTCGTGGAGTTCCTGATGGTCGCGGGCGCCGCCACGTCACTGTTCTTCACGCTGGTGCTGATCGCGCTTATCGACGTGATGGCCGGTTTTTCGGTGTCGATCCGCACCGCCCGGCGCGATATCAATTTCGGGGGATGACCCTGCGCCCGATCCTGCGCGGATCACCGCGGCTTGACCCCCAAATCACTCAGAATTCGGGCAAGGCTGTCGCGCCAGTCGGGGCGGGCGATGCCGAACACCGCTTCGGTCGTGGAGCAATCCAGCCGGGAATTGGCCGGACGTCTGGCCGGGGTGGGGAAATCGCTGGTCGGGATGTTTTCGACCGAGCAGGTCAGCCCCGTCTGCGCAAAGATCTCGCGCGCGAAATCCGCCCATGACACATCCGGCGCGCCGCTGAAATGATAGGTGCCCGATTTCGCCCGATCATCGCACAGCTGCGCGGCGATACCAAGACAGGCCGCCGCGATATCGCCCGCCGCCGTCGGCCCGCCGATCTGGTCGGCGACGATGGTCAGCCTGTCCCGCTCCGCCCCGAGCCGCAGCATCGTCTTGACGAAGTTCTTGCCATGGGCCGACACCACCCATGACGTGCGCAGGATCGCGTGGGGGCCGCCCGCCGCGCGCACGGCGTCCTCGCCCTTGAGCTTGCTGCGGCCATAGGCGCCGAGAGGGCCAGTGGGGGCATCGACGGGCCAAGGGGCGTCACCCGACCCGTCGAACACGTAGTCGGTCGAAATATGGACGAGGGGAATGCCCAGATCGGCGCAAGCGCGCGCCATCGCACCGGGGGCATCGCCGTTGATCACGGTGGCGACGTCTTCCTCGGCTTCGGCCTGGTCAACGGCGGTATAGGCTGCGGCGTTGATCACCGCAGCGGGCTTCGCCTCGCGGATCGCCGCAGCGCAGGCATCGGGGTCGGTCAGGTCGGCCGCGTCGCGGCCAAGCGCGGTGACGGCGGCAAGGGCCTGCAATTCACGGGCCACTTGCCCGGTCTTGCCAAAAACGAGCAGGGTCATTGCAAATCCTCTTCATCGTCGGGTGGAAACAGGATACCGTCCCGTCCCAAAAGCGAACGATAGAGCTTCAAGTCATCGGCATAAGTCTTTGCGACGGCAGAGATCAGCGCATCATCGAACAGATCGCTCGCACGCGGCAAACGACCCCGCGACTTTTCCATCGTAAGCGTTGCCAGAGGCGTGTCGGCATGGCCCCCTGTGTCAAGCTGTTCGAAGCAAGAGGTGACGTGACCGGAAAACGGCCTTGAGTCTATAAATCTCTGGCCGGTTGCTTCCGTGAAGAAAACTGCGAAATCGTCGAGATCCTCCATCCCGAACACGCGATCATAGGTTTCGTAAACAAGGTAGTCGGATTGCGGTCGCCAATGGATGTCTGCCCTCAGAAAACCGGGTTTCCGGATCCACGCAACGAAGTCTCGAAAGGTCAGTTGATCAGGGTCGATAACGTCCCGCGATTTCCTGTGCAATGTCCAGAGTTCATTCCCGCGCGACACGATCTTGTCCAGAAAAACGCTGGCGAGCCGTCGGTAGGGACAGCGCAAGACGATCGCAGTTGCTGTGGCTTTCGCGAGATCCGGCAAGGAGGCGGAGAACGTGGTGTTGTTCTGATGCACCCAAGTCCAGTCCGATGTGTCCGCGATCACCCCGTTTGCCATTGCAAGGCTCACACGCAAGCTTGTGCAGGCATTTTTCGGAATGAAGGTGAACACCGCACCCGATGCGTAGTGCACCAAGGCGTGCCGCATCGCAAATTGATGCGGCGGATTCGCGTTAATGGCATCAAGGGTTCCCGGCGTGTGCCGCAGCACGCGTGGTGATACGGGGTTCACGGTTCTCATCCAGTGCCCAATCTTTCCCCAACGCCGTGGCGCTGCTGCAACGCGCGCCACCAGCGTTCATTGTCAAGATACCATTCGACGGTCTTGCGCAGCCCTTCTTCCACCGTCACGGAAGGGCGCCAACCCAGTTCTTCGCGGATACGGGTCGGGTCTATGGCGTAGCGTGCGTCATGGCCCGGCCGGTCGGTCACGAAGGTGATCTGGTCGGCGTAGCTGGCTTCGGGCAACGGGCGCAGATCGTCGAGGATCGCGCAGAGCGTCTTGACCAGCTCCAGGTTCGTGCGTTCGTTCTCGCCGCCGATATTGTAGCTACGCCCCGTCGCGCCCTTTTCGACCACCAAGAGCAGCGCATCGGCGTGATCCTCGACGTAAAGCCAGTCGCGCACATTCGACCCATCGCCGTAGATCGGCAGCGGCTTGCCGGCGAGCGCATTGAGGATGATCACCGGGATCAGCTTTTCGGGGAAGTGATATGGCCCGTAATTGTTTGAACAATTGGTCAGCACCACGGGCAACCCGTAGGTCTCGAACCATGCCCGCACAAGGTGATCGGAGGACGCCTTGGACGCCGAATAGGGGCTGCGCGGATCGTAGGCGGTGTCTTCGGTGAACTTCATCGACGGATCGGCGGGAAGCGAGCCATAAACCTCGTCGGTGGAAATGTGGTGAAAGCGGAACCCGTCCGGCTTACCCCTGTCCAGCCAGTATTTCCGCGCCGCCTCCAGCATCTGGTAGGTGCCGGTGATATTGGTCTCGATGAACTCGCCCGGCCCGTCGATGGACCGGTCGACATGGCTTTCGGCGGCCAGGTGCATCACCGCGTCCGGTTCATGCGCGGCAAAAATGCGGTCCAGCGACGCCCGGTCGCGGATATCTGCCTGCTCGAAGCTGTAAAGCGGGCTGTCCGACACGGGGGCCACGTTATCGAGGCAGGCGGCATAGGTCAGGGCGTCGAGGTTCACCACCTCGTTTCCGCGTGCGACGGCCAACCGCACCACGGCCGAGCCGATGAACCCGGCACCGCCGGTCACTAGCAATTTCATTCTGTCAACCTTCCCAAACAAATGGAGTTTTGAAATCACGCATCAGGGGCGCGGCAGCGTCTTTATCTGACAGGATCGCCTCGCCGATCAATCCCCAGTCAATGCCGATATCGGGATCGTCGAAACGCACTGCGCCATCCGCCTCTGGCGCATAGTAATCGGTACATTTGTAAATGATCTCGGTATCCGGTTCGCGGGTCACGAAGCCATGCAGGAACCCTGCCGGGATCATCAACTGCTTGCCATTCTCGAAACTCAGCTCGACCCCGACCCAGCGGCCGAAGGTCGGACTGCCGTTGCGGATATCGACTGCCACGTCGAACAAACGTCCGCGCCCGCAACGAACCAGTTTGGCCTGCGCATGTGGCGGTGCCTGAAAATGCAAGCCACGCACGGTGCCCACCTGCGCGGACAGCGAATGGTTGTCCTGCACGAAATCGTAATCAAAACCTTGCTCGGCCATCACCCGCCTGTTCCAGCTTTCACTGAAAAATCCACGTGCATCGCCAAAACGGCGCGGCGTCAGGACAACGAGGCCGGGAATATCGGTCTTTTCAATCTGCAATGGCGAACCTCGCGCGCGTTTCGGTGAACATACGTCCCTGACGTCCGATATTCCCGCCCATTTTTCAAGACAGTTTCGCCCGATTCGGCCGGGTGGCGCGTCAAAGCGGCTTGCCCTGCAACAGGCGCGGCACCTCGCCGGTGAGGCCCGCAGCCTCGCGGATAAAGCCCCGGCGCAGGCCCGGCATGGCGTTCACGACCCCCATTCCAAGGTCGCGCGCGGCACGCAAGAGGGGGTTGTCGTTGGAAAAAAGCTTGTTGATCAGGTCGGTGGAGGCGGCCAGCGTCGCGGTGTCGAAGCGGCGCCACTGCTGGTAGCGTTCCAGCACGTCGATGGCCGCGATATCCTCACCCCGGCGCTTGGCATCGGCCAGCACCTCGGCCAGCGCGCCGACATCGCGCAGGCCAAGGTTCAACCCCTGCCCGGCAATCGGATGCACCCCATGCGCAGCGTCGCCCACCAGCGCCAGACGCGCGTCCACGAACCGCTGCGCGATGGTCAGGTTCAGCGGATAGGTAAACCGCGCCCCATCCAGCGCGATCTCGCCGAGGAAATCGCCAAAGCGGGGGCGCAGCACCTCAAGGTAGGCCTCATCGTCCAGCGCGTCGATCTCGGCGGCGCGGGCATGGCTTTCGCTCCACACGATCGAACAGCGGTTGCCCGGCAGCGGCAGGATCGCAAGCGGCCCCGGCGGCATGAAGAACTGATGCGCGATGCCGTGATGCGGGCGCTCATGCGCGACGCAGCAGACAAGCGCGGTCTGTCCGTAATCCCAACCCTGCCGCTTGATCCCGGCGCGTTCCGCGGTGCCGCTCTGCCGTCCATCGGCGCCGATCAGAAGACACCCCGACAGGCTACTGCCATCCGCCAGCGTCACCATTGCGGGGCCGGTCGTATCTTGTGCGACGACGCGGGCGCCGGGTCGATGGGTGACGTTCGGATCGGCCTCCATCGCCGTCAGAAGGGCGTGACGCAGGAACCGGTCCTCCAGCATGTAGCCCATCGGGCCCTCCTCGATCTCGGCATGGTCGAAATGCAGGAAGAAGGGCGATGGACCTTCGCCGGCGCGTCCGTCGCTGGCCTTGATTTCCAGCATCGGCTGCGCGTCCATCCCGACCGCGTCCCAAATCCCGATTGCCCGCAACAGCCGCGTCGAGGCCAGCGCCAGCGCGTAGGACCGCCCGTCGAACCCGCCCGCGTCGCGGGTTTCGCGGGGCAGTGCGTCGATCACGGTGCTGCTCAGGCCCGCCTGCGACAGGGCAAGGGCAAGGCAGGGGCCGTTGAGGCCGCCACCGACGATGAGGATATCGGAGTCATGTGCCATGCCTCGCAATATGACCACGCGGGCGGGATTGTCCATGTGCCACGACCCCGCTAGCGTGACCCGCGACACCATGGCGGAGGCGGACACATGCGGGACGATTGGCAGACACTCGGGGTGGCGGAGCTGGGCCGCGCGATAGAGGCGGGGCAGATCGACCCGGTGGAGCTGACCGAGGCCTTCCTTGCTGCCATCGACACGCATGAGCATGCCGACCGGATCTTTTCCGTGGTCACGTCGGACCGCGCCCGCGCCGAGGCGGCGGCGGCCTCTGAACGGGCACGCCTTGGCGTGCGGCGCGGACCGCTCGACGGGGTGCCTTTGGTCTGGAAGGACCTTTTCGATAGCGCCGGGGATGAAACGAAGGCGGGCAGCGACCTGCTGGCCGGGCGGGTTCCCGATGCGGATGCCGAGGTTCTGGCCAATGCCACCCGCGCCGGGGCGGTCTGTCTTGGCAAGACCCACATGAGCGAACTCGCCTTTTCGGGGATCGGCCTCAACCCGGTGACAGAGACGCCGCCCAATATCCACGATGCGGCGCTTGTGCCCGGCGGGTCCTCCTCCGGGTCTGCGACTGCCACGGCCTTCGGACTGGCGCCGGCCGGGATCGGGACCGATACCGGCGGTTCGGTGCGGGTTCCCTCGGCGTGGAATGATCTCGTAGGGCTCAAGACGACCTCCGGGCGCCTCAGCCTCGCCGGGGTGGTGCCGCTTTGCACGAAATTCGACACGGTGGGTCCGCTGGCCAGAACGGTGGAGGATTGCGCGCTGCTGCTGGCGGCAATGGAGGGGGGCAAGTCGGCCGATCTGCAAGGAGCCAGCCTGCAAGGGCGGCGGTTCCTCGTGCTCGACACCTATACGCAGGATGTACGCGAGGGGCCAGCCAAGGGCTTTGCCGATGCGCTCGACCGGGTGGCGCGGGCGGGGGCGCGGATCGAGCGTGGCACCATCGACGGGATCGAGGCTGCGATGGACCTCTCGCCGATCCTCTTCACCTCGGAAGCCTATGGCACGTGGAAACACGTGATCGAGGCGGCGCCGGACAAGATGTTCGGCGCGATCCTGGACCGGTTCCGGTCCGGCGCGCGCTATGGCGCGGCGGATTATGTCGCCGCGTGGCAATTTCTTGACCACCTGCGCGGTGACTGGGCAGCGCAGATCGCGGGTTATGACGCGGTGCTGTTGCCGACGACGCCGAACCTGCCACCCGATGCCGCGCGGCTGATGGAGGAGGACGAATATTACGTCACCGAAAACCTGCTGACCCTGCGCAATACCCGCATCGGCAACCTGATGGGCCTGGCGGCGCTGACCCTGCCGACGGGGGTTGCGTCCACCGGTATCATGCTGCTGGGGCAGCCGTTCGGCGAGGAAGCATTGCTGCGTCTGGGTCGCGCGGTGGAGGCTGCACTGGCCTGACGGCCACAAATACGCCCGCCCGTTGCCCCGAAGCGGCGCGTTTTTCTGGACCCGGGGCGCGCAAGCCGCTAACCTGTCTTCAAACAGGGCGAAAAACGACCCTGAACCAGAGGCAGACATGGCATTTCCTGAGCGGTTCTCGAACCTGCCAGCTTACGCGTTCCCGCGTCTTCGGGCGCTTCTCGACCCTTACGCACCGGGGGCCGAGCCGGTCAACATGACGATCGGCGAACCGACCCATCCGTTCCCGGACTGGGTAACTGACGTGATCATCCAACATGCCGCCGGGTTCAGCAATTACCCAGCCAATGACGGCACGCCGGAATTGCAGGCAGCAATCAGCGGCTGGATCGCGCGCCGCTATGGCGTGGCCTTGGAGACCGCGACACAAGTCTTGCCCCTGAATGGCACCCGCGAGGGGCTGTTCAACGCCTGCATCGCACTCTGCCCGGAAACAAAGGCGGGCAAGCAGCCCGTCGTGCTGACGCCCAACCCGTTCTATCAGGCCTATGCCGTCGCGGCCCTCGCCGTGGGGGCGGAGCCGGTCTACGTCCCCGCATCAGAGGCCACCGGCAACCTGCCCGACTATTCCAGCCTGTCCGAGGATATCCTGAACCGCACCGCCGTGGCCTATATCTGTTCGCCTGCAAACCCGCAGGGCGCAGTGGCGAGCGAAGACGACTGGCGCGACCTGATCGGGCTGGCCGAACGCTTCGATTTCCAGATCTTCGCCGATGAATGCTATTCCGAGATCTACCGCGACACGCCGCCCACCGGCGCGCTGGAGGTGGCCGCCAAGATGGGGGCCGACCCCGAACGGGTGGTGCTGTTCAACTCGCTCTCGAAGCGGTCGAACCTGCCGGGGCTGCGGTCGGGCTTCGCGGCCGGAGGGCCGGACAGCATCCGGCGCATGAAACAACTGCGCGCCTATGCAGGGGCACCGCTGCCGGGGCCGTTGCAGGCGGTTGCCGTAAGGGCGTGGAGCGATGAGGCGCATGTCACCGCGAACCGCGCGCTCTACGCCGAGAAATACGCGATCACCGACGAGGTTTTCGCCGGGGTTCCGGGCTACACCGCGCCCGAGGCCGGCTTCTTCCTGTGGCTACCGGTGCCGGATGGCGAGGCTTCGACGGTGCGCCTGTGGCGCGAGGCCGGGGTGCGGGTACTGCCCGGCGCGTATCTGGCGCGCGAGGTGAATGGCCAGACGCCCGGCGCGGACCGAATCCGCGTGGCGATGGTGGCGGAAAAAGACGACATGCGGCGCGGGCTGATCCGCCTGCGCGACTGCCTGTACGCAAGCTGAGGAAACGGACGATGGCTTATCAGACGCGGCAAAGGGACCCCCTGCTGGACAGCCGGATGCGCGAGGTTCTGGAAAAGCGCGGGCGCGAGGCGCTTGGCGTCGTGCTGATCCTGTCGGGGATCGCGCTGTTCCTGATGCTGATCTCCTACAGCCCGGATGACCCCAATTGGTGGGCCGCCACCGACGCCGTCCCGGAAAACCTGCTGGGTCGGTTCGGGGCGTCGCTGTCGGCGCTTCTGATGCTGATCGTGGGCTGGGGGGCTTACGGCCTGGCGCTTGGTGCGCTGGTCTGTGGCCTGCGCATGGCCGCCCATCTTGGCGGCGAAAGGGTGCTGGGCCGGATCATCTTCCTGCCGATCGTTGTGGCCCTTGCCGCGATCTATGCCGCCAGCCATCGGCCGCCAGCCGGGTGGGATCAAAGCTTTGGCCTTGGCGGGGTTTTCGGCGATACCGTTCTTGGCGCGCTCTTGAACATCCTGCCATTTGCCGTCGGCACCGGCCTGAAGATCCTTGCCGCGATTGCCTTCCTGTCGCTCATCGTTTTGGGGCTCTTTGTGTTCGGTGTAAACGGGCGCGAATTCAAGGCCGCACTGCGTTTCATGCTGATCGGGCTGATCAATACCTTCGCATGGATCGGGGCGCTGTTCGGTCATGCCGGGCGCGGTGCCGGGCAGGCAGCAATGGAGATGCGCGCGCGGCGCCGTCAATGGGCCGAGGCCGCGCATGAACAATCCGGCGATGCGCCGCTGGGCCATGATGCACCGGAAGAGATGGACACCCCTGAACCACAGCCGCGCCCGCGCTTCGGCCTGCTGGTCCGGATGCCGCCGATCCTGCGCCGGGACCGCGTCCCCGACCCGGAGCCGGAGCTTGTCGAACGTCGCCCCGTCGCCGCAGAGGGCCTCGACGCGCCCGACGATGACCGCATCCGCGCCCGTATCGCCGACGTGATCCACAACCGCGTGCGTCGGGCCGCGCCCGTGGCGGACCCGAAAGCGGAGCAACCACGCTCCGCCGTTGCCGCCGCCGTTGCCGCCCGCCGGGCGGAACATATGTCCGCCCGCGTCG
>PFEX01000115.1:0-6914 GCA_002783145.1 Rhodobacteraceae bacterium CG17_big_fil_post_rev_8_21_14_2_50_65_11 | reverse complement strand
CGCGCGCGTCGAACCCCCGCTGAGCGCCACGCGCCGCGATGAGCCGCCGCTGAGCGCCGCCCGTGCCGAACGCACAGAACGCACAGAACGCGCCGCGCCCGCACCGAGTGCAATGCCGGCGCGCGCGCCCGACCGTGACGCGGTGCCCACCGAAACCATCCCGCTGCCGCATTCGGAACGCACCTTTGCCCATGGCGGCCCGATCCCGGTGGCGTCCGAACCGAGGCGCGTTGTGCAGCACAGCCCGCGCCGCCCGGTGCACCCCTCGCGCAGCGCACAGGCCGAGGCGCAGCCGACCCTGCCGCTGGAGGAAGCCACGGGCGTTCATGGCTACGAATTCCCGCCGCTGAACCTGCTGACCAACCCCGCCAGCATAGAGCGTCACCATCTGTCCGACGAGGCGTTGGAGGAAAACGCCCGGATGCTGGAAAACGTGCTCGACGATTACGGGGTAAAGGGGGAAATCGTGTCGGTCCGCCCCGGCCCGGTCGTCACCATGTATGAACTGGAACCGGCGCCCGGCCTGAAGGCCAGCCGCGTCATTGGTCTTGCCGACGATATCGCGCGGTCGATGTCGGCCTTGTCGGCGCGCGTCTCCACCGTGCCGGGGCGCAGCGTCATCGGTATCGAACTGCCCAACCAGCACCGCGAAAAGGTGGTGCTGCGAGAAATCCTCGCCAGCCGCGATTTCGGCGACGGGACGCAGAAACTGCCGCTCGCGCTCGGCAAGGATATCGGCGGCGAGCCGATCGTCGCCAACCTTGCCAAGATGCCCCACCTTCTGATCGCGGGCACCACCGGCTCGGGCAAGTCGGTGGCGATCAACACGATGATCCTGAGCCTGCTTTACAAGCTGCCCCCCGAGGATTGCCGCCTGATCATGATCGACCCCAAGATGCTGGAACTCAGTGTCTATGACGGCATCCCGCACCTTTTGTCGCCGGTCGTTACCGACCCCAAGAAGGCGGTCGTGGCGCTGAAATGGGTCGTGGGCGAGATGGAGGAACGCTATCGCAAGATGTCCAAGATGGGCGTGCGCAATATCGACGGCTACAACGGCCGCGTCGCGGACGCGCAGTCGCGGGCCGAGATGTTCAGCCGCACCGTGCAGACCGGGTTCGACGACGAGACCGGCGACCCGGTGTTCGAGACCGAGGAATTCGCGCCGGTCAAGATGCCCTATATCGTCGTCGTCGTCGACGAGATGGCCGACCTGATGATCGTCGCCGGCAAGGAGATCGAGGCCTGCATCCAGCGCCTTGCACAGATGGCGCGGGCGAGTGGAATCCATATCATCATGGCTACGCAGCGCCCGTCGGTGGACGTGATCACCGGCACGATCAAGGCCAACTTCCCGACGCGGATTTCCTTTCACGTCACCTCCAAGGTCGATAGCCGCACGATCCTCGGCGAACAGGGGGCGGAGCAGCTTCTGGGCATGGGTGACATGCTCTACATGGCGGGCGGCGCCAAGATCACCCGCGTGCATGGCCCCTTCGTCAGCGACGAGGAGGTCGAGGAGATCGTCAGCCACCTGAAAAGCTTCGGTCCGCCGGATTATGCCGCCAGCGTGCTTGATGGGCCCGACGACGAAAAGGAAAGCGATATCGACGCGGTGCTTGGGCTTGGCGGCAACACCACCGGCGAAGATGCGCTTTACGATCAGGCCTGTGCCATCGTGGCGAAGGACCGGAAATGCTCCACCTCCTACATCCAGCGCAAGCTTGCCATCGGTTACAACAAGGCCGCGCGGCTGGTCGAACAGATGGAGGATGAGGGTGTCGTCAGTTCCGCCAACCATGTCGGCAAGCGCGAGGTGCTGGTGGCCGAACAGGGGTAAGCGAAATCGCGCCCGTGTGAGGTGCAAAGCCCGGCGGACGTGATTACATGGATAACATGAAACATTTGATTCTCGCCGCAGCCTTGGTGGCCGCCCCCGCCCTGACCGCCCAAGCCGAACCGATCCCGCTGTCGGAGCTGTCGGATTACCTCAACGGGATCGGCACCGCCGAGGCGAGCTTTACCCAGATCAGTGAGGATGGCGCGGTTGCCACCGGCACGCTGTATATGCACCGACCGGGGCGGATGCGATTTGAATATGACGAGGGTGATCTGCTGGTCATGGCTGGCGGCGGGCAGGTCGCCATTTTTGACGGTCGCGCCAATACCCGGCCAGAACAATACCCGCTCAGGCGCACACCGCTGAATCTGATCCTCGGGCGCAATATCGACCTTGGACGATCGGACATGATCCTGTCGCACGAGGCAGACGAAACCGCCACGCGCATCGTCGCGCAAGACCCCGAAGAGCCCGAGACCGGCAGCATCGAACTGGTCTTCACCGGCGACCCGGTTGAATTGCGCCAATGGGTGGTCACCGACTCCACCGGGTTCGAGACGACCGTGATACTTGGCGGGTTGCAGGAGGGGGGCGATATCCCCTCGCGCTATTTCAATATCCCGTTCGAGTTGCGCGATCGCGGCCTGACCGACTGACGGTCCGGCTTACCTCCGGCACGTGGCCAGTTGCCGTTCGTAGCGAGTGGCCCGTTCATCGACACGCGCCGCGACCCGCAAAAGCCATGGCTTGCCATTATGGCTGCCGCGTCGATAGCCTGAATGCCCCTCGTGATAGGCTAGATACTGGTTGCGGGCATCGTCCGGGGCAATGCCCAGCGTCCGGACCGAACGGTTCATGTACCAGCCCATGAAATCGGTAGCGTGGCGAATGTTGGTGCGCCGCGCGCTGCGGTTGCCGGTCGAAGCGCGGTAATCGTCCCATGTCCCGTCCAGTGCCTGGCTGTATCCATAGGCCGAGCTGATCCTCCCCATCGGGATGATCCCGAGCGCGAAGCGATGCGGGGTGCGGGCGTTGTGGACGAAGCTGCTTTCCTGGTAGATGGTCGCCAGTTGCACGTGCACCGGGATGCCCCACTCGCGCTCGGCAATCCGCGTGGCGCGGGCGATATCGCGCCGGTCGCGCAGGATATCGCATGCGTTTTCCTGATTGCGGGGCGGCGTTGGTCCGCCGCACGCGGCAACGACCAACAGCAGCACGAGGAGGATCGCGCGTTTCATATATTTTGCCTGCTCGAGTCTTGTTTTGTTTTCCGGTCAGGATAGCCGATTTCCGCGCTTGGGGGAATGCCCTTGTATCCGACCGCTGTTTCAAATTTTCGCCAAGTGCCATGCCGGTCGTCTCCCGACACTGTCTGGCCTGCTGTCACAGTCTGTTTCTGGTGCCTGCGTGGCGGATGGATGGACAAGCCCCGCCTCCCCGGTTTAGGACTTGGGGCAAGGGGGCGCAGTTCAATGCTCAAGACACGCGCGAAATTTGCGCTTGGCCAGGTCGTCCGGCACCGTAAGCACCCGTTTCGCGGGGTAATCTTCGATGTCGATCCGGAATTCGCCAATACCGAGGAATGGTACGATTCGATTCCCCCCGACGCACGCCCGTCGCGCGAGCAGCCCTTCTATCACCTCTTGGCCGAAAACGATCAAAGCTACTACGTGGCCTATGTCTCGGAACAGAACCTGCTACCCGATGATACCGGCGAGCCGGTCGATCACCCCGACCTGCCGGACCTGTTCGGCGAATTCCGCGACGGATACTACCCGCTGGAATTCCAGTTGAACTGACGCCGGATCGAGGCCCGCGCCCGCCCCGGACGCCGTCGGCGCGACCCGGCACCGTCGCGCGTCAATAGCCGAGCGCGCAGCCGTCCTTTCGCGGGTCCGACGCGCCCTGCAACAGGCCGCTTCCACCGTCGATGCGGATCGCCTGCGCACCGCCGATCGCGCCGTCGGGAACGTAAGCCTTGTGGCCAAGGTCCACCAGCGCCTGCACCACCTCGGGCGCATATCCGGCCTCGATCTTCAGCCCGGCGGGTTCCGAGAAACTGCGCGGCGCGTCGATCGCCGCCTGTGGGTGCAGCCCGTAATCGACAAGATTGGTGACAAGGCGCGCATGGCCCGTGGCCTGATACGCGCCCCCCATCACCCCGAACGGCATCAGCGACCCGTCCGCCTCGCGCAACATGCCGGGAATGATCGTGTGCATCGGCCGCTTGCCGCCCGCCGCCTCGTTCGGGTGGCCCACCTCCAGCGTGAACCCCGCGCCGCGATTGTGGAACAGGATGCCGAACTTGTCGCTGGCCAGCCCCGACCCGAAGCCGTGGAAGATGGAATAGATCAGCGACACCGCCATGCGGTCCCGGTCCACCACCGTCAGGTAAACGGTGTCTTTGTGCACCGCCTCCGACCGGGCGGCCGGATCGGGCATGGCATGGGCAGGGTCGATCAGCGCGGCAAGCCCCGCAGCGGTGTCGGGGTCAAGCATATGCGCCAGCCGCGTGGTGTAATCGGCATCGGCGAGGAAGCGATTACGCGCGTCATAGGCCAGCTTGGTCGCCTCGGCCTCGATATGTGTGCGCTCGGCCCCGAACGGGTCCATGCCGGGCAGATCAAAATGCGACAGGATGTTGGTCAGCAGCATGGCCGTCGCGCCTTGCCCGTTCGGGGGCAGTTCGACCAGCTCCGTCCCCTTGTAGCCATTGCGCAACGGCGTGACATAATCGCAGGCGGTGGCGGCGAAATCTTCCTGCGTATGGGAGCCGCCCAGCGCGCGCAGCGAGGCGACCATGTCGGTCGCAACCTCGCCCTCGTAGAAGGCCTTGCGCCCGTCGCGCGCGATGCGGCGCAGCACCTCGGCTTGTTTCGGCGCGCGAAAGATCTGCCCGACAGTGGGGATCTTGCCGCCAGGCAGATAGTCGTTCTGCGCCACGCCAGAGAGGTGCGGCCCGCAGTCGCCAAGGTCGCGGGCCACGCGCGGCGCGATCGGCACGCCCTCTTCCGCGTAACGGATCGCGGGGGCCAGCACCTCGCCCATATCGAGCCGGCCCATGTCGCCTTGCAACCGGCAGAACCCATCCACCGCGCCCGGAACCGTGACGGCGGCGGCATCGTGCAGGGGCATCGCGGCGTGCCCCTTTTCGCGCAAGGCCGCGGCCGACAGCCCGGCAGGCGCCCGGCCGGACGCGTTCAGCCCGATGATATCATCGCTTCCCGGGCGCTTGACCAAGGCGAAACAGTCCCCGCCGAGACCGGCCATCTGCGGCTCGCAGATCCCCAGAAGAACCGCCGCGCCGACGGCGGCGTCGACGGCATTGCCGCCCGCAGACAGAAGGTCAACGGCCACTTTCGCCGCCAACGGGTGCGATGTCGCGCACATACCGTTTTCCGCGAAGACGGCAGATCGTCCGGGCAGGTGAAAATTGCGCATGTCTTTCCCTCACGTTGCTTGTGCGGCACGGTAGGGAAAATCCATGAGTAGGCAAGGGGGGCAAGGACCCCGGCACCGCGCCACTGGGTGGGGGCTTTCAGACACGGCACCGAGGGAAGCCATTGCAGCTACAGTTGCTGTATCGCGGCGATTCTGGTCATTCGTTGGGAGCAATTGCGGCAATTTCTGGAAAGATGATCACCGATAGCCGCGCGACTGCCCAAGGCGCCCTGCCCTACGCGGCCAGATCGATGTAAAAGCACAGCCGGTTGACACCGGCCTCGCGCGTGTAGGAAAGCCCGCAGGTCATGTCGCGGATCAACCCCCAGCCGAAACCGCCCTCGGGCAGATCGTGCAACCCCGTCGTCTCCAGATCGTAGCGGCGCTTGGGCGGCAGGCACCCGTTCGGCATGGGGTTGCCATGATCGGTTACGTCGCAATGAATCGCGTGGTCGTACACGGTGATCGCAAGCTCGATCATCCCTTCGCCGCGATCTTCATAGGAGTGCTCCACAATGTTGTTGAGCACTTCGGCGAGCACCAGTTCCAGCGAAAACAGAGACTCGATCGGCAGGCCCAGTTGCGTCAGGGTCTGGTTCAGGCCGACGAGTTCCATGGTGACGACCTGCGGAACGGCCGGGAAACGACGAAAGCTCGACCAACCGAGGCGCGGCCTGTCCGTTGGTGGACTGTCCCCTGTGATCGGCAGACCCTGAAAATTCATGCCGCGGGGGCCACCCCGTGCGCTTCCAACGCCTCTGCCACGCTGTCATGGATCGGGAAGACGGCGTTCATTCGTGTCAGCCGCATCACCTTGTCGACCGCCGGGGTCAGCCCGGAAAGTTCCAGCTGCCGGCCTTTGCCAAGTAACTTGCGCGCGGCGACGACGGCACCCAACCCGGAACTGTCGAGGAAGGTCACATTCTGCAAATCGAGCACCACCGGCCCGTCCCAGTCGCGCACGAGATCCCGAAACCGGTCCTTGAACTGGATGGCAACCGAAGCGTCGATCCGGTCCGGCACGACATGCAACAGGGCAATCTGCCCCTTGGCCTTCATGATGATATCCATACACTGTCCTTTCACTTGCCGACGGCAAGACTAGACGGCATTCCTTTCCAAAGCATTTCCGCAGCGGCGAGGATAAAGGGAGACTTCGATGGACAAGGTGGTGATTTGCGGGGCGTCGCGGACGCCGATGGGTGGCTTTCAGGGCTGTTTCGCGCCGGTAACGGCGTCCGATCTCGGCGCGGCGGCGATTCGCGCGGCTCTTGACCAGGCGGGTGCCACGCCCGGCGATGTACAGGAGCTGTTGATGGGCTGCGTTCTTCCCGCAGGTCAGGGTCAGGCCCCGGCGCGGCAGGCCGGGTTCAAGGCCGGGCTCGGGCAGGACGTACCGGCGACGACGCTGAACAAGATGTGTGGCTCGGGCATGAAGGCGGCGATGATCGCCCATGACCAGCTTGCCCTCGGCCAGACCGACCTGATCGTCGCAGGCGGAATGGAGAGCATGACAAACGCACCCTACCTCCTGCCCCAGATGCGCGGCGGCGCCCGGATCGGCCACGGCCAGACGATCGACCACATGTTCCTCGACGGGCTTGAGGATGCCTATGACAAGGGCCGCCTGATG
>PFEX01000230.1:8238-8451 GCA_002783145.1 Rhodobacteraceae bacterium CG17_big_fil_post_rev_8_21_14_2_50_65_11 | reverse complement strand
CGGATATTTAGCTATGTCACGTGCATCTTTACTGCATGGCGATGAGATCATCGACCAGGTCAAGATGCAGGAAGAGCCGGGCCCGTACGAGTGCCCGGAATTCGGCTCTGCGGGGTGGCATATTGCAAAGAGGAAAGCGCGGCGGCGATCGTAGGGTGCGTGCTTGCCACGCACCATTCGTGGCGGTCGGGCGGCGCGGCGGTTGCATCGCCA
>PFEX01000230.1:0-8175 GCA_002783145.1 Rhodobacteraceae bacterium CG17_big_fil_post_rev_8_21_14_2_50_65_11 | reverse complement strand
GCCAACTTTGGGGCGTTAACGGAGTCCCGAATGTTGCTGCCCGCGTAAAATACCGCCGGTTCCGATCCGCATCCGCAGAATGTAGTGTCCTTCGAGGGTGCAGTATCCTTGCCCTCAATACCTGTAATGGTCCGGCTTGAACGGCCCGTCCTGCGGCACGCCGATGTAATCGGCCTGCGCCTTGTCGAGCTTGGACAGCTTGGCGCCGATGCGGGCGAGGTGCAGGCGGGCGACCTTTTCATCCAGGTGCTTGGGCAGCACGTAGACCTCGTTGCCGTAGTCCTCGCCCTTGGTCCAGATCTCCATCTGCGCCAGCACCTGGTTGGTGAAGCTGGCCGACATCACGAAGCTCGGGTGCCCCGTCGCGTTGCCGAGGTTCAGAAGCCGGCCCTCCGACAGCAGGATGATGCGGCTGCCCGAGGGCATCTCGATCATGTCCACCTGTTCCTTGATGTTGGTCCACTTGTGGTTCTTGAGCGCCGCCACCTGGATCTCGTTGTCGAAATGGCCGATATTGCCGACGATCGCCATGTCCTTCATCTCGCGCATGTGCTCGATGCGGATCACGTCGCGGTTGCCGGTGGTGGTGATGAAGATATCCGCGCTGTCCAGCACGTCCTCCAGCAGCACCACCTCGAACCCGTCCATGGCGGCTTGCAGCGCGCAGATCGGGTCGACCTCCGTCACCTTCACGCGGGCCCCCGCGCCGCGCAGGCTGGCCGCCGAGCCCTTGCCCACGTCGCCGTAGCCGCAGACCACGGCGACCTTGCCGGCCATCATCGTGTCGGTGGCCCGCCGAATGCCGTCGACGAGGCTTTCCTTGCAGCCATACTTGTTGTCGAACTTCGACTTGGTGACGCTATCGTTGACGTTGATCGCCGGGAACGGCAGGTGGCCCTTTTCCATCATCTGGTAGAGGCGGTGAACGCCGGTGGTGGTCTCCTCGGTCACGCCCTTGATCAAGTGGCGCTGTTTCACGAACCAGCCCGGGGTGGCGGCCATGCGCTTCCTGATCTGGGCGAAGAGCGCCTCTTCCTCTTCGCTGGTGGGCACTGCGATGAGGTCGGTTTCGCCCTCCTCGACCCGCGCGCCCATGAGGATGTAGAGCGTCGCGTCGCCGCCATCGTCGAGGATCATGTTGGCGGCGCCCGCGTCGAACTGGAAGATGCGGTCGCAGTAATCCCAGTATTCCTCCAGCGTTTCGCCCTTGATGGCAAAGACCGGTGTGCCGCCCGCGGCAATCGCGGCGGCGGCGTGGTCCTGGGTGGAGAAGATGTTGCAGCTCGCCCAGCGGACATCGGCGCCAAGCTCCACCAGGGTTTCGATCAGCACGGCGGTCTGGATCGTCATGTGCAGGCTGCCCGCGATGCGCGCGCCCTTGAGCGGCTTGGCCGCCCCGTATTCCGCGCGCAGGGCCATCAGCCCCGGCATCTCGGTTTCCGCGATATCAAGCTCCTTGCGGCCATATTCGGCCAACTCGATATCCTTGATGATGTAATCCGTGCCCATTGCGTCGGCTCCGTTCCAGAGAGGTTTTGGGGGCACATAGCACCACGCCGGGGCAACGGCAACGCGGTGGGAACGCCGCGCCGGGTCAGCTCGGCGTTCCCATGACCATTTCGGCCGGCTGGCGCAGGAAGAAGTCCTCGCCATTGGCGATCAGGCAACTGGCGCCGTTGGCCAGCGTCAGCAGCACGGTGAAGCTGTTGGTCTCCTGCGAGATCCACAATTCGATCACCTGTCGGCTGGTCTGAACACCGGCACCGGCAAGGTGCTCGCCCCGGTTCCGGGCAAGGCTGGCGGTGACGGCGGGGCGCGGGCCGCAGAGCAGGCTTTGGGCGAGTGCGGGCGGCGCGGTTGCGGCGCAACCGAACAGAAGGGCGGCGGTCAGAAGGCGTTTCCACATATCGGGGTCCTTTCGCTGCAGGGCGGCACGGGCCGGGGCGAGGGACCGATCGGCATGGCCGCGTTGAGGTATTCTTCATATGGGATCGCTTCGGGGCGGGCGCTAATCACACCGCCGCACGATCACGGGACCGGGGCCCGCACCAAGGCATCGGGCGCGGTTTACGCGGGGCCCGGATTTGCGTAAGCAAACGTGTACACGAGCGCCAAGAGACCGCCGATGCCCAAGACCCCCCCTCGCGCCTGGCAGCGGATGCTGTCGGGCCGCAGGCTGGACCTGCTGGACCCGACCCCGGTGGATATCGAGATCGAGGATATCGCCCACGGGCTGGCCTTCGTGGCGCGCTGGAACGGGCAGACGCGTGGCGATTTCGCCTATTCGGTGGCCGAGCATTCGTTGCTGGTCGAACAGATCTTCGCCCGGCTCGACCCGAATGCGCCGGTCAGGTGGCGGCTGGCGGCGCTGCTGCACGATGCGCCGGAATACGTGATCGGGGACATGATTTCGCCGGTGAAGGCGGCGATCGGGCCAGACTACGGCGCGCTGGATGAGCGTCTGTCGGCGGCGATCCACCTGCGCTTCGGACTGCCGGGGGTGCTGCCCAAGACGGTAAAGGCGAAGATCAAGCGCGCCGACCACGTTTCGGCCTGGCTGGAGGCGGTGCAACTGGCCGGCTTCGCGCAGGCCGAGGCCGACCGGTTTTTCGGCCGGCCCCCGGTGCGGTTGACCGAGGGGCTGCACCTGCACCTGCGCCCCCCGGCCGACGTGCGTGCGGAGTTCACTGCCCGACACGCGGCGCTGATGGTTCAGATATGACCGCAGTCTACCCCGGCCGGTGGTCCGCATCGGTGCAGCGCGGCCTTGCACGTTCCACGTTCTCGCGGCTGCGGCGATTGCGGTGATCCGCGTGCTGGAGGTGCCAGTGGTCCGGGGCTGGCGATTTTACGAAGACAGTGAGCAGATCGGGGCTTTTGCGGTGTTTATCGGCATAATGTGCGGCGAACCGGGGTCGGATCGCCACCCCGCGGTCTGGCACCCGCGCGGTTTGCACCAAGTGTCCGCATAAGGCTCCGGGCTGTCACCGGGTATCACCGGTCAGGCAGCGAACGTCAGCGGAAGAAACAGGTGATGCCGGACCAGACGGTGGTAATCTCGGCGCTGTCCTCCGCGAGCAGCGCCCAGACGCCGCCGATCTCGAATTCACGCCCCAGCGTCGTTTCGGTCATCGGCACCGGCGGCGGCGTGTCGCCCACTGCCAGCCCGCCCGCCGCCACGAGGCCCGGTTCGCTCAACGCCCAGCCGACGAAATCGCCGTTGAGGAAATTCACCGTCAGCCCGTCGGTCCAATAGGCCGCCGTGACCGGCCCGGCGCCGCATTCCTCGATGGTGCCGATGTCAGCCGGGTCGGAGCCGAGCAGGCGTGACACCGTCTCGATCACCCCCGCCTGCGCGCGGCCGAAATCTATGCGAAGGTCGGTTCCGGCGGGTTGCAGTCCGGCAACGTCCGGGGTCAGGCCCGTGGATACCGGGTCTGCCGGGCGCAACTCGGCCATGGAGCAGGCCGACAGGCTTGCGATGAGCAGTACAGCGGCGGCGCGCATCCTAGCGCGGGCTCCGCTTGGCAAGGATGCGTTGCAGCGTGCGCCGGTGCATGTTGAGGCGCCGCGCGGTTTCACTGACGTTGCGGTCGCACAGCTCATAAACGCGCTGGATATGTTCCCAGCGGACGCGGTCCGCGCTCATCGGGTTTTCCGGCGGTGGCGGCATGTCGTCGGCCTCGGCCAGCAGGGCGGCGGTGATGTCATTGGCGTCGGCGGGTTTCGACAGGTAATCGGTGGCGCCGATCTTGACCGCGGCCACGGCGGTGGCGATCGCGCCGTAGCCGGTCAGCACCACGATCCGCGCATCGGGCCGTTTTTCGCGCAGCCGCTCGACAACGTCGAGCCCGTTGCCATCGCCCAGCCGAAGGTCGATCACCGCGTAGGCTGGCGGGCGGGCGGTGGCGATGGCCTTGCCGCCGGCGACGGAGTCGGTCGCTTCAACCTCGAAGCCGCGTTTCTCCATTGCCCTTTCCAGGCGCCGCAGGAACGACTCATCATCGTCGACGAGCAGCAGGGTTGTGTCGGGTCCGATGTCCCGCAGGGTGCGTTCCGTTGCCATTATGCCCGTCCTCCTCGCGACCGTGATATCCGTCTTACGCGGAAATCGCCCAAAGGGTCAATTAGCGCGCGGCCCCGCGGCGGCGAGACGGGGTCAGGAAGCGGCGTCCATGAAGCAGGCCACGCGGTCGGCCATCTCCTCGGGCGAGGTGTCGCGGCGGAAGAACTCGACAAAGCCGTGTTCGGGCATGACGAGGTAAGTAAAGGTCGAATGATCGACGAGGTAGAAGCCGTCCTCGTCCGCCTCCTGAATGTTGAAAAAGGTGCGGTAGGCCTGCGAGGCGGCGGTGGTCTGTTCCACCGACCCGGTCAGCCCGATCATGCGCGGGTGCATGTTGTCGGTGAAATCGGCAAGCAATTCGGGCGTGTCGCGTTCGGGGTCGATCGAGATGAAGACCGGGGTGACAATGCGACCGCGGTCTTCGAGGATCTCGACCGCCACGGCGTTGCGCGCATTGTCCAGCGGGCAGACATCGGGGCAGAAGGTGTAGCCGAAATACAGCAGCGAGGGCCGTGTGATCACATCCGCGTCGGTGACGGTCTCGCCGGTTTCGGAGACAAGTTCGAACGGGCCGCCGATATCGCCCGGCCCGCCGGCAACGCGGCTGGCACGGCATTCGGCGAAAATGTCCGCGTCCCTACCGGTGCGGTCCAGAAGGATCGACAGGCCGATACCGCCAAGAAGGGCGGCGGTGAGGGCAAGCGCGCTGACGGCATAGATACGGTTCATGGTTCGGGGTTTCCTGCCTGTGTCGACATTGGGACGTTGCACAAAGATCTGGCCTTCATTTTCCGTCTGCGCAACTGTGACCAAATGCCTCCGGATGCAGCCAAAGGGAAAGGAACCACCCAGCCATGACCCATGTCGCCGACCCGACCCGCAGCATGCTGATCCATGATCTGCGCAGCGACTGGGTCCGGCTGCGGACGCTTCTGGTGCTGCGTTGGCTGGCGATCCTCGGGCAGGCCGTAACCGTCGTGGTGGCCCGTTTCGTGCTGGATCTGGAGATCGAGCTTGGCCTGTGTTTCCTTGCCATCGGATCGTCGATTCTGTCGAACATGATCGCGATGACGGTGTTTCCGCCGAATCAGCGGTTGGCCGACTGGGACGCGATGCTGACGCTGCTCTTTGACCTGACGCAGCTGGCCTTCCTGCTGTTTCTGACCGGCGGGCTGAACAACCCCTTCGCGCTGTTGATCCTGGCGCCGGTGACGATATCGGCCTCGGCGCTGACGCTGCGCTCCACGATGATCCTCGGGGCGGTGGCGGTGGTGCTGATCTCGCTGGTCGCCTACCAGAACGTGCCGCTGCGCATGCCCGATGGCGAGGTGATCGACCTGCCGTTGTTGTTCCGGGCCGGGTTCTGGGTGGCGATCGTGATCGGAATCGTGTTCCTGTCGCTTTACGCGCGGATGGTCACCAAGGAAATCCACACCATGAGCCAGGCCCTGCTGGCGACGCAGGCGGCTTTGGCGCGCGAGCAGAAGTTGACCGATCTGGGCGGCGTGGTCGCGGCCGCGGCGCATGAACTGGGCACACCGCTGGCGACGATCAAGCTGGTCTCAACCGAGCTTGCAGAGGAACTTGAGGATCACCCGGATCTTGCGGCGGATGCCCGCCTGATCCGGCAGCAGGCGGACCGCTGCCGCGACATCCTGCGCGACATGGGCCGTGCCGGGAAGGACGACCTGCACATGCGATCCGCCCCGTTCGGGGCGGTGGTGCGCGAAGCGGCGGAGCCGCATATGGGCCGGGGACCATCCGTGCATCTGGAATTCGAACCGCAGCAGGGCGCGACCAAAGCGCAACCAGTCATTCACCGGCATCCCGAGATCATTCACGGGTTGCGTAACCTTGTGCAGAACGCGGTGGATTTCGCCCGAACGGATGTCTGGGTCGAAGGCCGCTGGGACTCCGACACTATCAGTCTGCGGGTGATGGATGATGGGCCGGGTTATCCGCCCGACCTTCTGGGCCGGCTGGGCGATCCGTTCCTGCGGCGCCGTACATCCGCGCGCGAGGCGGCGCAGCGCCCGGAATACGAGGGCATGGGGCTGGGCCTGTTCATCGCCAAGACGCTGCTGGAACGCTCTGGCGCGAAGGTGCGCTTCAGCAACGCCACCGACCCCTTCCTGCTGGACGAGGACAGCGGCACCCGGCGCGGCGCGCTGGCCGAGGTTTCGTGGCCCGCCGCGCGCCTGCAATTGGGCGAAAATGAGGCGAAAGCCCCGCTCGGCGAAAATCGGCAAATTTCCGCTTAACCACTTCTTAACCATTACCTTGTTGAGTTTCCTTGCACAATTCGTTCCGGGGGCCTCATGACACTGTCCGATCCTGAAATGATCCTGCTTCTTGTCGGTATCAGCCTTGCGGCGGGGGGCTTTTCTGTCGTTTTCGCGGCGATGCTGTCGCGGCGCGACCGGGGGCCGTCGCACGTGCTTTTGCGCGGCTTCGACCTGCCGCGCAGCTACGTGTTCTGCGATGGGTATCTGGTCAGCGACATTACCGACACCGATCCGCTGCTGACGGACCCGTCCGACCGTGTCGCTGCGTGGGGGGACCTGCGCGAAAGCCTTGGCGCGCTCAACCCCGATGCGCCCGACCGGCTGGATGCGCTGCGCCGCGATGGCAGCGCTTTTGTGCTGATCGGGCGCATCGGCGAGGATGAACTGTCCTTGTCCGGGCGCCGGTCGCAGGGGCGGTGCCTCGTCACCGTCGCCTCGCTGGAACCGGGGCGTGACCGTCGGATGATCGACCGGGCCGGGCTGGACGCGCTGGAGGATGAGGCCGAATTGCTGCGCCAGGGGCTCGATTTCACCCGCGACCTTCTTTGGCAGGAGGATGAGACCGGGCAGATCATCTGGGCCAACCGCGCCTATTTTGACCTTGTCGCGCAGGCAGCCGATGATTCCGACCGGCTTGTCTGGCCGATCCGAAAGCTGTTCGCCGACGTCGCTGCGTCCGACTCCGGCGGAAAAGAGGTCGGGGCGCAGCGCGTCAAGCTGGACACCGAAGGGGGCAGCGGCGCGATCTGGATCGAGCTTGCGTCGCAACCGCATGGGCAGGGGCGGCTTTTCAGCGGACGCCGGATCGACCGGCTGGTCGCGTCCGAAACCTCGTTGCGCGATTTCGTGCAAACCTTGTCGCGCACCTTCGCACATCTGCCGATCGGGCTTGCCATCTTCGACAAGCGGCGCGAACTGGTGCTGTTCAATCCGGCGCTTGTCAGCCTGTCCACCTTGCCGGGCGACTGGCTGTCCTCGCGTCCCGATCTCTACGCTTTCCTCGACCGTTTGCGCGAAAAGCAGCGGATGCCGGAGCCAAAGGATTACCAGTCCTGGCGCGCCAGCCTTGGCGATCTGGAACAGGCCGCGCGCGATGGCACCTACCAGGAGATGTGGACGCTGCCCGATGGTAACACCTTCCGGGTGATCGGGCGGCCGCATGCCGATGGCGCGGTCGCCTTCCTGTTCGAGGATATCAGCCAGGAGGTGACACTGACGCGCAAGTTTCGCGGCGATCTGGATCTTCTGCAATCGGTGATGGATGCCAGCGACGAGGCGATCTGTGTCTTTTCACGTGACGGCCGGATGGTCCTGTCGAATGCCGCCTGCGGTGTGCTCTGGCCGGGGCTTGAGGCGATGGGAAGCGTCGCCGATGCCAGCCGCCTCTGGCAGGGCGCCTGCGATCCGACGCCGCTTTGGGGAGAGATCCGGGATTTCGTCGGTGGTTACACAGACCGAAGCGCGTGGAGCGAACGGGTCTTGCTGCACGACGGGCGTTGCCTTGCCTGCCGCATCGCGCCGCTGAAAGGCGGGGCGAGTGTCGTCAGTTTCCTCGAACAGAAAAAGCTGGCGCTGCCGGAGTGTCCCGACAGCAAGGCGGCACGCGGGCGCAAGGCACCGGGGCTGGTTTCGGCGCGCTAGGGTTCGCCGGGGTGCGATGACGGATTGGCGCCCGGTGCGGTTGTTTGGCTTCGCCGGGATTGGGAGGCGTGAACCGGGCTTGAACGGACGGTTGAAGACAAAACGAGGACCCGCGCGAACGCCCGCCCGAGGGGCCGGGTCATGCCGCAGGCACGCCGCGGAAACGCCGCTGGCATACCTCTG
>PFEX01000059.1 GCA_002783145.1 Rhodobacteraceae bacterium CG17_big_fil_post_rev_8_21_14_2_50_65_11 | reverse complement strand
CCCCGCCCGCCACGGGCGCTATCCGTCCCGCGCCGCTCCTCGAGGGCCTGGTGCCCTCTCCTCGCGAAGAGCCGCCACCGGCGCGCGATGAGCGCCCCGTGACAAGGATGACCCGTCGATGACCCTCTATTACCGCCCCATCGCCCAGACCGATCCGGCCCGCCCCGTCGCCGCCCTTCCGCTTGCCGGGCCCTGGGCGTGGTTCACTCATGTCGAGGAACTGGCCCGGAACCGCGCGCCGCGCGTGATCCCGGCCGACGCGGTGCCCTCGGATAGTCTCGTCCGCCTCACCGCCCCCCGCGCGCCGATTGCCGGGCTGTCACTGGACCGGCCGCGCCTCATGGGCATCCTCAACCTCACGCCCGACAGCTTCTCCGATGGCGGCGAATTCTACGCTCATGACGCCGCGATGACACAGGCCGCCCGGATGCTCGATGAGGGTGCGGATATCCTCGATCTCGGCGGTGAAAGCACCCGCCCCGGCGCACAGGAAGTGCCGGTGGACGAGGAAATCGCCCGCACCGTCCCGGTGATCGCCGCCATCCGCGCCGCCGGCGTCACGGTGCCCATTTCCATCGACACGCGCAAGGCGCCCGTTGCGCGCGCTGCGCTTGCCGCTGGGGCGGGGTTGATCAACGACGTCTCCGCCTTCGCCTTTGACCCCGACATGCAGGGGCTTGCCGCCGAGACCGGCGCACCGGTCTGCCTGATGCACGCGCAGGGCTTGCCCGACACGATGCAGGACAACCCCGAATACACCGACGCTCTGCTCGACGTTTATGACAGTCTTGAAACATCCGTGGCGCGGGCCGAGGCCGCCGGCATCCCGCGCGCGCGCATCCTGGTCGATCCCGGTATCGGTTTCGGCAAGCGCGACCCCCATAACCTCGCGCTTGTCGCGCGGATTTCGCTGTTTCACGCGCTTGGCTGCCCGGTGCTTCTGGGGGTGTCGCGCAAGGCCAGCATCGGGCGCATCGGCGCAATCGCCGACGCTCACGACCGGGGGCCTGCATCGGCGGCGATTGGCCTATGGGCGCTGGGGCAGGGTGTCCAGATGCTGCGGGTTCATGATACGCAGGTCCACCGACAAATGATCGCGCTCTGGCGCGCGGCAGCGAGGGGACAGGCATGACACGCAAGCTTTTCGGCACCGATGGTGTGCGCGGGCGGGCGAATACGGCCCCGATGACGGCGGAACTGGCGCTGAAACTGGGCGCGGCGGCGGGCCGGCATTTCCGGCGCGATGCCAGCTCAAGCCACCGGGTGGTGATCGGCAAGGACACGCGGCTGTCGGGCTACATGATCGAGACCGCGCTGACCGCCGGCTTCACCTCGACCGGCATGAATGTGCTGCTTCTGGGGCCGGTGCCGACGCCTGCGGTGGGGCTTCTGACACCCTCGATGCGGGCCGATGTCGGGGTGATGATCTCGGCCAGCCACAACCCCGCCACCGATAACGGTATCAAGTTCTTCGGCCCTGACGGGTTCAAGCTGGACGACGCCGCCGAGGCGGAGATCGAGCGGCTGGTGTTTTCCGAGATCCAGCCCGCGCAGGCGGAAAATATCGGCCGCGCCAAGCGCATCGACGATGGCCGCGCGCGTTACGTCGAACGGGTCAAGCGCACGCTTCCGGATGGCTGCAACCTCGACGGGCTGAAGGTGGTGATCGACTGCGCCCACGGCGCCGCCTACCGCGCCGCGCCGGAGGTGCTTTGGGAACTGGGCGCCGACGTGGTGCCGCTTGGGGTGGACCCGAACGGGTTCAACATCAATGACGGCGTCGGCTCCACCAAGCCGCAGGCGGCGCAGGCGAAGGTGCGAGAGGTCGGGGCCGATCTGGGCATCTGCCTTGACGGCGACGCTGACCGGGTGGTGCTGATCGACGAGACCGGCGAGATCGCCGATGGCGATCAGATCATGGCGCTCTTCGCCAACCGCTGGGCCGATGAGGGGCGCCTGAAGGGCCATACGCTGGCCGCCACCGTGATGTCCAACCTCGGGCTGGAACGGTTCCTTGCGGAGCGGGCGATCAACCTGCACCGCACCCCCGTCGGCGACCGCTACGTGGTGGAGGCGATGCGGCGCTACGGGCTGAACCTGGGCGGCGAACAATCGGGTCACATCGTGATGACCGATTATGCCACCACCGGCGACGGGCTGATCGCGGGGCTGCAATTCCTCGCCGAGATGGTGCGCACCGGCAAGCCTGCCAGCGCACTGATCCGCAGCTTCGAACGGGTGCCGCAATTGTTGCAGAACGTGCGCTTTTCCACCGGTCAGACACCGCTGGAGGCCGCACCGGTGCAGGCCGCGATTGCCGCCGCCGAGGGGCGGCTGAACGGCTCCGGCCGGCTGCTCATTCGCAAGTCGGGGACCGAGCCGCTGATCCGCGTGATGGCGGAGTGCGAGGACGAGGCGCTGTTGCAGGCGGTGGTCGGCGAGGTCGTCTCGGCGGTGGAAGCGGTTATCTGAGGCGGAGTTCGGCGCGCTTGGTCGACACGTGACGCGCACGGACCCCTCCCGCAAGGTGCAAGACACTAGAAATCCACCGACACACCCGGCAGGTTCAGCGCCTTCATCAGGTCGCGCAGTTCCTGCCGGGCGGACAGGTTGGAGATGTTGAGCCGGTCCACCCCGAGGCTGCGCAGGTCCAGCAGCGTCATCCCGGTGGGAAACAGCTCGCGGAAGATCACCCGTTCGCTCATCCCCGGCGCGACGCGAAAGCCGATCCGCCGCGACAGGTTGGTCAGTGCCTCGCCCATCTTGCGCTTGTTGTGCATCTGCTGTGCGCCGAGGCGATTCCTGAGCACCAGCCAGTCGATCGGTTTCAGCCCGGCCTTGGCGCGCAACTGGCGCGCGTGCCAGACCATCTCCGAATAGACCGAAGGCCCCTTGATCTCGTAGGTTTCGGCGTCGATTCGGGCCAGCAGGTCGAAATCGACGAAACTGTCATTGAGCGGCGTGATCAGCGTGTCGGCCAGCGAATGTGCCACCTGGCTAAGCCGGGTGTGCGATCCGGGGCAGTCGATGACGATGAAATCGCAGCGCGTGTCAAGATCGGCTACCGCCGCCGACAGCCTCCGGTCATAGATGTTTTCGTCCGGGGCCAGCGTTTCGGGGTCGATTTCGGGCAGGTCGATCAGGAACGGCGAGGGCACGTCCAGATCGCGCCCGGTCACCGTGGCCTGCCGGTTTTCAAGATAGCGCCCGAAGCTGCGCTGGCGCAGGTCGAGGTCCAGCCCACCGACGCGGTGGCCCAGATGGGCGAGGGCCGTGGCCACATGCATGGCGGTGGTCGATTTGCCCGACCCGCCCTTTTCATTGCCGAATACGATGATATGCGCCACCGGTGTCCCCTTCGCGGTTTTGGTGCCGTCTGCCCTCATTTCGTGGGGCAAATCGGTTCCGCCGCAATATAGGGGATTGTGACGGGGAGGTTAAGCGCGAATAGCCGACATGCGCCGGCCTGCGTCACGGTTGGTCGATGGATGTCTCGGGGGCGCTGCCCGCCGCAAACCCCCGAGGTATTTTTGCCAGGATGAAAGGACGATCAGCCGCCCCGGACGGTGTCGATCATCAGTTGAACGTTATCCGGGTCTGCATCGGGGGTAATGCCGTGGCCGAGGTTGAAGATATGCGGGCCGCCCCTCAGCGCCTGCACGACACGGCGCGTCTCGTCGATCAGCGGCTGGCCACCGGTGACCATGTGTTTCGGGTCAAGATTGCCCTGTATGCAGCTATCGGTTTGCAGCGCCTGCGCGGCCCAGTCTGCGGCAACGGAATTGTCGATGGCGAGGCAATCGGCGCCGGTGGCCTTGGCGAAGCCGACGTAAGCCTCGCCCGCCTCACGCGGGAAGGCGATGACCGGCAGGCCGGGGTGACGCCGTTTGAGCTCGGAAATGATTCGTTTGGTCGGCTCCAGCGCGTATGCGGTGAACGCCGCGCCCTTGAGCGACCCGGCCCAGGAATCGAAGATCTTGACCACTTCGGCGCCAGCCTGCACCTGCATCGAAAGGTATTCGATCGTCGCCTCGGTGATGAGGTCGATGAGCGCGCCGAAGGTGGCGGGATCGGATTGGCGCAGGGCATGGGCCGGGCCTTGATCCGGGGTGCCCCGGCCCGCGATCATGTAGGTCGCCACCGTCCACGGCGCCCCGGCGAAGCCAATGAACGTCGTGTCCGCTGGCAATTCCGGCGCCACGATGCGCAGGGTTTCATAGACCGGGGCAAGGTGATCGTGGATGTCATCCTTGCCTTTAAGTGCTTTCAGCCCCTCCGGCCCGGTGATGGTGGACAGGCGCGGGCCTTCGCCGGTGACGAACCAAAGGTCCGCGCCAAGCGCCTGCGGCACCAGCAGGATATCGGCAAACAGGATCGCGCCGTCAAAGCGATAGCGGTTGATCGGTTGCAGCGTGACCTCGGCGGCAAGCTCGGGCGTGTAGCACAACGACAGGAAATCCCCCGCCTTCGCCCGCGTGGCGCGGTATTCCGGCAGGTAGCGCCCGGCTTGCCGCATCATCCAGATCGGCGGCGTGGGCAGCGTTTCGCCGGCGAGGGCGCGTAGCAGGGGTTTGGTCATGTCGGTCTCCGTACGGGAAGGTCGGCGCACCTTTTTCCGCCAGCGTCGCAGTGTCAAGAACGCTGCGTTGTCACCGGGGCGAACTGCGGCTAGGAAGGCGAAATGACAGACGCATTGCCCACCCCGACCGAGCCGCTGAAAATTGGCACCCGAGGATCGCCGCTTGCCCTTGCACAGGCGCATGAAACGCGTGACCGGCTGGCCGCGGCCTTCAACCTTGCCGTCGAGGCTTTCGAGGTTGTCGTGATCAGCACATCCGGCGACAACCGGGCGCTGATCGACGCCGACAAACCGTTGAAAGAGATCGGCGGCAAGGGCCTCTTTACCAAGGAGATCGAGGAGGCGCTGCTGACCGGTGGCATCGACATCGCGGTGCATTCGATGAAGGACATGCCGGTGGAGCAACCCGTCGGGCTGGCGCTCGATTGCTACCTGCCGCGAGAGGATGTGCGCGACGCTTTCGTATCGCCCCGCTACGAGAGCCTCGCAGTGCTGCCGGAGGGGGCGGTCGTGGGCTCGTCGTCGTTGCGCCGCCGGGCGCAGTTGATGGCGCGTCGGCCGGATCTGAAGGTGGTGGAATTCCGGGGCAATGTGCAGACCCGGATGAAAAAGCTCGAAAGCGGCGTCGCTGACGCGACCTTTCTGGCCATGGCGGGGCTGCGGCGGCTGGGCATGGCGGAGGTTTCGCGCGGCGGCATTTCGCCCGACGACATGCTGCCCGCTGTTGCGCAGGGCGCGATCGGGATCGAGCGGCGCACCGATGACAGCCGGGTCGCGGGGATGCTTGCCGCGATCCATGATATGCAGACCGGCCAACGCCTTGCCGCCGAGCGGGCCTTTCTTGCCGGGCTCGATGGATCCTGCGAGACGCCGATTGCCGGGCTGGCGGAACTTGACGGGGCGATGTTGCGCCTGCGCGGGGAAATCCTGCGCCCCGACGGGTCCGAGGTGCTGTCGGACGCTGTCACGGTGCCGGTTGAGGAGGGCGCGCGCGCCGGGGCCGAGATGGCCGCCCGTTTGCGAAAGCGCGCCGGGCCGGGGTTCTTCGACTGGCTGACGCAGGGGTGAGCCGCGCGGCGCCGTGTCGAGGCCTTCCCATTTCCGGGAATCCGCGCTTTGCTGCGCCCCATGAGTTTTGCACGCCTCGCCGGCGATATCGCGGCCTGCCGCCTCTGTGAGGCACGCTTCTTCGCGACCGAGACCGCCCATGCGCCGCGCCCGGTTCTGTGGGCGCGGCCGGGGGCGCGCATCCTGATCGCCGGTCAGGCGCCGGGAATGAAGGTGCACGAATCCGGCAAGCCTTTCACCGATCCCTCTGGCGATCGGCTGCGCGACTGGATGGGGGTGGATGCCGACATCTTTTACGACCGCGGCCGGATCGCCATCCTGCCCATGGCTTTTTGTTTTCCGGGCTACGACGCAAGGGGCAGCGACCTGCCTCCGCCGCCGGTCTGTGCGCGGACGTGGCGGCAAAGCCTGCTGGCACAGATGCCGCTGATCGAACTGACGCTGCTTGTCGGCGGGCACGCGATGGCGTGGCATCTTGGTGGCAAGGTCAGTGTCACGGCCCGTGTCGCCGGCTGGCGCGACCATGCGCCCGCGCTCTTTCCCTTGCCTCACCCGTCATGGCGCAATAACGCGTGGTTGAAGCGCAACCCGTGGTTCGAGGCCGAGCTGCTGCCGGTTTTGCGCGCCCGCTCGAAGGAGGTGCTGGACCGATGAGTGAGACGACCCCGCTCGACATTGCCCATGCGGCGATGGAGGCAGCCCCCGACGACGACACCCTGCGGCTGCGGTTTTACGAACGTCTGGCTGACGGCGAGCTTTTCCTCGCGCTCGACAGTGAACCGGGGGCGGCGGAGATCGCGCCGACGATCTTTCCGGCCGAGGGCGCGCGGTTCGCGCTTGTTTTCGACCGCGAAGACCGGCTGGCTGCGTTTGCCGAAGGCGAGGCCCCCTACGCGGTTCTGTCGGGGCGTGGGTTGGCGGCGATGCTGGCGGGGCAGGGGATCGGGCTTGCGGTCAATCCTGGCGTGGCATCGGCGATCCTGATCCCGGCTGCGGCGGTGGATTGGCTGGCCGGAACGCTGGCCGAGGCACCGCGCGAGGTCGAGGAGGTGCCCGAGGAACTGACTGCGCCGGCGGGCCTGCCCGAGGCGCTGATCGCCGCGCTCGACACCAAGCTGGCCACCGCGCGGGGGCTGGCGCGGTTCGCCTATCTGTGCGGCGTCACCTATGCGGGTGGGCGGCGGTCGCACCTGTTGGCCTTTATCGACCCTGTGCCCGGGGCGGAACCGGCGCTTGCGCGCGCGGCGGGCGAGGCGCTGACCTTTTCGGGAATCGAGGCCGGGGTGATGGATGTCGGTTTCTTCCGCGCCTCGGACCCGGTGGCGGCACGGCTGGCCAAGGCTGGGTTGCGCTTTGACCTGCCGGTGCCGGACAGTCCCGCGCGGGGGCAGTGCGCCGCGCCGGGGATGGATCCGGACGCGCCGCCGAGGTTGCGCTGAGGCCGCAGGATTTTACCGCGCGATGCGCGCCGCTTCGCGCCTCTTCGCTACGCTCATCGGCGCAGGGGTGCTGACCGGGCCGGATGGCGCGCAGTGGAGGGCATCGGGGGGGGGGATGCTGCCCCCGTTGCCTTTCAAGCCACCTCCCCCCCTCCCCCGAGGTATCCGGGCCAAGATGAACTGGCGGAGTGCGCCGGGTTGCGCCCGGCGTGGAAGCGCTTAGGGTGCGCCACGGATCATCAACGAACAAGACAGGACAGACATGCGACAGGTTCCCTTCGGCGCGAGCGGGCAGACGGTTTCCGAGCTTTGCCTTGGCACCATGACCTGGGGCAACCAGACCCCGGCGGCGGACGCGCACCGGCAGATGGACATGGCCCTTTCGGCCGGGGTCGACATCGTGGACACGGCCGAGATGTACCCGGTGAACCCGGTCAAGGCCGAGACCGTGGGCGGGTCTGAAGCAATTCTCGGCGACTGGAACGCGGCCAACCTTGCGCGGCGTGGCGATTTCCTGCTGGCCACCAAGATCAGCGGCGAAAACGGCAGCTTCGTGCGCCCCGGAGAGCTGATTACCGGCAAAACGCTGCGCAGTGCGCTGGAAGGCTCGCTCAAGCGGCTGAAGACCGATTATGTCGATCTTTACCAGCTGCACTGGCCCAATCGCGGGTCTTTCCAGTTTCGAAAGAACTGGACCTACGATCCAGGTGGGCAGGACAAGGCCGAGACGCTGGCCCATATCGAGGATGTGCTGGCGGAGGCGGCCAAGCTGGTGGCGGAAGGCAAGATGCGCTTCTTCGGCCTGTCGAACGAATCCACCTGGGGCACGGCGCAATGGCTGCGTGTCTCCGAGGCGCGCAAGCTGCCGCGGGTGCAGACGGTGCAGAACGAATATTCCCTGTTGTGCCGGATGTATGACACCGACATGGCGGAGCTGTCGGTGAACGAGGCGGTGACGTTGCTGGCGTTCTCGCCGCTCGCGGCGGGGCTTCTGACCGGAAAATATCAGGATGGGGCGGAGCCGGACGGCTCTCGGCTCGCGGTCGCGCGGGCGACGGGGCAGACGCCCGATCTCGGCGGCCGGCTGAGCGACCGGGTGCGGCCTGCCGTCGCTGCCTATCTCGACATCGCCGCGCGCCATGGGTTGGACCCGGTGCATATGGCGCTTGCGTGGCAGCAGACTCGGCCTTTTGCGGTCTCGACCATCTTCGGGGCCACCACGAGCGCGCAGCTGGAGCATCTGCTGCCCGCCGCTGGAATGACCTTGCCGCAGGAGGTACTGGACGAGATCGCGGCGGCTCACAAGGCGCATCCGATGCCCTATTGATCGAGGCGGGCGGTAGGGTGCGTGGCAAGCCCGCACCCTACCGCCCGCTGCGCAGCCGCGACACCGATTGTCCGAAGGCCCGCCGGAAGGCGCGGGCCAACGTCGTGGGGCTGGAAAACCCGGTGCGCACCGCGATATCCTGCACCGACAACCCTGTATCGAGCGCGAGGCGCCGCGCCTCCGACAGGCGCAGGCGCAGGAAGAACGCGCCCGGCCCGGTTTCAAGATGCTGGCGGAAGAGCATTTCCAGCCGTCGGGGCGACAGCCCGACCTGCCCGGCGATGCGGGTGATGGCCGGAGGATCTTCCAGTGTTTGCTCCATGATCGCGACGGCGCGCGCCACCGGCGGGGCAAGTGCGGCCAGACGCGCCTGCGGCACCAGGCGCTGCGGGCTCGGGCGGTCCTCGGGGTCATGGAGCAGCGCGTTGGCCACCTGCCCGGCAAGCCCGGCCCCGTGCTGGCCCCGGATCAGGTGC
>PFEX01000050.1:9379-16689 GCA_002783145.1 Rhodobacteraceae bacterium CG17_big_fil_post_rev_8_21_14_2_50_65_11 | reverse complement strand
ATCCGCGCAGCCACGGCAGCGGCGAATTCCAGCTCGCCGACTTCAAGCGGCACGGCGACAACGTCGTCTTCGAGCCGGGCGCGCTCGTCTTCCACCCGCAGACCATCAGCCTCGGCAGTGACGTGTACGTGGGGCACTACGCCATTCTCAAGGGGTATCACAGGAACGAGATGATCCTTGGGAGCGACGTCTGGATCGGCCAGGGCTGCTTCCTCCACAGTGCGGGAGGTATTCGCATCGGCGACCACGTCGGGATCGCCCCACACGTCCGGATCCTCACGTCGACCCACGAGGAAGCAGGCCGGCAGCCGGTGATCTTCGGCGGACTGGAATTCGCCGAAGTGGTGATTGAAGACGGCTGCGACATCGGGGTCGGCACGGTGATCCTGCCCGGGGTCACCATCGGCGAAGGGAGCATTGTGGGCGCCGGCGCCGTGGTCACGCGCAATGTAGCACCCTACAGCGTGTACGCTGGGGTCCCCGCCAAGAAGTTGCGCGACCGGAACGAGTAGCGCCGCCTTCGACGGTGGGCTATCCTCCCTACGCGGCCTGGAACCACTGACGACGAGACCTCGTTTCCACAGGAATCATCCATGCTCGTGCGTTTGAGCACCACGACTCCGCCGGCTGCCGCCAGTGAGCGCGCCACCGAGCGGGCAAGCTGCCCCGCCGTACGCCGTTTCCATAGGAATCACTCATGTCCGCGGTTCCCTTGGACACCCCGGTGGGTGAAAACGTCGCTCCGGGGGTGTGCGATCGGTCGGATCAGTCGGATCGGTCAGATCGACAGGCGCTGCCCCGAAGTAGTTCTTCTCGAACGAGCGAGCAAGCTGCCCCGCTATACGTTGTTTTGCAAGGAGCCCAAACATGGCAAGCCGCAAGCTGACTTCCCTCGTCGTCGCTCTCTTGGCGGCACCCGTTCTCAACGCGGTTGCCGCCGACTACGTCTGGATCGAGGCTGAGAATACGGCCTTCACCAACCTGAAGCCGGAGATCAAGGGCTGGGGCCGGCAGCAGTTCCTGTCGGGGGAGAAGTGGTTGCACGTCGCCATTGACGCGGTCAAGGTGGATCAGGAGCTGCCGGCAGAAGGTGGGTTGCTTCAATACGCCTTCAACTTGGACAAGCGGGGAACATACGAGGTCTGGAACCGGATCGGCTATGAGTTCGCCCGGTCGCAGTTTGATTGGCGAGTCGACGGCGGGGAGTGGACGTCGGTGAGCCCGCAGGAGCTGACCACCGACCTGATGGAACTGCAAACGTGGAACGAAGTCGCTTGGCTGAAGCTGGGCGAGAAGCCGCTCACCGCCGGCTCACACAAGCTGGACATTCGACTGCCGAAGGCAAAGGACGACAAGGGCAAGACGGCGCGGGTGCTGTACGCCTCGGATCTGCTCTGCGTTCACCTCGGGCCGTTCCACCCGAACTCGAAGTTCAGGCCCGCCGAGAACTACCGGACGCCGGAGGACGAGCAGGCAGCCAAGCAGGTCTACGAGTTGCCGGCGCCGGCCAACGCGGGCGCCCGGTCGTCGGTCGTGCTAAACGGGTTGTGGGAAGTGTGCCGCGACGACGAGCAGAGCCCCGGCGAAGTCGCCGAGCCGCTCAAGGCGTTGCCCGAGCATCCCTACTGGCGGGCAATCCAGGTGCCGGGCGACAAGAGCAAGCTGCGTCCCGACCTGATCTTCTGTCACCGGCTGTGGTACCGGACGCGGGTGAACGTGCCGGCGTCGCAAGCGGGCCGTTCGTTCTACTTGGTCTTTCCCCAGAACAACCTCAACACCACCGTCTTCGTCAACGGCGTCTTCTGCGGGTTCAACAAGAACCCCTTCGCCCGCTTCAGCCTCGACGTAACCAAGGGTCTCAAGCCGGGCGCCAACGAGGTGTGGGTCGGCATTCGCGACTGCTACTACGGTTTCTCCGCCAATCCCGACAAGCCGAGGAAGCTGCGCCGGACGTTCAACTACCCGATCGACTGGTGGAACAAGGGCTTCATGGACTTGGCGTACCCGGTGTGGAACCACCCGCAGTCGGGCATTTTGGTAACGCCGGAACTGGTGTCCGCCGGCCCCGTGTATGCGGCCGACGCCTTCTGCAAGCCCTCGGTGGCGAAGAAGGAACTCGCGGTCGAGCTGACCCTCAGCAACCCGTCGGGCAAAGCAGCTTCCGGAGAAGTGCTCTGCGAAGCCGTGAACGCCAAGACCGACCAAGTGGAGAAGGCGTTTGCGCCCAAGGCGTTCGCTCTCGAAGCGGGGACGGAACAGACTGTCGAGGTCACCGAGAAGTGGGACAACCCGAAGCTCTGGTGGCCCGATGACCCGAACCTGTACCGGTTGCGGACGACTGTGCGCCTCGGCGGGCAGGCGGTTGACGTGGCAGACACCACTTTCGGCTTCCGCGAATGGAGTTGGGCGGGCCGCGACTTCAAGCTGAACGGGATTCCCTTCCATGGCTGGGCCGACTGTCACACGGCCGGCAGCGAAGAGGAATGGCTCGCCAACTACCGCAAGTTCAACGAGACAGTGATGCGGTTCTGGGGCACGAGCTGGCAGGGGCTGCCGCCGGACCAAGCGCTCAGCTTCTACGACGAGAACGGCGTGGTCTGTCGCCGCTCGGGCGTCCTTGACGGAGAAGCCATCGGCTACTATGCCATCGAACGCGATGAGGACCTGAAGAAGCGCTACAACTCGGGCATCAAGATGGACCTGATGGACAACTGGCGCGATCAGGTGGTCGCTCAGGTCAAAGGCGAGCGGAACCATCCGTCGGTGATGGTCTGGTCGATGGAGAACGAGTGGTTGTACATCAACTGCATCAACCTGTACGGCGGGCTGATGGACAAGTTCGAGGACGAGGTAACGAAGACCTCACAGGCCGTGCTGGCGGTCGATCCGACGCGGCCGAACATGGTCGACGGCGGCGGCGCCACCAAGGCGCAGACGCTGCCGGTGCATGGCGACCACTACGTCGCCAGCAAGCCGCAGGACTACCCGGAACTCGCCTACGCGGTCAACCCGAAAGGCGGCGGCCGCGGCCGGTGGGAGTGGGACGAGCAGCGACCGCGATTCCTCGGCGAGGACTTCTTCATGACCGGCAACCACCCGGAGGTGGCGTATTTCGAGGGTGAGGGCGCCTTCGCCGGCAAGCCGCGTCGCGGGGTGGCGATCTGGGAGCGGATCCTGCAGGAAGGCTACCGCTGGGCTGGTCAGGGCGCGTGGCAGTTCTGGCTGGGGCAGACCGACACTGACCAGAACCAGTACATTGCGTTCGCGCCGCGGGCGGTGTTCTGCCGGCAATGGGACTGGACGTTCGAGTCCGGGCAAGCAGTCAGGCGGACATTCGGTATCTTCAACGACACGCACTACGACGACCCGCTCACCTTCACCTGGACGCTGATGCTGGGCGGGAAGAAGGTGGCGGGCGAGTCGAAGCCGCACGCCGTTCCGCCGGGAGAGAACGCGAAGTTCGACGTGACGATCCCGCTGCCCAAAGTGACCGGGAGGCAGGAAGGCAAGCTCTTCCTGAAGCTGGCAGTGAAGGGGCAGGAGGTGTTCAGCGACACCAAGGACGTATCGGTGCTGGCGCCGTCTCTGGGCGCCGCGTTGGCGGCTGCCTCCACCGAACGCAGTTCCGACCGATCCGACGGATCAGACCAATCGGACCGATCAGGCAAACAGATCCTGGCGGCCCTGCGTGGCACCGCCGGCACCCACGGTCTGTTCGTCTACGACCCCGCAGGCACCGTGGGTCCGTTCCTGCGGAGCCGCAGCATCCCCTTCACCTCACTCGACAGCCTCGACAAGCTGCCGCCAGACGGCAAGGTGCTGATCGTCGGCAAAGACGCTCTGGACTCCACCGAGAGCACTTCGAGCCGACTGGCGGCCTACGCCGCCGGCGACCGGCGGGTCATCGTGCTGGAGCAGATCAACCCGCTGCGCTACCAGGGGCTGCCTGCCGACATGCAAGCCGCCGTCAACGTCGGCCGGACGGCCTTTGGCGAAGACTTGGAGCACCCGGTGTTACGCGGCCTGCAGCAGAAGGACTTCTTCACCTGGGGCGCCGACAAGCTTGTCTACCAGAACGCCTACCAGAAGCCCGGTCGCGGTGCCAAGTCGCTGGTGCAGTGCGACGACCACCTTCGCTACACCGCCCTGGCCGAAGTGCCGGTGGGCAACGGGCTGATGCTGCTGAGCCAGCTCATGATCGGCGAGCAGCTCCCGACGAGCGCCGTCGCCAAGCAGTTGCTGCTCAACCTCATCGGCTATGCGGCCACCTACAAGCTGGAGTTCTACCAGGTCGCCGCCGCCATCGCCGACAGCCCGCTGTTCGCGAAGGCGCTGGACGCCATGGGGCTGCAGTACACAAAGGCCGACGGCCCGCTGCAAGCACTGACGGCGCAGGGCGCGAAGACGGCGATCGTCAACGCCTCCCCCGCCAACTTGAAGACGCTGGTCGACAACCAGAAGCAAGTCGACGCCTTCACCGCTGCCGGCGGCAGTCTCGTGCTCTGCGGGCTTACGCCCGAGGGGCTGGCAGACTACAACAAGCTCGTCGGCGTCGATCACATGATCCGGCCGTTCAAGCGCGAACGGGTGCTGTTCCCGCCGGTGCGGGACCGGCTGACTTCGGGGCTGACCACCGGCGATGTGGTGCTCTTTTCGTCCGAGCGCATCTTCTCGTGGACGGCTGGAAACTACGCCGCGTCAGACGTATTCAGCTACGTGGTTGACTACGACGAAGTGGCGTCGTTCGGCAAGTCGCCTTTCTTCGCCTACGACAACATCACCAACGGGTTCGTCTCGGCGGACGGCTGGCCGCTGATCATCAACTTCCCGAAGAACGAGGACGACTCGCCTTACGACGTGCCGATCGCCCTGCAGAAGCCGCAGACGCTGACTGAGTTCACCTGGATCGGCAACGTCTTCTACTACCCGCAGACCAAAGTCAACCTGCTCTTCGACGGGAAGCAGGACGATAAGCTGTCCTTCGACGTTGCGCCCAACGCGGAGCCGCAGACCTTTGAGATCAAGCCGCCGCGACCCGCCAACGAAGTGACCGTGCAGATCGCCGGCTGGACGCCGGTCCCTGACAAGGCGCCCAACCTCGGCATCGACAACGTCTATTTCAAGGCGCAGCGCTCGCCGGAGTTCTATCGGGATGTCAAGCAGATGCTCAATGTGGGCGGGCTGCTGCACTACGTGAAGGGCAAGGGGAACATTGTCCTGTGCAATCTGCTCTTCAAGGACAACGAGGAAGTGCCCGAGAACGCCGTCAAGAAGCGCACCCTCCTGGCGGCCATCCTGCGCAATCTCAAGGCGCCCTTCGCCGGCGGCAAGACCCTCATCGCTGGCGCCAACCTGGAGTACACCCCGCTGGACATCGCCAAGCAGGCGACCCAATACCGCGACGACCGCGGCTGGTTTGGCGAGAAGCAGTTCACCTTCAAGGACATGCCCACCGGCAAGCAGACCTTCGCCGGTGTGCCGTTCCAGATCTACGACTTCCCGACCTCGCCCGTGCCCACCGTCGTCATGTTGGCCGGCGACCGAGTGCCCCACCAGCTCCCCAACGAGGTCAAAGGTATTCCGGTCAACCAGAAGGCCGACGCGCTGTTCTTCCTGCAGACCGCTCGGATAGACGCCCGTCGCAACCAGCAGGAACTGAGGGAGAACAAGCAGTACGAGATGCTGCGCTACGTCGTCACCTATGCCGACGGGCAGACCGCGGACATCCCGATCTACGCCGAGGTCGACCTCGACGACTACCACCCGCAGACCGCCGCCGCCCTCCCCGGCGCCCAACTCGCCTGGACAACGCCCTATGACGGCACCGACCGCTCCGCCGCCGCCTACCTGAAGCAGTGGAACAACCCGCGGCCAAAGGTGGCAATCAAGAGCCTCGACATGGTCTACGGCGCGGACCGGCGTGGCGTGCCGGTGCTGCTCGCGGTGACGGCGGCGAGGGCGGCCGGGTGAGGGCCGAGCACGACTGGATCCCCTCCTCCGAAAATGCACTCCGGACGCCCCAACTTGTTGGGGTACTGCCCGCGCTCGGTAGCCGACGTCGCCTGCCGTCAGGCCCTTGGTCTGCACGTCGTTCACCAGCGCGTCGAGCACCGCCTGTCGCTTCTCGGGGGGCACGAGACCGACGACCAATGGCATCGCCCGACCGGTCTGCGAGTCCCACAGCTCGGGGAACTTCGCCTGGAAATCTGCGCGGATTTCGGCTGCCAATTCGGCGTACCGCCGCGCGTCGTCGGCGCGGTCGAGCAGCTTGGCGACGTTCTCCAGGACGGTCACGTCTTCGTAGTAGATCGCGATCGCCGTCAGCGCCTTGGGCGTGAGCTGCGTTTCGCCGGGGGCTTCGGGCCGAGGTCGTACCAGTCGCCGAGCCCATGATCGACAATGTGCTCACTCGCCTTGCTGCCGAGGTACGCAACGTAACGCTGCATCACCTCCTAGTAGCGGCGCAGCAACTGGAGGTCGCCGCTGAACTGGTACTGCTGCCACGGCACCAACACCACAGCGCTGCCCCACTCTGGCGAGTCGCGGAAGCCGCCGCTGAACTTCACATACTCCGGCGCAATGTCCGGGACGAGACCGTCCTCCAACTGCGAGTCCGCCATGTCGTTCATGCCCTTGGCAAACAGCGTGGTCAGGTCGAACTCGTAGCGCAGCGAGGGTCCGTTCAGGTGGTACTGCTCCAGCCAGCCGAGCTTCTCCCGGTGCGGGCAGTCGGTCAGCACGCTCATCATGTTGGAGCGCTGCGCCCAGCGGACGAGCGTGCGGATGCGGTTGAACAAGTCGTTGGAGCAGGAGAACTGGCCCACCGGTGCGGCCGACGAGTGCACGACGACGCCTTCCAGCGACGTGACTTCCGCGCCGCCGGTGCACTCGACCTTCAGGTAGCGCGCACCGCGGTAGAAGAACTTGGGGAACCACGCTTCGTTGCCCGTGCCTGCTAAGGTGTAGCTCCAGTAGCTCTTCCCGCCGCACACCGTGTCGTCCAGTTCGCCCGAGGGCTTGAGCAACTCGGAGGGGATGATCTTGACGACGGAGCCGGCGGGGCCCGTCGCCCTGAGCCGCGGCATCATCGCTGCGTTCTGACCGAGGTCGTACACGTTGTTGTCAAGCCGGACCGGCTGCAACACGTCGAACGCGCAAATGGGCGGGGCGGCGCAGGAGAGCCCCTTCAATGTGCCGCCGGGGCCGGCAACGACCTTGGCTGGCTCCCACTCCGGCTGGCAGCGCGCGTCGAAGTCTTCGCCGCCGTGGACGCAGGAGAAGCTGATCGGGCCGGGGCTGACCTGTCAGCG
>PFEX01000050.1:8832-9195 GCA_002783145.1 Rhodobacteraceae bacterium CG17_big_fil_post_rev_8_21_14_2_50_65_11 | reverse complement strand
GTGGTCATGAATTGCCCTCACCCGGCGCGATGGTATGTCAACCCGCTCAATCATGCCCCGGATTCGCGCGTGTCAACCTCGCTGCGGCGCCGCATGATCTGCATTTTGCGACGCAGCATGAATTTTTTCGACGTCGCGGCCGCATGGAGACCCCCTTTTCCTCGTCGCGTCGGCGCACTAGGATCTGGCCCGACCCATTACGAAAGGACGTCCCGATGGCCGAGATCAAAGACCCTGAAAACACCATCCTCATCGAGTTGAAGGATGGCCTCGTCACCATAGAGCTCTTGCCCGACATCGCCCCGCAGCACTGCGCGCGGATCAAGGAACTGGCCCGCGAGGGTGCCTATGACGGGGTGGTGT
>PFEX01000050.1:183-8801 GCA_002783145.1 Rhodobacteraceae bacterium CG17_big_fil_post_rev_8_21_14_2_50_65_11 | reverse complement strand
GAATTCAGCCGCATCCCGCACGATCGCGGCGCGCTCGGCGCCGCCCGCTCGCAGAACCCGAACTCGGCCAATTCGCAGTTTTTCATCAGTTTCAAGGACAACCACTTCCTCAACGGGCAATACACCGTCTATGGCCGGGTGATCGAGGGGATGGAGCATGTCGATGCCATCACCCGCGGCGAGCCGCCCGCGACCCCCGACAAGATGATCTCGATGAAGGTGGCCGCCGATGCGTAAGCTGGCCGTCGCTTTCATGGTGGCTGCTGCGCCAGCCGCCGCCACCACGCTGGAGCTTGACGTGACCGGCGAGGCGCAGGGCACCATCGTGATCGACCTGTTCGAGGAGGTCGCGCCGCAACACGTGGCGCGGATCGCGACGCTGGCCGAGGACGGCGCCTATGACGGGGTGGTGTTTCACCGCGTGATCGAGGGTTTCATGGCACAGACCGGCGATGTCGAGTTTGGCCGCCTCGGGCAGGACATGCGCTATGCCGGGCGTGGCGGTTCGCAATACGACGACCTTCCGGCGGAGTTCTCCGATCTCAGCTTCGAACGCGGCGTGGTCGGCATGGCGCGCGGCCCGGACCCGGATTCGGCCAATTCGCAGTTCTTCATCATGTTCGAACCCACCCCCCCGCTGAACGGAGATTACACCGTGGTCGGGCAGGTGATCGAGGGCATGGAGGTGGTCGACGCCATCAAGCGCGGCTCCGGGCGCAACGGCGCCGTGATCGGCCAGCCCGATGTCATCACCGCCGCGCGGGTGACCGACGAAAACTGATCCGCAGCCGCTTCACATCTCGTCAGCCCCGCACACCTTTGCGTGAGCGGGGCTATTGCGGCCCGCCCGCCTCTGTCACCCTTTCTCTACCCCCGCGAACAGGAGCTTTCGCCACCCCCGCGAACAGGAGATTGACAGATGCGCCATCTGCTTGCCCTCGTCCTTGCCATCGCCTTTGCCGTGCCTGCCCTCGCCAATCCCGATCGCTGGCGCGCGGAATGGCCGAACACTGATTTCTCCCGCACCGCGGTCGATTTTTCCGAGATCATGTCCGGCGGGCCGCCGCGCGACGGCATCCCGGCGCTCGACGATCCCGATTTCATCGCCGTGGCGGGCGAAAGCCGCCTCGACCCGAATGAGCCGGTGATCGCGGTGGAACTCGACGGGGCAACCCCGCGCGCCTACCCGATCCGCTACCTGACGTGGCACGAGATCGTGAACGACATGGTCGGCAGCCGGTCCATCGCCGTCACCTTCTGCCCGCTTTGCAATTCCGCCATCACCTTCGACCGGCGTGTTGGCGGCGATGTGCTGACCTTCGGCGTCTCGGGCATGCTGCGCAATTCCGACATGGTGATGTTCGACCGCGAAACCGAAAGCTGGTGGCAGCAGGCCATCGGCGAGGGCATCGTCGGCGCGCACATGGGCACCGAGCTGACCACCATCCCGACATGGATGGAAAGCTGGGAGGCATTCAGCACTCGCAATCCGGATGGGCTGGTGATGGACGAGCCGAACGCGGCCCGCCCCTATGGGCAGAACCCCTACGTGCGCTACGACAGTTCCGACCGGCCGTTCCTTTACAGCGGCGAATTGCCGCCGCACGGCATCCCGCCGCTGGTGCGCGTGGTGCGCGTCGGCAACCGGGCTTGGCCGATGACCCGGCTGGCCGTGGAGGGCGAGATCAGCGAGGCCGGCGTCACCATAACCTGGACATCCGGGCAGGCCTCGGCGCTCGACGCGCGAAACATCGGGCGGGGCCGTGATGTGGGCAATATCCGGGTGCGCGACGGGCAGGGCAGGGATGTGGAGCATGACGTGTTGTTCGCCTTTGCCTTCCACGCCTTCTGGCCCGATGGCGACTGGATGCTTGGGCACTGATCCGGGCGCGATATGCTGCTTCTGACGCCCACCACCGCTTGACGCGCCCGGCGGAGGCCACTAGCCATCCGCCATGGCCCGCGCACCCCTTTTGCAACTTACCGACATATCGCTGACCTTCGGCGGCGATCCCATTTTTGCCGACCTGTCGCTTGTCGTTCATGAGGGCGACCGGGTGGCGCTGGTCGGGCGCAACGGATCGGGTAAATCGACGCTGATGAAGGTCATGGCGGGGCTGGTCGAACCCGATACCGGCAACCGCATCCTGCCACCCGGCATGTCCGTGGGCTACATGGAGCAAGACCCTGACCTGTCGGGGTTTTCCACGCTGGGCGAGTATGCCACCAGCGGGCTGGACGCGGGCGAGGCGTGGCGCGTGGAGGCGGCTGCCGAGGGGCTCAAGCTGCGGCTGGATGCCGATCCGTCCGAGGCCTCGGGCGGCGAACGCCGCCGCGCGGCGCTTGCGAAACTGCTGGCCGAGGCACCGGACCTGATGCTGCTGGACGAGCCGACCAACCACCTCGATATCGAGGCGATCGGCTGGCTGGAAACACAGCTGAAGGAAACGCGCGCGGGCTTTATCCTGATTTCCCACGACCGGGCGTTCCTCAACGCGCTGACGCGCGCGACGCTCTGGGTCGACCGCGGGCAGGTGCGCCGCAACGAACAGGGCTTTGCCCATTTCGAGGATTGGCGCGACAAGCTCTGGGACGAGGAAGACCAGTATCGCCACAAGCTCAACCGCAAGATCAAGGCGGAGGCGCGTTGGGCGGTGGAGGGCATTTCGGCGCGCCGCAAGCGCAACCAGGGCCGGGTGCGCGCGCTGGGCGACCTGCGCGCCGAACGCGCCGGCATGATCCGCCGCCAGGGCACCGCCGCGATGGCGCTGGAGGAAGGCACGAAGTCGGGCAAGCGGGTGATCGAGGCCCGAGGCATTTCCAAGACGTTCAATGGCGAGGTGATCTTTCAGCCCTTTGACCTGCGGGTGCTGCGCGGCGACAGGATCGCCTTCGTCGGGCCCAACGGGGTGGGCAAGACAACGCTGCTGAACGTGCTGACCGGGCGGCTCACCCCAAATACCGGCGATGTCACCCACGGCACCAACCTTGAAATGGCGGTGTTCGACCAGACCCGCGCGGCGCTCGATCCCAACGCGACGCTGTGGGACTCGCTGACGCTCGACCCGTCGATGGCCGTCTCCGGCGCCTCTGACCAGGTGATGGTGCGCGGCCAGCCCCGGCACGTGGTGGGGTATCTCAAGGATTTCCTCTTCGATGAACGTCAGGTGCGGGCGCCGGTACGCTCGCTATCGGGCGGTGAAAAGGCGCGGCTGCTGCTGGCCAGGCTGATGGCGAAGGAATCGAACCTTCTGGTGCTGGACGAGCCGACCAACGACCTTGATGTCGAAACGCTCGACCTCATGCAGGATCTTCTGGGCGATTATCCCGGCACCGTTCTCCTGGTCAGCCACGACCGCGATTTCATCGACCGGGTGGCGACGACCACGGTGGCGATGGAGGGCGACGGGCGCGCTACGGTCTATGCCGGCGGCTGGTCCGATTACCGCGCGCAGCGAGCGGAACGGGCATCCGATCCGGCTATGCCCGCCCCGAAACGCCCCGAAACCGGGTCCGCCCCTGCGGCGCAGGACAAACCCGCCGCCAAGGCGCCCCCCGCGCTGTCCTATACCGAACGGCACCGGCTTGAGAAATTGCCCGCGCTGATCGAGCGGCTGGAGGCCGAGATCGGCAAGCTGGAGGAGTTGCTGGCCGACCCCGACCTGTTCACCCGCGAGCCGGTGAAATTCAGGAAAGCCAGCGAGGCGCTGTCGGAACGGCAGGAAAAGCTCTCGGCGTCAGAGCAGGAGTGGCTGGCGCTGGAGGAAAGGGCCGGCAGCTAGGGGGCGCCGCCTGACGGACGGTGCGCCGCGGCGTGCGGGTGCGCCTCGATCCCGCGCATCGGCGCGCTGCCTGACAAGCCCCTGCGTCCGACGTGACGGGCTTTCGTCATCGGCATCGTTTGGCACGACCGGAGCCCATTCGTCGGATGGTGATCACGAGGCCGTCAGGTCAACCACCCGGCAGCGCCCGCAGGTAGGCGGCGATGGCCTCGCGGTCGGCGCTTGGCAATTGCGAGGTGTTGGCGATGACCTCGACCATCTCGCCGCCGGCGCTGTCGAACTCGGGCGTGAAGCCGTCATTGAGGTAGTTGGCGATATCGCTGGCCGACCAGCCCAGCTGGTCGGGCGTGATCGCCGGAATGCGCCCGTCACCCGTCGGGTTCGGCGCACCCGCCAGCCAGTTGGATTGATCGAGCCCGCCAAGCGCGTTCCTTGGCGTGTGGCACTCGCCGCAATGGCCAAGCGCCTCGACAAGGTAGCGCCCGCGCAGCACCTGCGGCGACAGGTCCGCGCCCCGCAACACCCAATCGTCACCGACGAAAAGCAGCTTCCAGCCGCCAAGCGCACGGCGGATCGAGAACGGAAAGCCCACGTCATGCGCGCGCGAGGGCGTGGCATCGGCGGGCAATGTCTGCATGTAGGCCCAGAGATCGCGCAGGTCGGCGATCCCGGCGCGGGCATAGGTGGTGTAGGGGAAGGCGGGGTAGTAATGTTGCCCTTCGGGGCTGACGCCGTGGCGGATTGCGGTCAGGAAATCGGCCTCGGACCAGTCGCCGATTCCGTGCTCTGCGTCCATCGAGATATTGGGCGCGTAGAAGGTGCCGAAATCGGAGGCGAAGGCGCGCCCGCCTGACAGGATCAGGCGCGCCGCGCCCGTCGCGTCTTGCGCGGCGTGGCAAGAGGCGCAGCCGGCGGCATGGAACACCTGTTCGCCATGGCCTGCGTCGGGGTCATGCGCGGGCAGGTCGGCAGCCTCGATCACCCGAGGTGCGCTCAGCCACCAGCCGATGCCGGCGCCGATCACCGCAAGCGCCAGCAGGATCCGGAGAAATCGCATCGCACACCCCTTTCACGCCAACGGGGACGGCGGATACCCCCGCCGTCCCCGGTTTTTCAGGCCAACCGTCGGTCAGTCGATGGACTGGCGGAAATCCTCGTGGCAGTTTCCACAGGAATTGCCAAGCGGACCGATCCCGCCGCGCAGCGCAGCAAGCCCACCGCCTGCAACCTCGGCCATGCCGGTCGCGGCGGTGCGAAAGCCGGTCCATGCCTCGCCAAAGCCTTCGGGGTTTTCCCAGATCACGGGCAGGGCGCGGGTCCGGTCGCCAAGCGCGCCATTGTCAGAGCCTTCGGGCCAGAACGGGCTTGTATCCACCCCGGCAATGGCCGCGATGTTGTCGGCGGCGGTCTGTGCGGCCTCGGCGTCATACGCGATATTGCCGCGCGCCATGCCGCCGAGCGTTGCGATGTTGAAGGAAACGATGCTCATGAAGCCCTGCCGCGCCTTGAGATGGCTTTGGTAGGGGCTGTCGGACTGGCCCTGAACGGTGGCGGCAAGCGGCAGCGTCATTGCGGCGGCAACAAGAAGGCTTCTGGAAATCAGGCGCATTGGTCTCTCCCTGAACGGTGAAATGCTCAGCGTGATCATCGCGGCGAAGCGGGACAATAATCAACCCGTTGCCTCCCCCCTCACGCGGCTGTGATCTGCACGGGGTCTGTGCAAAAATGCAGGATTTGTTTGTGCGTTTGCGCTCAGTATCGGCCGCCGCGCCCGATCGGTGTGACCGTCAGCCAATCGGGCCAGCCAAGCAAGAGCTCCACCGCCGCCAGCGCGAGGCAAAACGCGATCACCGCGACCACCAGCACCACCCGCTGCCACGAGGGCGGGTGCTGCGCCCAACGGCGCATGCGGACGAGCCAGAAAAGGTTCATGCCCCGGCCGCTTCCTCGGTAAAGCGCACCTTGCCGATATGGGGCAGGTTGCGGTTGCGCTGCGCATAATCGATGCCGTAGCCGACGACGAATTCATCGGGGATCTCGAAGCCGATCCATGTCGCCTTGACATCGACCTCGCGGCGCGTCGGCTTGTCCAGCAGCGCGATGGTTTCCAGCCGCCGGGGATTGCGCCCGCGCAGCATGTGCAGGACGTGGTTCAGGGTGTGGCCGGTATCGACGATATCCTCGACCACCAGCACGTCGCGCCCCTCGATCTCGCCGCGGATGTCCTTGAGGATGCGCACCTCGCGGCTGCTTTGCATGGTGTTGCCGTAGGACGAGGTTTCGAGGAAATCGACCTCCACCGGCAATTGCAATTCGCGCACCAGGTCGGCGATGAAGACGAAACTGCCGCGCAGCAGCCCCACCACGACCAGCTTCTCGGTGCCCGCGAAGCTGGCCTCGATCTCGCGCGCCAGTTCCTCGATCCGCGCCGCGATGCTCTTGGCCGAGATCATCTGGTCCACAACGTAAGGTTTCTGCGCCATTTCGCCCCTGTCCCTTGAATTTTCGCGCCAAGTCTAGGACATGGGGTGCACCCGTGGAAACCCGAAAGCGCCATGCCCAAACACGCCGAGACCCGTCTGCTGCCTTACAGCGCAGCACAGATGTATGACCTCGTGGCCGATATTGCCCGGTATCCGGAATTCATCCCGTGGATCATGGCAACGCGGGTGCGCTCGGTCACGGCGGAGACCGGGGGTAACGTGATGCTGTCCGATATGGTGGTCGGGTTCCGGATGTTCCGCGAACGCTTCACCAGCCGCGTGACGCTGCGACCCGAGCTGCGCGAGATCGACACCGAGTATATCGAGGGGCCGTTCAAGCACATGATTGCGCATTGGCGGTTTCAAGACGTGGAAGGTGGCTGCGAGGTCGCCTTCGACGTGGATTTCGAGTTTCGCAACAAGGTCTTGCAGGGGGCGGCGGGGCTGTTTTTCCACGACGCGATGCGCCGGATCGTGGGCGCCTTCGAGGCGCGGGCGAAGGATCTGCACGGGTAGACTGCGGTCGGGGCGGCGGGCGCGGAGCCTCCGCGCCGCCACCGATCAGCTCGTCATGTCGTAGGCGCGTTCGCCATGCACTGCGAGGTCGAGCCCGTTGGTCTCGATCTCGGCATCGACGCGCAGCGGCGTGACCGCCTTCACACCGAAGATCAGCACCGATGTGACCACCACCGTGTAGGCCCCGACGATGGCGAGGCTCCCAAGCTGCGCGACCCAGCTTCCCGCGCCGAGCACGGCGATCATGACAGTGCCGAAAATACCGCCGACGCCGTGGACCGCGAAGACGTCGAGCGTGTCGTCGATCCGGGCCTTGTTGCGGATCAGCGTCACCGCTTCCTGGCAGAGAATGCCGGCGATGCCGCCGATCAGCAGCGCCGCCGCCGGTCCGACGAAGCCCGAGGCCGGGGTGATCGAGGCCAGTCCGGCGATGGTGCCGGTGGCGATGCCCACAAGGCTCGCCTTGCCGTATTTGACCCGCTCCCACAATGCCCAGCTGAGCGAGCCGGCGGCGGCCGAGACATGCGTCACCGTCAGCGCCATCGCCGCGCCACCATCGGCGGCCAGTTGCGAGCCGCCGTTGAAGCCGAACCAGCCCACCCAGAGCATCGCCGCCCCGATCATCACATAGCCGGGATTGTGCGGCGGCGTCGCCTGGTTGCGCCGCGGCCCGAGCGCAACGGCGATCAGCAGCGCGGCGATCCCCGCCGTCTCGTGCACCACGATTCCACCGGCGAAATCGCGCACACCAGTGGCCCCGAAGATCCCGTCATCGGCAAGGAACCCGCCGCCCCACACCCAATGCACGACCGGTGCGTAGCACAGCAGCATCCACAGCGCAGAGAACAGCAGCACGAAGCCGAAGCCGATGCGTTCCACGTAGCTGCCGACGATCAGGGCCGGGGTGATGATGGCGAAGGTCATCTGGAAGGCAAAGAACAGCACCTCGGGCAGGGTGCCCGACAGGCTTTCGGTGCCGACGCCAAGAAGGAACGCGCGGCCCAGCCCGCCCCAGACCTCACTGTCTGCGGGTCCGAAGGCGATGGAATAGCCCGCGGCAAGCCATAGCAGGCTCATCAGGCAGGCAATCGCGTAGCAATGCATGAAAACGCTGAGCACGTTCTTGGCGCGCACCAGCCCGCCGTAGAAAAGCGCCAGCCCCGGCAGGGTCATGAAGAGGACCAGCGCCGTTGCGACGATGATCCATGCCGTATCCGCCCCGTTCATCCGCCTGTGTCCCCTCTGCATGTGATTTGGTCGATTGCACGGGCAAAGAGCGGATGGCGCGGCCTCGAAAAAGAGGCAAAGGGCTTCGAAGATGCACAATATGGCATCAATTCATGAAATGCCTATATTATAAGCGAAAATTCAGGCCGTTGCCGATATTTCATGCCGTATTGGGTTAGTTGTAGCGCGCCGCCTCCAGCACCATGTGCAGCGCATGGGCGACCGTGGCCTGCCGCACGAAACCGCGCCCGAGCGCGCCGAACTCCACCGTTTCGCTTCGCGTGCCCGCTGCCGTTGCCAGCCCGAAACAGACCCGCCCCTCTGGCTTGTGATCCGATCCGCCGGGCCCGGCGATGCCTGTGACGGCGATGGCCAGTTGCGCCTCGGACCGGGTGAGCGCGCCTTCGGCCATTTCGCGCGCGACCTCCTCGGACACCGCGCCATGGGCGGTCTGGGTTGCGGGCGCGACGCCCAGCATCGCGGTCTTGGCGGCGTTGGAATAGGTGACAAAGCCCCGGTCGAAAATCGCCGAACTGCCAGGCTCATCGGTGATCGCCGCCGAGATCATGCCGCCGGTGCAGCTTTCGGCCGTCACCATCATCCAGCCGCG
>PFEX01000050.1:0-137 GCA_002783145.1 Rhodobacteraceae bacterium CG17_big_fil_post_rev_8_21_14_2_50_65_11 | reverse complement strand
CATGCGAAAACACCGCCGCCACCACCACGATCAGCATCGCCAGCCCGCCGGCAACGGCGTCGTCGAGCATCACGCCAAGCGCGTCGCCGCGCCGGTCGGCCAGCCCGACGGGGCCGGGTTTCCAGATGTCAAAGAGG
>PFEX01000068.1:8638-8858 GCA_002783145.1 Rhodobacteraceae bacterium CG17_big_fil_post_rev_8_21_14_2_50_65_11 | reverse complement strand
AGCAGCAGGATGCGCGCGCCGGTCAGGCCGCGCTCCGCCAGCACCTCGCGTGCCCATGCGACGCCGCGCCCGGCCTCGGGCGGCCCACCATGGTGGCGATCCTGCACCGAATAAAGCCCGGCGCGGTTGTGCGCGAAAAGCGCCGGGCCGGTCGCGGACTCTGGGTCGATCAGCACGAAATCGACCGCGTGGCGGAAGGCGTGCCGGATGCTGCCGCGCC
>PFEX01000068.1:0-8617 GCA_002783145.1 Rhodobacteraceae bacterium CG17_big_fil_post_rev_8_21_14_2_50_65_11 | reverse complement strand
GCAGATGTTCGGGCCAGTGGGAAGCTGTCAGGGTCATGCGGCAAGCGCCTCTCGGCGGTCTAGTGCGCGGGCGATGCGCACCGCACTGGCGAACCCGTCCTCATGGAAACCGTGGCGGGTATAGGCGCCGGCAAACCAGGTGTTGTTCTGCCCCTGCATCTCGCGCAGCCGCCCCTGCGCCTTCAACGCTGCAAGGTCGAAGACCGGGTGCCGGAAGGTGTTCTGATCATAGACCAGATGATCGGGAATATCGCGCGCGGGGTTCAACGTGATGAACAGCGGGTCCTCCTCGGGGATGTTCTGAAGGCGGTTCATCCAGTAGCTGACGCCGATTTGCGTCCGCTTCACCCCCGTTTCGGCCTGGTAGACCCAGGACGACCAGACCTTGCGCCGCTTCGGCATCTGCGCCACGTCGCGGTGAAGGTAAACCGCGTTGTCCTGAAACCGGATCGCGGATAACGCCCGGTGTTCGGTCTCGGTGGGCTGGTCGAGCAGACGCAGCGCCTGATCGGAATGGCAGGCGAAAATCACCTCGTCGAACGTCTCTGCCGCGCCGTCCGTCACCACCGCGACCAAGCCGCCCGTCCGGCGCACACTGCGCACCGGGCAGGACACGCGCAGATCAGCCCCTTGCGCTTTCAACGCCGCCTCCAGCCGGGAGACGTATTCCCGGCTGCCGCCTTCGACGGTCCACCACTGGTGTTGGCCCTGTGCCGAAAGAAGCGCGTGGTTGCGAAAGAATTGCACGAGGGCACGGGCCGGGAAAGACAGGATTTGCTCGGGCGGGGTGGACCAGATCGCTCCAGACAGCGGCACAAGGTAATAATCGCGGAACCAGCGGCCGAGTTGGAGCTCTGACATGAGGTCTCCGATTGTGGCGTCGGTGTCCTTGGCGAAGGCCTCGGCGCGGGCATTGAACCGCAAGATATCACGCAGCATGCGCAGGAAACCGGGCCGCGCGAGGTTGCGCCGCTGCGCCAGCAGGGCGCCGAGGTCTTCCAGCCCGTATTCGATGCGGCCATGGTCGATGCTGGCGCCAAAGCTCATGTTGCTTTTGGCGACCGGCACGTCGAGATCCTGAAACATCCGCGTGAGGTGCGGGTAATTGGCATAGTTGAAGACGATGAACCCGGTATCGACCGGCTGGTCGCCGCGCTTGCCGGCCATGACGGTGCGCGCATGCCCGCCAAGGCGCGGTTCGGCCTCGTACAAAGTGACGGCATTGTTGCGCGACAACAGCCAGCATGCGGCGAGCCCCGAGATTCCGCCGCCGATGATGGCGACGCGGCGTGCGGGTCGAAACGGGGCGTCGAATGACATGCAATGCTCCTTGCTGGACAGTCACAACCTATTACGACGCCCCGATAAATATGGATCAATAATGATCCACGAATTGCAGCCCGGCGTATTGGCTATATGTTGTTGGTAGCTGAACCAGATCAAAGCGTAAGGAACGTGCCGCCTCCGGTGGTGCATTGCCGTGCACGCAAGGAAAAGGACGCCGTGGCGCGCAAACGCGAGATATCGGAACAGACGGCATGGATGCTTGCCATCCGCGACCGCCGTGACAAGCAGGCCTTTGCGCGGCTGTTCGATCATTTTGCGCCGCGGCTCAAGGGGTTCGTGGTCCGCTCCGGCCTCGATGCCGCACAGGCCGAGGAAATCGTGCAGGATGTCATGCTGACGATCTGGCGCAAGGCCGACCAGTTTGACCCGGAGCGCGCGCAGGTCTCGGGCTGGATTTACCAGATCACCCGCAACAGACAGATCGACGTGGTCCGGCGTGTCGGGCGCGCGATGCCGGAAGAACTCAAGCATGAAGACGATCACGAACCGGATGCCGGGCAGGTTGTCGCCCTTGAACAAGAGACAGGAAAACTAAAACAGGCCTTGAAGCGCCTGAAACCTGAACAGCGCATGATGATCGAGAAGGCTTATCTGGGCGACCTCACACATCAGGAAATTCAGGCTGAGACAGGGCTGCCGCTTGGAACCATAAAATCCCGCATCCGCCTGGGGCTGGACCGGTTGCGCCACGAGTTGAAAGAGCTACGAGAGCCATGAAGACGATCACCCATCACACCCCCGATCCGATGCTGGCGGCCTACGCCGCCGGGACGCTGCCGCCTGTGTTTGAAGTGGTTGTCGCAACCCATGTGTCGATGTGCGACACCTGCCGGGCCAGCCTCGCCGCGCACCAGGCGGTTGGTGGGGCGCTTCTTGAAAGCGCCGATGCCGCCGACCTGCCCGAGAGACTGAAATCCGACGTGATGGCGCTGCTCGACATGCCAGCGGTGGACCCGCAACCGGCGCCGAGGCGGTCGGGTATCTATCCCGGTCCGGTGATGCAGGCGCTGAAGAGTCGACCGCCGCGGTGGAAAAGCCTTGGCTTCGGGGTGCGCCAGAGCATCCTGTCGGATGGCCCGGATGGCAGCCTGCGCCTGCTGCACATCCCGCCGGGGCGCGCGGTGCCCGATCACGGGCACAACGGGATGGAGCTGACGCTGGTATTGCAAGGCCGTTTCGACGACGAGACGGGCACATTCGGTGTCGGCGACCTGGAGATTGCCGATGAGGACCTGGAGCACACACCGATCGCCGGCGCGGGCGATCCCTGCATCTGCCTTGCCGCCACCGATGCCCCGCTGCGCTTCCGCACCTTCGTGCCGCGCTTGTTGCAACCGCTGTTCCGTATTTAAGCGGTTGCGCCCTCCTGTCAGCGCTGTATCGAGGCCAGATAGACCGTAAGCTCATGGACCAGATCAGATGAATATCGGGCGCCCCAGACCGGCATCGGGGAGCCGTGCGCGCGCACGCCCCGGCGCCCGTCGATGATCGCCGATACCGCGTCGGTGGGAAACGTCCCGCCATTGGCAACTGAAAGCGTGGTCAGGTCCGGTGCCATGGCGCCGGTTGCGCTGCCGGTGTGACACAGCAGGCAGGTGTTGCGATAGACCTGATCGGCCTCGGTTGGCGGCGGGGCGGGGGCTTGGCAGGCGGCAAGACCGAACCCGATGGCAAGGGCAAGAAAAGCTCCGCGTCTTGACAGTGACATTGTGCCCACTGCCCCCTTGTTGTCCGATGAAATTGACGGTGGCAATTGTTGGCGTCTTGGGCAAGGGTCTTCTGCGTCGCAGACGGGTGTCAAAGCCTGTCGCGTAGCGAAAACCAGAGCATCGCGAGCACCAGCAGGGGCCAGCGCAGCGCCACGCCCCCGGGAAAGTGCGGGGTCGGGACGCGGGCCATGATGTCAAAGCGTTCGGCCTGTCCCGCGATGGTCTCGGCTGCGATCTGGCCCGCCAGCGTCGCCAGTGCCACGCCATGACCCGAATAGCCCGAAAGGCTGAGGATATTGCCGCTGATCCGCTCGAAATGCGGCATCCGGTTCATGGTGATGCCAAGCGTGCCACCCCAGGCGTGGCTGATCGGCACGCCCTTCAGTTGTGGAAACACCGCCTCCAGCGGGCGGCGTACTGCACCGGCGATGTCGTGGGGAAAGCGGTAGCGATAGCTTTCGGTGCCGCCAAAGAGCAAGCGGTGGTCGTCGGAAAAGCGAAAATAGTTGACCACGAACTTGCTGTCGGCGACGGCGTGGTTGCCCCGGATGATCTCCTCCTGCCGGTCAGGGCCGAGAGGCTCCGTCGCCACCACGTAATTGTTGATCGGCAAGACCCGCGCCGCGACCCGTGGCGCCAGACCGCCGAGATAACCGTTGCAGCCCAGAACGACATGCCGCGCCGAAACGTGGGCGTCTTCCGTGATCAGCCGCGCCGGGTCGCCTTCCTCCAGACGCAACACTTTCGAGCCTTCGAAGATCCGCGCCCCCGCGCCTGTGGCCAGCCGCGCGAGGCCAAGCGCCAGTTCCAGCGGGTCGATATGGCCCGCGCCCATGTCGAGCGTGCCGCCGTGATAGGCCGGGGAGGCGACCAGCGCGCGCAAGTCGTCGCGGTCGAGCGCGCGGATCTGGTCGTAGCCATAGTCGTCGCGCAGTTTTTCGACATAGGCGGCGTAATCGGGCACGTCGCGGGCGCGGTGCGCGGCATGGATCACGCCGGGATGGAAGGTCGCGTGCACCTCGTCGTGCGCTGCCACCTCGCGCACAAGGTCGACCGACTGGTTGGCGATGCGCCACAGCGCGCGGGCTTGATCGTGGCCCACCAATGCTTCAAGGTCGTCCTGTTCAAGCCGCTGCCCCTGTCCGACCTGCCCGCCATTGCGCCCGGACGCGCCGAAACCGACCCTCTGCGCTTCCAGCAGCACCACGTCAAAGCCGCGCCTGGCCAGATGCCACGCCGCCGACAGGCCGGTGAAGCCGCCGCCGACAACCGCCACGTCGCAGGTGATCGCCCCTGCCGCCGCGTCGAACCGGGGCAGGGGCCGCGCCGCGCCTGCGTAGAAGGACGCAGGATATTCCCCCGGCCTGTCATTGATGGTCAGAAGATCCATGGCTCAGGCCGGGGTCATCAACCCCTGTTCCTTGACGATGGCATGGGTTTCGTCGAGCGCGCGCGTCGCCCGTGCGATCAGCGTGTCGATCTCGTCCGGCGTCATCACGAGCGGCGGCGAGATGATCATTCGGTCGCCGACATGGCGCATCACGAGGTTGTTGGCGAAACAGCGGTCGCGCGCGATCTGCCCCACGGTGCCTGCGGGCGCGGCAAAAACGGCGCGGCTTTTCTTGTGCGGGGTCATCGCAACCGAGCCCATCATGCCGACGATCTTCGCTTCGCCGATCAGCGGGTGATCCGTCAGGGCTTCCCATTTTTTCTTAAGGTAAGGGGCTGCGACGTCGCGCACATGCTCCACGATCTTCTCTTCCTCCAGGATGCGCAGGTTTTCCAGCGCCACGGCGGCGGCCACGGGATGGCCGGAATAGGTGTAGCCGTGGTTGAAATCGGTCGATGAAATCACCTCGGCGACCTCGTCCGACAGGATCGAGCCGCCGATCGGCGCGTAGCCCGAAGACAGCCCCTTGGCCACGGTCATGATGTCGGGGCGGATGCCCATGGTTTGCGACCCGAACCAGTTGCCGGTGCGCCCGAAGCCGCAGATCACCTCGTCGGCGATCAGCAGGATATCATGCGCGTCGCAGATACGCTGGATTTCCGGCCAGTAGGTCGCGGGCGGCACGATCACGCCGCCGGCGCCCTGCACCGGTTCGGCGATGAAGGCGGCGACGCGGTCCTCGCCGAGTTGCTCGATTGCCGCTTCCAGCTCGCGGGCGCGGACGAGGCCGAATTCTTCCGGGCTCATCTCGCCGCCCTCGGCCCACCAGTTGGGCTGGCCGATATGGTGGACGTCGGGGATCGGGATGCCGCCCTGCGCGTGCATTGCCGCCATGCCGCCCAGCGAGGCCGAGCCGACGGACGAGCCGTGATAGGCGTTCTTGCGGCTGATGATGATAGTCTTGTCCGGCTTGCCCTTGGTCTGCCAATAAGTGCGCACGAGGCGGATATTGGTGTCGTTCGCGTCCGACCCGCCTGTGGCGAAGAACGTGTGGTTGAGATCGCCCGGCGCCAGTTCCGCCAGCTTTTGCGCAAGCGCGATCACCGGCACATGGGTGGTCTTGAAGAAGGTGTTGTAATAGGGCAGTTCGCGCATCTGCCGTGCCGCGACCTCGGCCAGTTCGTCGCGGCCATAGCCGATGTTCACGCACCACAGCCCGGCCATGGCATCGAGGATCTCGTTGCCGTCGCTGTCGGTCAGCGTCACGCCGCGCGCCCGCGTGATCACGCGGGCGCCCTCCGCCCCGAGGGCGGTATTGGCGGAGAACGGATGCACGTGATGCGCCGCGTCGAGGGCCTGCAATTCCGCCGTCGGCATATGGTTGGTGATCATGTTCATGGCTGGCTTTCTCCCATCTGGCCGTCAGACGTTCAGCAGCAGGTGCTGGCGTTCCCACGGTGAAATCTCGCGTTGGTATTCCTCGTTCTCGGCACGCTTTATGTCGCCGAAGAGCTGGCAGAACTCCTCGCCCAGCACGGCGCGGATATCGGTTGCAGTCTCAAAGATGTCGAGCGCGTCGCCAAGATTGACGGGCAGGCTGTCCTTGGCTTCCCAGACCTCCACCTCGACTGCGGGGCGCGGCTCGATCCGGTTGACCATGCCAAGGTAGCCCGCCGCCAGCGAGGCGGCGATGGCGAGGTAGGGGTTGCAATCCATCCCGGTGACCCGGTTTTCCACGCGCCGCGCCTCGGGCTTGCCATGCGGGATGCGCAGGCCGGTGGTGCGGTTGTCCACGGCCCATTCGAGGTTGCTTGGTGCGCTTTGCCCGTCCACGGTGATGCGACGATAGGAATTGACGTAAGGGGCCAGCAGCGGCAGCAGATCCATCAGGTATTTCTGCGAGCCGCCGATGAAATGGGTGAAATGGTCGGACGCTCCGCCGTCCGGCCCGCAGAAGATGTTCTTGCCAGAGGCAATGTCGGTGACGCTTTGATGCAGGTGCATCGCGCTGCCGGGTTCATCGCGGATCGGCTTGGCCATGAAGGTGGCGAAAATGCCGTTTTTCAACGCCGCCTCGCGGATCGAGCGCTTGAAATAGAACACCTGGTCGGCAAGGTGCAGCGGATCGCCGTGCAGGAGGTTGATCTCGATCTGCCCGGCGCCGCCTTCCTGGATCACCGTGTCGAGGCGAAAGCCGTGATCTTCGGCATAATCGTAGATCGTGTCGATGACCGGCCCGTATTCATCCACCGCCGCCATCGAGTAGACCTGCCGGCTGGCGCCCTTGCGACCGGTGCGCCCCAGCGGCGGTTCGATGGCTTCATTGGGGTCGGTGTTGGGTTTGGTGAGGTAGAATTCCAGCTCCGGCGCCACGACCGGGCACCAGCCCCGGTCGGCGTATAGCCCCAGCACCTTGCGCAGCACGTTGCGCGGCGCGATGGCCAGCGGATCGCCCTCACGCGTCCGAAGGTCGCAGATTACCTGCAGCGTCGCGTCCTCGGCCCACGGAACGGCGGTGGCGGTGGCCATGTCGGGCACCAGAACGACATCCTTTTCCAGCCATTGGTTTTCAATCTCCATATCCACGTATTCGCCGGAAATCGTTTGGTAAAAGAGAGAGATCGGCAGGTAGAAGGTTTCATCCGGGCGGAACTTGTAGGACGGCATCGCCTTGCCGCGCGAGGTGCCGGCAAGATCGGGAATGATGCATTCCACCTCTTCCAGGCGTCGGCCGTCGAGAAAATCGAGGAACGCTTCGGGCAGATTGGACAGCCAGTCCGCGTCAGACTTGGCTTTGCGGGGGGTTCTCATGGGGTCCTGCCGCGATCATGGTCGGTGAAGGCCCGCCCGGCGGGCACCCTTTTGAATGCGGATCCCCCGATCAGTCGCCTGATTTGACAATATGATCAAAAATACAATCTTGTCAATCGACGTGCGCGACCAGATTTCGCCGCGCTTTCGCGCGCCGATCCGTGCGCCTCTTCGCTGTGCTCATCGGCGCAGGCGCATTGAGACCGGGGCAAGAGGAATGGATGGGCGGGAGGGGCGCTGCCCCCGTCGCTTGCGGCGCCACCCCGCCCCGTCCCCCAAGATATTTTCGCCCGGATGAAAACCGGGGTTGATGTCAGACACCGAGGGCCTGGCGCATCAGGTCGAGCCCTTGTTGCAGGTCGCCCTCGATCGCGCGGGCGGTCGCGGTGCTGTCGCGGCGGCGCAACGCGTCGATGGTTTCGGAATGCATGTCGGGCAGGTTCGAGGTGCCGAAGCGGCCGCTGACGACCCGGTGCGACGGGCCGAATTGCAGCCAGAGCGAGGTTGCAATCTTGCGCAGGATCGGTGTGCCGGAAAGATCGTAAAGGGCGAAGTGAAAGCGGAAGTTGCTTTCGAGATAGGCTTCGATATTGCCTGTCTCGATCGCCTGGTCGACCTTACGGTCGAGGGCTTCGAGCCGAGTGATATCGGCCTCGGTCGCTCTCGTGGCGGCCAGGTCCGCCATTTTGGGTTCGATCGCGAAGCGTGCGAAGTAGATCTCGTCGATGCGTCTGGCGGAGAGTTCCGGCACGCAGATGCGCCGGTTGCCAAGCGTTTCCAGCGCGCCCTCCGCAGTGAGCCTGCGAATCGCCTCGCGGACCGGGGTGACGCCCGCGCCAACCGCCTCCTTCAATCCCAGGATAGTGACCGGCTGGCCAGGTAGAACCTGTCCGAAAAGGATCATGTTGCGAACCTTTTTGTAGATCGCCTCATGTTCGGGCAGTTTTGAATCGATTGCGGTCACGGGGTGATCCTTCCAATATGCGGATTGCGCAAGCGGGTGCGAAAAATGCAGGCTGCGGAGACGAATCCACAAAAAACCTTGCGCCGAATCGCTATTTTGATCAAATAAAAAAAGAACACTCAGATCCAACGGGAGAACGGCGAATGAAAATCAAGCTGACACTGCTTGCGGCAGCGAGTTCCGTGATCGCGCTCTCGGCTTCAGCCGAGCAGGTGCGGGTCTACAACTGGTCCGACTACATCGACGAGGCGCTGCTGACGCAGTTCGAGGAAGAGACAGGCTACGATCTCGTCTACGACGTGTTCGATTCCAACGAGTTGCTGGAAACCCGGATGCTGGCCGGCGGATCCGGCTATGACCTCGTGGTGCCGTCGGGCACGTTCCTGCAACGCCAGA
>PFEX01000069.1 GCA_002783145.1 Rhodobacteraceae bacterium CG17_big_fil_post_rev_8_21_14_2_50_65_11 | reverse complement strand
GCTTCGGCGATGCAACCGTCGGCGGCCTCGAGTAATCCCACTCCCCGCTTTTCATTCCGGAAGGGCCGCGCATCGTCGCGGCCCTTTCGCGTTTCCGATGCCTTGACGATCCCGCCCGACTGTTTCCCGATTACTGCCGTATTTTGTCCTTAATTGCCAATTTCTGCCCCATTTTTGCCTTGTTTTGCCCCGATCTTGCCATCGTCTGCCCGGGATGCTGCCACATCCCGCAAACCCTGGAGGATCATACATGCGCATTTTCGCTGCCATCTCTACTTTTGCCCGGACCGAATCCGGTGCCGTCACCGTCGATTGGGTCGTCCTGACCGCCGCCCTTGTCGGCCTTGGCCTCGCCGTCACCAACACCGTTTCTAACGGCCTCGAAGACCTGTCGAACGAAATCCGCACACAGCTGGAACGCGACCACATCGTCGAGTCCTTCAATTGATCCGTGATCATTGAGATAAAATCTTCCGGATTTGGCGCCACGCCGTCCCTGCCTTGCCTTGATTTCGCCGTCTGCCGGCGGTCCTCTTGTCCTGCCCCTTGAGGGTTCGCGACAGAACGCGCTGCTTGTCCGCCATCCGGCGGGCTACCGTACACCCAGGCAAAGCAGGAGCACGCCATGTCCACCACATCCCTGAAATCCTTTCTGACCGATACCTCGGGCGCCGTCACCGTCGACTGGGTCGTGCTGACCGCGGCGCTCGTCGGTCTTGGCCTCGCTGTCATCTCGGTCGTGTCCGGCGGGCTTGAAGACCTGTCCGGCGACATCAACACGCAGCTGCGGGCCGACCACATCACCAACGCGTTCGGTGGTGACGACGGCTGATCGCCGCGCGCCATGTCACACTCAGCCGCGATATCGGGACAGGGGGCGTCCTTGCAAGGGCGCCCCGCAGGACCCGCCGCCGAAGGAATACCGCCCCGCCTCCATTCTTTTGCCCGATTTCACAGCCATCTTTGCGGCAATGAATAGGGTTCGCTCCGCAACCGCGCGGACCCGCGACCAGAACAAGAAGGGCAGCACCATGCGAGTCATATTCGGACTTGTCCTCATCATTGGCGTCGGTCTGGCCGGTTACGCCGTCTACGTAGCCAAGGGCCTGTTTACGGATTATCAGGCCGAGCGCGCACAATTGCAGGATCAGATCGTGCCAACCAGCACGGTTTATGTCGTCACGCGTCAGGTGCGCTACGGTGAACGCCTGCGTCCGCAGGACGTGCGGGCGATCGAGTGGCCAGCACAATTCGTGCCCTTCGGGGCCTTCACGAATGCCGGAGATCTTTTCCCGGCAGACAGTGACGAGCTGCGCACCGTGCTGCGCGTGATGGAGCGTAACGAACCCGTGCTGGTTTCGAAGGTCACAGCCCCCGGTGAAGACGCCGGTGTCGCCTCGCGCCTCGAACGCGGCATGCGCGCCTTCGCGCTGCGTGTCGATGTTGCAAGCGGCGTATCGGGCTTTCTGCGGCCGGGCGACCGGGTCGATGTCTACTGGACCGGAAGCGCCCGCGGCGAAAGCGTGACGCGGTTGATCCAGTCTTCGTTGCAGATCATCGCGGTTGACCAGATCACCGACGAGGATCGCAACAACCCCACCATTGCACGGACCATCACGGTCGAGGCCCCGCCCGACCGGATCGCGACCCTTGCGCAAGCACAATCCTCCGGCAACCTGATGCTGTCACTGGTCGGGGTGCGCGATGACACGCAATCGGAAACGGTCGAGATCAACCAGGATGACCTGCTCGGCATTTCGCAGACCGCACCAGTCGCAGGCCCCGAGATCTGCACGGTCCGCAACCGCCGAGGGGCCGAGGTCGTGGTGACGCAGGTTCCCTGCACCAACTGACCCGGGATCCTTGCAAACGCGGCCCCCGCATCATGGGGCCGCGTTTCTGTTTTCCACCAGACCTGCCCGGTCATGCCTGAAAGTCACTTGAACAAAAGCGCGCAAGCGTCTGATTCTTGCCTACGATCCGGTTTTCGGGCATTGTGTGCCAAAACGGGTCGACAGAACCCGCCATACCCGTGATCAGAGAGGCAGGATCACAATGAGCATGATGCGCCAAATATGTGCCGCCCTGTTGGGCTGCGCTCTGGTCTTTTCAACCGGATCCGCGTCTTTCGCACAGGCCCTTCGCGTTCTGGAAGGCAACACCTCGGCCACCCTGCGGGTGCCGATGAACCGGGCCGTCGTGGTTGAAAGCGAGGCGCTCTTCGCAGAGCTCTCCGTCGCCAATCCCAACATCGCCGATATCGCTACGCTGTCGGAACGCACGATCTACGTGCTCGGGCGCGCACCGGGCCGCACGACGATGACGCTGCTCAGCGTTGAGGGGGCGCTGATCGCCAATGTGGAAATCCAGGTCGTCCCCGACCTTGCAGAGTTCCGCGAACGGTTGCGGGAAATCCTGCCAAACGAACAGGTCGAGGTGCGCAGCGCCAATGACGGCATCGTGCTGTCGGGGACCGTGTCCTCGGGCCAGGTCGTCGACCGCGCGCTCGGTCTTGCGGATCGCTACGCACCGGGGCGCGTGTCCAACATGATGATGGTCGGCGGGTCGCAGCAGGTGATGCTTCGGGTGCGTTTTGCCGAAATGTCGCGCAGCGTGCGCCGGGAATTGGGCGCCTCGCTTGGCATCAGCGGCAACCTGTTCAATGGGGATGGCGGCGCCGTTCTTGGCAGCAACGCGTTCAATACCACCGGCGGCGCTACCTTCGGGCCGGGAACAGGTGCCGCCTCGAATTCCGTGGCGGGGCGCAACGGCGCGCTTGGCATCAGCTTTGGCAACAACAGCCTGCAACTATCCGTCCTGCTGGAAGCCCTCGAAAGCAACGGCGTCGTTCGAACATTGGCAGAGCCAAACCTGAGCGCCCTGTCCGGCGCAACGGCCAGCTTCAACGCCGGCGGGGAATTCGCCGTTCCGGTGCAGTCGGATCAGGGGGTCGGGGTCGAGTTCCGGCCGTTCGGTGTCAACCTGTCCTTCACCCCCACCGTCGTCGGCAACGAGACCATCAACCTGCAATTGTCGGCCGAAGTTTCGGCCATCGACAATCAGGTTCCCACGGTCAACGGCGTTCCCGGTCTGCGCACCCGCACTGCATCCACCACCGTCGAAATGCGCGACGGCGAAAGCTTTGCCATTGCCGGGCTGTTGCAGGACGATTTCCGCGACTCGATCGGGCAGGTGCCATGGCTCGGCGATATCCCGGTGCTGGGTGCCCTGTTCCGCTCCGCCAACTACCAGCGGGAACAATCGGAACTGGTGATCATCGTCAGCGCGCACCTTGTCTCGCCCACCCGTGGCGAGGCGCTTGCCCTGCCGACCGACCGCATCGCGATCCCCAGCGAATCGGAGCTGTTCCTGTTTGGCCAGACCATCGGGAATGCCCCGGCGTCTGGCACCCCCGCAGGCGATGTCGCGCAGCAGGATTTCAGCGGCTCCTACGGCTATGTGATGGAGTGAGGCAATGACCAACAGATGGATCACGCTTGCCTGTGCCGGGCTTGTCAGCCTCGCGCTGACCGGGTGCCAGTCGATGCAGGGCGAAGCCGGGGCCAACCTTGACGAGGGCCGATTCGGCGACCCGACGATGCACAACCACCTTGTGATGACCGGGCAACGATCCTACGTGGAGGAGCTTTCATCGCGTTTCGTGGAAGAAGTGCCCACCACGATCAGCTTCGCCTTCGACAGCGCCGCCCTCAGCCAACAGGCCCGTGCCGTGCTGCGCCAACAGGCGCAGTGGATCAACCGCTTTCCCGAGGTCCGCTTCAGCGTCTATGGCCATACCGATCTTGTCGGCAGCAGCGCCTACAACCAATCGCTCGGTCTGCGCCGCGCGCGCGCGGCGGTTGGCTACCTCGTCAGCCAGGGCGTCGATCGTACCCGGCTGGAGGCGCTGGTGTCTCTCGGTGAAACCCAGCCGCTTGTCGCAACCGAAAGCCGCGAGGCACGCAACCGACGCACCGTGACGGAGGTGCAGGGCTTCGTGCAGTCGCATCCGATGGTGCTGGACGGGCGCTACGCCGACATCGTCTATCGCGGCTATGCCGGGGATCGGCCAGGCGGCGGCTGATCGCGCCAGCCGTCGCAAGCGCAGGTTAATACCCAATAGTTTCAGTTTTTTCGTCGTATTGTTGCCCAACTTGCAGGCGACAAACGCAGCTGGAGGCAGGCCGACGAGGTCCTGATCGAGCGGGAATCAAGCCTGCCTTCCGGCCGCGTTGAAGACGCGGCACGCTGAAACGACAATTGACCCGGACAAAATCCGGGCGACTCCGGGGTAATGACGATGAGTGGAGGCCTAGCGCTGAAATCGACACCTGCACCGATCGTGGCATGCACCATTGCCCGCGACGTGCAGACATTCGACCTGCTGATCGACGATATCGAGGCCGAACTGGGCGAAGCATGGGGCGACCTGAACTTTCTGGAAGCGCAGGCGTTCCTGGTGCAGCCGGAAGCCGACGATCTGGAATTCGTGGCTATTGCCGTCGATGACGAGGATGAGCCAGACATAGAGCTGTTGCTTCGTGTCATCGAACTGGCCAAGGCGCGCTCCGTGAAAGTGATCCTGATTGCCGAGGATGTCAGCCCGCCGACACTGCACCGGCTGCTGAACGCGGGCGCCGACGATTTCGTGCCCTACCCGCTGCCGGAGCGGGCCTTTCACCAATCGCTGGAACGCATCCGCGCCGGAAACACCCTGACCGCAGGGCAGGCCGATGCCGCTGCACCCGCGCAGGCGCAGGCCCCGCAAACCGCCGCACCGATCAAGCCGGCAACGACCGGCAGGGGCGACCGCGTGATCTTCGCGGTGCAAAGCATGGCGGGCGGCACCGGCGCGACCACGCTGGCCACCAACCTGGCCTGGGAACTGGCGACCATAGACAAGAAGGCCTCGCCCTCGGTCTGCCTGATCGACCTTGACCTGCAATTCGGGTCCGTTTCGACCTATCTCGACCTCACGCGCCGCGACGTGGTGTTCGAAGTGCTCTCCGAGGCGCAGAACATGGACGTGGACGCCTTCAAGCAGGCATTGCAAAGCTATGACGGCAAGCTGTCGGTCTTCACCGCGCCGTCCGAAATCCTGCCGCTCGACATCGTCGGACCGGAGGAGGTCGGCGCGCTGCTCGACTTCGCGCAAAGCTGCTTCGACATCGTGGTCGTGGATATGCCCTCGACCATCGTGCAATGGACCGAAACCGTGCTGAACCGGTCGGATGTCTATTTCGCGACGCTGGAACTCGACATGCGCTCGGCCCAGAACACTCTGCGTTTCATCAAGGCATTGCAGGCCGAGGACCTGCCGCTCGACAAGGTGCATTACGTGCTGAACCGTGCGCCGCGTGGCCTCGACATGGGTGGCAAGGCCCGCGTCAAGCGACTGGCTGAAAGCCTTGGCATAACGCTGAACACGCAGCTGCCCGACGGCACCAGGCAGGTGACGCAGACCTGTGACCACGGGGTGCCGCTGGCCGAGATGGCCAGGAAAAACCCGCTTCGCAAGGATATCGCCAAGCTGGCGAAAACCCTGCACGAGGCCATCAAGGCCGAAGCCGCCGCAAGTTAAGGAGCGACGAGATGTTTTCGCGTTACAAGAAAAACACGTCCGCGCGCCCGGTCCATCCGGCCCTGACGACGGCACCAGACCCTGTGGGTGATGCCCCGACCCCGGCCACCGGAACAGGGCGGCCAGCCGTCACGCGCCGGCCCAGGCAACAGCAGACAACCAAGCCACCCGCCGAGCCCGAAGTGATGGACAAGGAAGTGCGCCGCCGCGCCCGTCTCGATGAAATCAAGACGGAGATGCATTCGCGTCTTCTGGACAACCTCAACCTGTCGGCGCTGGAAACCGCCAAGGAAAGCGACCTGCGGGCAGAGATCAACGCAATCACCACGGACGAATTGGCCGCGATGGGCGCGGTGCTCAACCGCGAGGATCGCCAGACGCTCCAGACCGAGCTTTTCGACGAGGTCACCGGCCTTGGCCCGCTTGAACCGCTGCTCAAGGACGACAACGTCAACGACATCCTGATCAACGGCCCCTTCAACGTCTTCGTGGAACGGGCGGGCAAGCTGGAAAAATCCGATTGCCGGTTCAAGGACGAACGCCACCTTCTGCGAATCATCGACAAGATCGTATCCGCCGTGGGCCGCCGGGTGGACGAATCGAACCCCTATGTCGACGCCCGCCTGAAGGACGGATCGCGCTTCAACGCGATGGTGCCGCCGGTGGGCGTCGATGGCTCGCTGGTGTCGATCCGCAAGTTCAAGAAGGAAAAGCTCGGCATCGACGAGCTGGTGAATTTCGGTGCCTTCAACGAGGAAATGGCCGCCTACCTTCAAGCGGCGGTGGCCACGCGCCTCAACGTGATCGTGTCGGGCGGCACCGGTTCGGGCAAGACGACGACGCTGAACGCGCTGTCAAGCTTCATCGGCAATTCCGAGCGGATCCTGACGATCGAGGATACGGCCGAATTGCAGCTTCAGCAGGAACATGTCGGCCGCATGGAAAGCCGCCCGCCGAACGTCGAGGGCAAGGGCGCGGTGACGCAGCGCGACTGTTTGCGCAACGCGCTTCGGATGCGCCCGGACCGGATCATCGTCGGCGAGACGCGCGGCGAGGAAGTCATCGACATGTTGCAGGCGATGAACACCGGCCATGACGGATCAATGACCACGATCCACGCCAACAGTGCGCGCGACGCCTGTTCGCGGCTTGAAAACATGATCGCCATGGCAGGGATCGAAATGCCGATCAAGGCCGTGCGCAGCCAGGTTGCAAGCGCCGTGAACCTCGTCGTGCAGGCCAGCCGCCTACAGGACGGCAGCCGCCGCATGGTCTCGATCACCGAGATCACGGGGATGGAGGGCGATGTGATCTCGATGCAGGAAATCTTCCGCTACGAACGTCTGGGCCTGAAGCCCGACGGCACCATCATCGGCCGCTTCACCGCCTGCGGGGTGCGGTCACATTATTCCGAACGCTTCCGCCAGTGGGGCTATGACCTGCCGGCCTCCATCTACGAACCCGCAGGGGACTGATTGCCATGACACTCAGCATCGAACCGCTTATCTATGTAGGGATTTTCGTCGGCATCGTGATGCTGGTCGAAGGCATCTACCTGATGATCTTCGGCAAGTCGATCAGCCTCAATTCCCGCGTCAACCGCCGGCTGGACTTGCTCAACAAGGGCATCAACCGCGAGGACGTTCTTGCCAAGCTGCGCAAGGAACTGGACCAGCACACCGGGTCGCGCACCATCCCGCTGTATTCGCTGATCGCCCGCAAGGCTCAGGCGGCCAATATCGCCTTCACCCCGCAACAGTTGATCCTCGTGATGATCGGGCTTGGCATTGCCGCCTTCGTCGGTCTGACCATCGCCACCACCGCCGCGCTGCCGCTGCGCATCATGGTGGCGATCGGCATGGGCATCGGCGGCATATTCTTCTGGGTCAATTCCAAGGCCAAGAAGCGGATGGCCCTGATCGAGGAACAATTGCCCGACGCGGTGGAACTCATGGTGCGCAGCCTGCGCGTCGGCCATCCGTTCGTTTCGGCCATCAACACCGTCTCGAAAGAGGTTCCCGATCCGCTTGGCACCGAACTGGGCATGATCGCCGACGAGGCCGCCTATGGCCGCGACGTCGCCGACGCGCTGAACGCCATGGCCGAGCGGCTGGACATGCAGGATTTGCGCTTCCTGGCGGTAGCCGTCGGCATTCAGCAGAAATCGGGTGGCAACCTTGCCGAAATCCTCGCCGGTCTGGCCAAGGTGATCCGGGCGCGCTTCAAGCTGTTCCGCCGTGTCAAGGCGATCACCGCCGAGGCGAAGTGGTCGGGCATGTTCCTGTCGTTCTTCCCGATCCTGGCCCTTATCGGCATCAACGTGATGCAGCCCGATTACTACGACGAGGTCATGCAAAGCCCCGCCTTCATCCCCGCCGCCGCCGTTGTTGCGGTGATGCTGGCGGCGAATTTCTTTTTCATGCGCATGATGGTCAACATCAAGGTTTGAGGAGCGTACGGCATGGACCAGATCAATGCCCTGATCACCGAATATCTCGGGCCGCTCGGACCGCTTTTCATCGCCGGGTTCCTTGGCGTGCTGCTGGTGTTGATGGCGCTTCCGGCGGTCCTTCTTCGAAAGAAGGACCCGCTCAGCAAGCTGCGCGACCAGGCCCGCCCCGATGGCATGTCGCCCGAAGCCGCTCGCGCGTTGCGCGTCGGCGGCAAGAACGAAAAGCTCGACAAGTTCGCGCAATTCCTCGAACCGCAGGACCAGGAGGAATACAGCCAGATCCAGATGACCCTGCTGCGCGCGGGCTACCGGTCGAAGGGCGCGGTGCAGACCTTCCATTTCGCGCAATTCGCGCTTGGCATGGGGTTTCTGGCGATCGGCGTGATCTACACCCTCATCATGCCCGATGCGAGCACCCAGAAAACCATCCTGACCGTCCTGATCCCCGGCGCTGTCGGCTATTACCTGCCCAAATACTGGGTGACGAAGCGCGTGCAGAAGCGCGAAGAAGAGATCACCCAGGGCTTTCCGGATGCGCTTGACCTGATGCTGGTCTGCGTCGAGGCGGGCCAGTCTCTCGACCAGGCGATCATCCGCGTGGCCAAGGACATCCGCGCCTCGTTTGCCTCGCTGGCCGATGAATTCGAGATCGTCGCCTACGAGATGAAGGCCGGCAAGGACAAGACACGGGTTCTCAGGGATTTCGGCGAGCGCTGTGGCGTGCAGGATGTCAACAGCTTTGTGACCGTGCTGATCCAGTCGACCACCTTCGGCACCTCGATCGCCGAGGCGCTGCGCGTCTATGCCGAGGAAATGCGCGACAAGCGCGTGATGCGGGCCGAGGAAAAGGCCAACAAACTGCCGACGAAACTGACGCTTGGCACGATGCTGTTCTGTTTGCCACCGCTTCTGAT
>PFEX01000097.1:0-8996 GCA_002783145.1 Rhodobacteraceae bacterium CG17_big_fil_post_rev_8_21_14_2_50_65_11 | reverse complement strand
TTCCAAACCCGCCGCGTCTTGTCTGGACCTTGGCACAGAAGCGGCTAGAACGGGCTAATGGAACATTTATTCTCGATCGACCCTACCCGTTTTCTGAACGACCTTTACGAATTACGCAGCTTTGGCGCGACCGGAACCGGCGTCGTGCGCCCGGCCTTTTCGGCACCTGACGTGGCGTCGCGCGAATGGCTGGCGTCGCGGATGGAGGCGGCGGGGCTGACCCCTCGGATGGATCCGGCGGGCAACCTTTTCGGGCTGACGGAGTCGCCGTCGTTCCTGATCGGGTCGCATTCCGACACCCAGCCCGAGGGCGGCTGGCTTGACGGGGCGCTTGGCGTGATCATGGGGCTGGAGATTGCCCGTGCGTCGCGCGAAGCTGGTGGCCCGGCGATTTCCTGCGTCAGTTTTCAGGACGAGGAAGGGCGCTACGGCGCGCTGACCGGCAGCGATATCTGGGCCGGAAGAACCACGCTGGAAGAGGCTGACAGCCTGCGGTCCAATGACGGCGAAACCTTCGCCGAGGGGCGGCAGGCGGTGGCGCACATGGCCGGAGATTTTGTCGATCCGGGGCAGTTCACCGGCTTCATCGAGTGCCATATCGAACAGGGGCCGGTTCTGACCACGGCGAAAGAGGCGGTCGGCGTTGTCACCTCCATCGTCGGGGCGCGGCAGGTGCAGGTGACGGTGCGCGGCCAGCAGAACCACGCCGGCACGACGCCGATGGCACTGCGCCGCGATGCGTTCCAGGGGGTGGTGCGGATCGCCACGATGCTGAACGACCGGCTGCGCAACCTGGTGACGCCGCAGACGGTCTGGACCATCGGCCATGTCCGCGTGTCGCCCAACGCGTCCTCCATCGTGCCGGGCGAGGCGGTTTTCACGATCCAGTGGCGCGACGGCGACAACGAGCGGCTGGAACGGATGGAAAAGGTGATCACCTCGATCCTCGTCGAGGTCGCCAGTGGCACCGGCCTGAAGATAGAGTCAGAGCGTCTGCGCCACGATATCGTGCCCAAGCCGATGGATCCCGCCATCCACGACGCGCTTGCCAAGGCGGCGGGGCAGGTGGCGCCGGGCAAGTGGCGCTCGATGCCGTCGGGCGCGCTGCACGATGCCTCGAACGTGTCGCAGCTGATCCCGGTGGGGATGCTGTTCGTGCCCTCGATCGGCGGCGTCAGCCACAGTTTCGACGAAGACACCGCCGAGGACGACCTTGTCACCGGGCTGATGGTGCTGGCCCGCGCGGCGGCGGAACTGGCGCCGCAGGGTTGACAGCGCCGTTCATCCCCATGTGACATCGCCCAGGAAGATATAGCCCGCGCCGTAGATCGTCTTGATCAGGCGCGGGTTTTTCGGGTCTTCCCTGAGCTTGGTGCGCAGGCGAGAGACGCGCACATCCATCGCCCTGTCAAAGCTTTCGCCGGCCGCGCCGCCAAGCGCCTCCTGCATCTGCTGGCGGCTGATCAGGCGTTTCGGGCTGTCGAGGAACAGGCGCAGAACCTCGCCCTCGGCATGGGAAAAGCTGACCTCGTCGCCGGTGTCGCCGACCAGGACGTAGCGGTCGAAATGCGCCGTCCAGCCTTCGAACCGGGCGGTGTCGGATTGAGTCGGGCGGGAGCGTGGGTCGCGCAGACGGGCGCGGACGCGGGCCACCACCTCGGCCGGATCGAAGGGCTTTATGATGTAGTCGTCGGCGCCCAGTTCCAGCCCCGTTACCCGGTCCTGCACCTGCGCGCGGCCCGAGATGATGATGATCGACGCCCCCGATTCCAGTGCCAGCCGGTGCACCACGGCGAGCCCGTCGCGGTCGGGCAGGCCCAGATCGACAAGGCAGACATCGGGTGTGGCGCTGCGCAGGGCGGCCTCGAATTCGGTGGCGCGGGCAAAGGTAGCGGTGCGAAAGCCCGCCTCGGTCAGCGCCTCGGACAGCATCAGCCGGATTTGCGGTTCATCATCGAGAATGGCGATCAGCGGCGCGGTCATGCGGTATTCTTTCGCAGCAGGATGGCATGAAGCTGGTCGCTGTCGAAGGGCTTGGACAGAACCGGCCAGCAGGCCGCGCCGCGCCGGCGCAGCGTGTGGGCTTCGGGCAGCGAGGTCATCAGTGCAAGGCGCAGGTCCGGCCGCCTGTTTTCGATCCTTGCCAGCAGATCGACCCCGGTGACATGACCCGACAGCTTGATATCGGACAGCACCATGTCGATCGCGGGCAGGTCGGCCAGCGTGTCGGCCTCGGCGACGCTTTCGGCCTCTATCACCTGGTGACCCAGCCCGGTCAGCATTTCGCGGACCGACAGGCGCAGGTCGGGCATATCCTCGACCAGCAGCACCAGCAGCGGTTTCGCGGCGGCGGCGGGCACCGGGCGCAGCGGCAGGCGGTAGGTGACGCGCGCCCCGCCGCCGCCTTGGTTTTGCAGCGTGACATTGCCGCCAGACAGCTTGGCAAAGTCGAATACCATCGACAGGCCCAGCCCCGATCCGGCCTTCCCCTTGGTGGTGAAGAACGGATCGAGCGCGTAGTCCAGCGCCTCGCGGCTGAAGCCCGGCCCGCTATCCTCGACCACGATATCGAGCCATGTGTCGCGCACCTTTTGGGCGCGAATGCGGATTTCGCCGCCATCCGCGCCGATCGCGTCGCGGGCATTGAGAACGAGGTTCAGCAGGCTGTCCTGAAGCGAGCCTTCGTCCAGCATCAGCAGGTCGTCCGGCACGCTTTGGGTGATCGAGAGGCGGATGTTGTCGGGCAGGGGGGCGCGGGCCAATGCCCCGAACGTTTCGAAAAAGCGGCGCATCTCCACCGGCACCGGGTTAAGTTCGCGCCTGCCGGAAATGCGCGCGATGCGGTCCAGCAAGGTGCCGCCGCGCCGCGCGGCGGCGGTTGTGGCATTGGTCAGGTCTTGTGCGTCGGGCGGCAGGTTGAGCCGTTGCAGCCGGCTTTGCAGCCCGAGGATGATGGTCAGGAGGTTTGAAAAGTCATGCGCCAGCCCGCTGGTCAGCTGCGCGGCCAGTTCGCGCTTGTGGGTCTGGGACAGCACCGCGCGCGCCTGCGCCTCCTCGGTCACGTCGGTCGACAGCAGGTAGACCCCGTTGATGGGCCCGTCTTCGCCGACGCGGTCGGGGGTAAAGGCGGTGCGGATACGGCGGCCCGAATCGGCATCGGTGAATTCCAGAACGCTGGATGCGCCTTGCAGCGCCCGGTTCAGGTTCTCGTTCAGCCGCTTTGCGGTCGGCAGGCCAAGCGCCTTGCCGAAGGCCTGCCCGACGATGTCGTTCGATCGCCCCGGCAGTACGGAAGACAGGCGGCGGTTGGTGAAGGTATAGACGCCGCCGGTATCGACATGGCCGATATGGGCCGGGGTCATCTCGGTCACAAGCCGCGTGCGCGCCTCCATCTCCGCCAGCCCGCGCTTGGCCTCTTCCAGCTGCGCGATGGTCGATTCAAGCTGGCGATTGGTGCGCGCCAATTCCTCGGCCCGGGTCAACAGTTGATCGGACAGCTCCTCCGACCGGGCGCGCAGCAGCGATTCCTGCGATTTGATCGCGGTGATGTCGGTATAGACGGTGACCCAGCCGCCTTCGGGCAGGGGGCTGCCCTCGACGCTGATCATGCGGCCATTGGCGCGGCGGCGTTCCATGTAATGGGGCACGAAGGCGCGGGCCTGGTCGACGCGGGTGACGACGAAGGCCTCCGGGTCCGCGACCTCTCCGTATTCGCCGGCTTCAACAAGATAGCGGATCGTATCCTCGAACGGGGCGCCGGGCGTCACCAGCCATTCGGGCAGGCCGAACATGGTCTGGAACGGGCGGTTGCAGACGGCAAGGCGCAGATCGCGGTCATAGATCGTCAGCGCCTGCTGGATCAGGTTCAGCCCGGCCCGCGTCATCTGGGCCGTGGCGTCAGATCTGGGCATGTCCATCATCCTCCTGCTTTTGCGCTACACGCTGGCTGCGCCTTGGCCAAGCCTTGCCCGGCGCATGTTACAATTCGTTAGGTTTGGGCAAAAGTCAGGCAAAACTTGCCGCCCACACCTTTTCACAGCACGATGCCGGTGGGAGGAGACCCGCAAGGCGGCAGCGCGTGGCCGCCGGGGTTCCGGCGAAGGGAGGACAGAGTTTGGCTAGGACGACAGCGGTTTCGGGCGTGCCCGAGTCCGTGCCCGCATTGCTGGCGCGGAACGTGGCACAATTCCCGAGCAAGCCCGCCTACCGGGAAAAGGAATTCGGGATCTGGCAAAGCTGGACCTGGGCCGAAACGGCCGAGGAAATTCAGTCGATCGCCTTTGGCCTGATGGCCCTTGGCGCCGATAAAGGCGATTACATTGCCATCATCGGACGCAATCGCCCGGCGCTTTACTGGTCGATGGTGGCGGCGATGAAGATCGGGGCGATCCCGGTTCCGATGTATCAGGACGCGGTCGCAGACGAGATGGCCTATGTGCTGGAACACGCCGGCGCGCGCTTCGCCATTTGCGGCGACCAGGAACAGGTCGACAAGGTGATCGAGGTGCAGGAAACGGTGCATTGCATCGAGCATATCATCTACCAGGATCCGCGGGGCCTGCGCAGATACGACCACAGCAAGATGCATTCGCTGGCCGATGTTCAGACCGAAGGCCGTGCCGCGCATGAACGCTTCGAACGGCAACTGGCCGAGCGGGAGGCTGCGGTCGGCTATGACGACACCTGCGTGATGCTTTACACCTCGGGCACCACGGGTAAATCCAAGGGTGTGGTGCTGTCCAACCGCAACGTGATCGAAACGGCAAGGAACTCGTCCGAATTCGACCACCTGCGCCCGTCGGAGGAAATCGTCGCGTACCTGCCGATGGCCTGGGTGGGGGATTTCATCTTCTCCATCGGGCAGGCTTACTGGACGGGGTTCTGCACCAACTGCCCCGAATCGCCCGACACGATGATGACCGACCTGCGCGAAATCGGGCCGACCTATTTCTTTGCGCCGCCGCGCATGTTCGAAACCATGCTGACCTCGGTGATGATCCGCATGGAGGACGCGGGCCGGGTGAAACGCAACATGTTCCACTACTTCATGGCCCATGCCAAGCGGGTGGGTCCGGCGCTGCTCGATGGCAAGCCGGTGGGCGTGTTGGATCGGCTGAAATACTGGATCGGCGACAAGCTGGTTTATGGCCCGCTGAAGAACACGCTCGGCTTTACCCGCGTGCGGGTCGGCTATACGGCAGGTGAGGCGATCGGACCGGAGATCTTCGATTTCTACCGGTCGCTCGGCATCAACCTCAAACAGCTTTATGGCCAGACCGAGGCGACGGTGTTCATCACCCAGCAGCCCGATGGCGAGGTGCGGGCCGATACCGTGGGCGTGCCCAGCCCCGGCGTCGAAATCCGCATCGGCGACAACGGCGAGATCTACTACCGCAGCCCCGGCACCTTCGTGGAATACTACAAGAACCCCGAGTCGACCGCCGATACCAAGGACCCCGAGGGTTGGGTTGCCACCGGTGACGCGGGCTTCATCGAGGAAGCGACCGGGCATCTCAGGATCATCGACCGCGCCAAGGATGTCGGCAAGATGGCCGATGGCCGCCTGTTCGCGCCGAAATACGTGGAAAACAAGCTGAAATTCTACCCCAACATCCTCGAGGCCGTGGTCTTTGGCGCGGGCCGCGACATGTGCACTGCGTTCATCAACATCGACCTTGCCGCGGTCGGCAACTGGGCGGAACGCAACAACATCGCCTATGCGTCGTATCAGGAACTGGCGGGGCATCGGCAGGTGCTGGATACCATCCAGCAACATGTTGAAGAGGTGAACAAATCCGTGGCCCAGGATCCGATGCTGTCGGGGTGCCAGGTGCATCGTTTCCTCGTGCTGCACAAGGAACTGGACGCCGATGACGGTGAACTGACCCGGACCCGCAAGGTGCGCCGCAAGATCATCAACGAGAAATTCGAGGATCTGGTGACCGCGCTCTATGATGGCTCGAAAGAGATCTACACCGAAACCGAAGTGACCTACGAGGATGGTCGCAAAGGCAAGATCACTGCCACGCTGGAGATTCGCGACGCGAAAGTCGTGGAAACGGCGGGCCAGACGCAGGTGGCAGCGCAATGACCATGATGCACTACGAACCCTACCAGACCGAGGACGGGCGCACCATCGGCAACACTCTGATGGAAATGAAAAATATCACCCTGCGTTTCGGTGGTGTGGTGGCGATCAAGGATATTTCCTTCGACATCCGGGAGGGCGAGATCCGCGCCATCATCGGGCCTAACGGGGCCGGGAAATCCTCCATGCTCAACGTCATCTCGGGCTTCTACAACCCGCAGGACGGCGAGGTCTGGTACAAGGGCGAGCGGCGTCCGCATATGCGCCCCTACCAGGTGGCGCGGCTGGGCATTGCCCGGACCTTCCAGAACATTGCCCTTTTCGAGGGGATGAGCGTGCTCGACAACATCATGACCGGGCGGCTGAACCACATGAGCGCCAGCATTCTCGACCAGATGATCTGGTGGGGCAAGGCCGAGCGAGAGGAAGTCAAGAACCGCGAGAAAGCCGAGGAAATCATTGATTTTCTTGAGATCCAGGCGATCCGCAAGACGCCGGTGGGACGCCTGCCCTACGGATTGAAAAAGCGGGTGGAGCTGGCCCGCGCGCTGGTGGCCGACCCCTCGCTTCTGCTGCTGGACGAGCCGATGGCAGGCATGAATGTCGAGGAGAAAGAGGACATGAGCCGCTTCATCCTCGACGTGAACGACGAGTTCGGCACCACCATCGCGCTGATCGAGCACGATATGGGCGTGGTCATGGACCTGTCCGACCGCGTCGTGGTGATGGATTACGGCAAGAAGATCGGCGACGGCACGCCCGACGAGGTGCGCACCAACCAGGAGGTGATCGACGCCTATCTGGGGGTTGCGCATGACTGATCGGACGAAAGGCGCCCCGGATCATGTCCGGGGCACGGCAGACAAAACGGGGAAGCGGGATAATGCCTGACCAGTTCATTTTCGCCATGGAGGTCACGCTCAACGGCCTCATGACCGGGGTGATGTATGCCCTCGTCGCGCTCGGCTTCGTGCTGATCTACAAGGCCAGCGGCATCTTCAACTACAGTCAGGGGGTTCTGGCGCTGTTCGCCGCGATGACGCTTGTCGGCATTCAGGAGGGGCGGGTGCCCTTCAGCCACCTGATCAACGCAGTCTTCGGCACCGAGGTGAGTCACTTCCCGTGGAACAGCGTGCCGGGGTTCTTGGCGATCCTGCTGGCCGTGGTGGTGATGATCGCGCTGGCCTGGGCGATCCAGCGCTTCGTCTTCCGCCACCTTGTCGGGCAGGAGCCGATCATCCTGTTCATGGCCACGATCGGGCTGGCCTATTTCCTCGAAGGCACCGCCGACCTGATGTGGGGGTCGGAGATCCGTACGCTGAACGTGGGCCTGCCGCAGGGCATCAACACCCTCATCGACGAAACCACCTATCAATGGTTCGGCTACGGGTTCTTCATCGACAACCTCGATATCGTCGCCTCGGTGGTGGCCGCCGTCCTGGTCGCGGTGCTGGTCGCCTTCGCGCAATACACCAAGCAGGGCCGCGCCATGCGGGCGGTGGCAGATGACCATCAGGCGGCGTTGTCGGTGGGGGTCTCGCTCAACTTCGTGTGGATCCTCGTGTGGTCGCTGGCGGGCATCGTCGCGCTGGTGGCGGGGGTCATGTGGGGATCGAAATCGGGGGTGCAGTTCAGTCTGTCGCTTATTGCGCTGAAGGCGTTGCCGGTGCTGATGCTGGGCGGGTTCACCTCGATCCCCGGCGCCATCGTCGGCGGGCTGATCATCGGGGTGGGCGAGTCCCTGTTCGAGTTCCTCGTCGGCCCGATGATCGGTGGCGCGACCGAGAACTGGTTTGCCTACGTGCTGGCGCTTATCTTCCTCGTGTTCCGGCCGCAGGGCCTGTTCGGCGAAAAGATCATCGAGAGGGTGTGAGAAATGCGCAAACTGACCGCCATCATCAATGTCGTCGCATGGTCGGGGTTCTGGGCGTTCGGCTACCTTGCCCTGACTGCCGAACAGCCCGACAGCCACCAGACCCTGATCGCCATCCTGTTGGCCGCCGCCGGGATGCTGAGCGGAAGCTGGGCCTACATGAAACTGTCGAAGGGGCAGCGCCTGCCTGACGCCCCGAACCCCAAACCCCGGTCGGAGGCCTGAGAGATGTTCTACCGTGAAGCCGGCGATTTCAAGACGAGCTACGCCGCGGACAACCAGACCTTCGCAATCAGGTTCGACCGTCATGGTTATTACCTGCTGCTGGCGGTGGCGATCTTTGTCGTGCCCTTCGTGATCAACGATTACTGGGCCAATTCGCTGCTGATCCCGTTCCTGATCTATGCCATCGCGGCGATCGGGCTGAATATCCTGACGGGGTATTGCGGGCAGGTCAGCCTTGGCACCGGCGGCTTCATGGCGGTGGGGGCCTATGCCAGCTACAAGCTGATGACGTCCTTTCCGTGGATGGACATGGTCAGCGTGACGCTGTTGTCGGGGCTGATCACGGCGTTTGTCGGGGTTCTGTTCGGTCTGCCGTCCTTGCGGATCAAGGGGTTCTACCTGGCCGTGGCAACGCTGGCGGCGCAGTTCTTCCTTGTCTGGCTGTTCAACCGGGTGCCGTGGTTCTACAACTATTCCGCTTCGGGCCAGATCAACGCGCACGAACGCAGCATGTTCGGCATGGCGGTGACCGGGCCGAATGCCGAGGTCTGGGTGAAATACCTTTTTTGCCTGTTTTTCGTAATCGTTCTGGCCTGGGTGGCGCGCAACCTGACGCGCGGCTCGATCGGGCGGCAATGGATGGCGATCCGCGACATGGACATCGCCGCCGAGATCATCGGCGTGAACCCGCTGCGCGCGAAACTGACGGCCTTTGCGATCTCGTCCTTCTTTGTTGGCGTGTCGGGGGCGCTGCTGTTTTCGGTCTACCTCGGCGCGGTCGAGGTCGGCGAGGCTTTCGGCATCAACAAG
>PFEX01000024.1:1986-8923 GCA_002783145.1 Rhodobacteraceae bacterium CG17_big_fil_post_rev_8_21_14_2_50_65_11 | reverse complement strand
CGACAAGGATGGGCCGTCCTTTTTCCTGCTCCTGATCACGTTTCGAATGGCATCCGGGGGCAGACCGGCGCGCGTTTCCACAGCAAAAGCATTAGTATTCAACGCCTTGAGGCGTTGAGTAATCACGTCAGCAAAGGCGTTTTCCCAGTCTTTCACGAATCGGGATTATTACCGAAAAAGCCTGTCTTGACTATCGGTAAATTTACCGTCTATTGTGTCGGTAACGATACCGAGCAGGCGGAACAATGGACACCAATTCGATCGTTATCCTTGCCGAGATGTATGGCAGACACTGCAACTACAAGTTGTCGACGGTGTCGACCTATGCGGTGAACGACGGCAAGCGGTTGCCCCACCTGAAAAACGGCGGCGGTTGCACCGTGAAAACGGCAGAACGCATGATGGCGTGGTTTGATGCCAACTGGCCGCGCGATCTGGCATGGCCGCGCGACATTCCCCGGCCCTCCAAACCAAGAAAGGATGCCGCGTGATGTCGATCCGTCGCCGTCTGGCGCTGTGGTTGGGCGCGGACCTCAAGCCCCGTGAGTGGGCCTGCGCGCGGGCGGTGGCGCTGATCGAGGCAATCACGGAGCCGGAGCAGTTCGTGGCGGTGCTGGAGGCGGCGCGGCGCATCCATGAGCATGGATTGCGGTTGGGGCGGGCGGCGTTCGAGCGGGAGGCGGGATGATGTGGCAGCGGTTGATGGCGGCAAGCCGGTGGCTTGATGATCACTGGATTGGCGATCTGATCGGGGTGGTCTGTCTGTTCGGGGGGCTGTGGCTGGGGTTGATGATAGCGGAGGTGCTGCAATGAGAGTGATTGACCAGGATAGCGGCTGGTGTGCCGAGGTGCCTGAGGCGGCCGGTGCGGCCGGTGCGGCCGGTGCGGCGGGTGTTCGAAAGCACGCAATGCGTGCTGACATGATGACGGTTTCGCAGCGGCTGGCGCGTATCCGGGCCGTCGCCGTGCAGGCGAAGGCGGCGCATGAACGGGCGGGCGTGGCGCAAGGGTTTCCGGCCGAGGACATGCACTGGGATGCCTATGAGGCGGCCTGTGCGGCGCTGATCGGGTTGATCGCCTGCCCAGAGGGTGAGGCGATGCTGGGCCGGCTGGCACTTCTGACGGCGGCGGAGGATGTGCGATGAGCGTTTGCTATAGCAAGCCCGGCGCGGCGCGGTATTCGGTGCGCTGGACCCGGACCGGTTGGGTGGTGATTGATCCGGCGGGCAGGATTGCCCGCGATGGCGGTAACTCCATGGCCGAGGCCGAGCAGGCGGCGGCCAGGTTGCAGCGCGCCGCAGATTGCAAAGTAAAGGTCGGGCCGCGCGCCTGCCTGTGCTGCGGCCAGACCTTCGAGTCAGTGGGCCTTCACAACCGCTTGTGCACATCCTGCCGCAGCCGGGGCGATGGTGGTTTGCCCAACAGTTTCAGTTTTGCCGGTGCCACCGGGCGCAGGCTGGCCTGAGATGCACGCCGCCCCGCTTCATTCCCCGCGCCTGCAACGGGTTCTGGCCGTGCTGGGTGATGGTCGGTCGCACACGACGCGCGACATCGTGCGGCGCGGCCGGGTGATGGCGGTGAACGCCTGCGTGGCCGAGCTGCGCGTGCACGGGGCCGAGATCATCTGCACCGCGCGCATCATCGCCGGGCAGCGGCGGTTTTTCTATCTGATGACGAAGGGGCCTGAGGTGGCGCACAGATGACCAAATTCATGCCCTCTGTGACGGTTTTACCGATCAGCGACATCGCGGTTTTGCCGGATCGCTTGCGGCCGGTTTCAGCGGCGACGACCGCGGTACTGCGGCAGGTGATCGGTGACTTCGGGTTCACGGTGCCAGTGCTGGTGCGCAGGACGCGCAAGGGGTTTGTGCTGATCGACGGGGCGAACCGGCTGGCGGTGATGACCGCGTTGGGCCAGACGACCATTCCGGTGGTGGCGATCACGTGCCGCGACGACGAAGCGCGGGCGCTGGAGGCGAGCCAGAACCTTGCCGGGGCGGGCATGACGCCAGTCGACGATGCGATCTTTCTGGCCGCCTACAGCGCGGCCTATGGGGAAATGCACCCTGAGACCGTGGCAGGTGTTGCGGGAGCACTCGCGAAACACGGTCTTGCAAACGAACTAAGTTCGTTTGCAGAAACCATCGCCGAGAAGCGGGCGCTGACTGTGCGTCAGGTCCAGAAGATCGCCCGGGCCGGTCGGTCGATCAGCCGAGAAGATGCGGATCGGCTGCGCGGCTCACCGCGGAAGGTTACGCTTGATGACCTTCTGACTGTTGCCAAGATCGGCGATGCCGACGAACGTGGCGCGGTGGTGGCGGCGCTGGCCGCGGGCAAGAAGGCCGCCGCGGCGCGCAAGGCCTATCTGGCCGCGAAGAACGGCCTTTCACCCGCCATTAAAGACCCCGTTGACGAGGGGTTCACGGCGCTGCGCGTGCTCTGGAACCGGGTGCCGAAACGCGCTCGCCGCCGCTTTGCCGAGCATTTCGCCGCCGACCTGCGCGAACTCATCGGCGGCGCGGGCGGGGAGGGGCGGGCATGAGCAGAACCACACCCACACCCCCGCAGCAATGGTGGAGTGCCGAAGAACTCGCCGCCGCTGGCCTGCCCGATCTGCCCTCGACACGTCAGGGGGTCGAGGCTCTGATCAAGCGGGGCGGCTGGCGTCAGGACGCCGCGCAGGCGCGCCGCCGCGCCGGCCGGGGCGGAGGCTGGGAATACAGCTGGAAGCTGCTGCCGGTGCGCGCGCGCCACCAGCTGACGCGCCCGGAACTTGCGACCAAGGAACCCGAGCGCATGGGGCGCGACGAGGCCTGGGCGTGGTTCGACGCGGCGCCCGAGGCGGTGAAGGCAAAGGCGCGTGTCCGTCAGGGCATCGTGCAGAAGGTCGAGGTGCTCGAGCCCGCCATCGGTCGCCGGAGCGCGGTGACAGAGGTCGCCCGGCTGGAAGGGCTCGGCGCGCGCACGGTCTGGTCGTGGCTGGCGCTGGTCGCAGGCGTGCGTGCTGACGATCGCCTGCCTTATCTCGCGCCGCGCCACCAAGCTGCCCCCAAGCGCCCGCGCGCCAAGGACTGCGACCCCGCGTTTTTCGCGCTGATCAAGAGCGACTATCTGCGCCTTGAGCAGCCGAGTTTCACCGCCTGCTATCGCCGGGCGCGGCGTGTGGCGCTGGCCGAGGGCTGGGATATCTTGCCCGAGCGCACGATGCGACGGCGCCTCGATGCCTCCGTGTCGCAGGTCAGCCAGGTGCTGGCGCGCAAAGGGCTTGACGCCGTCAAGCGGATGTATCCCGCCCAGGTGCGCGACAAGACCGCGCTTGTCGCGCTCGAGGCAGTCAACGCCGACTTCCACAAGTTTGACGTCTTCGTGCGCTGGCCCGCCGCGCGCGGGGAAAAGCCGGTGATCGGGCGCGCGCAGATGGTGGCGTTTCAGGACATATACTCGGGGCGCATCCTCGCCTGGCGCGTGGATCAGACCCCGAACGCGACTGCGGTGCTGCTCTGCGCGGGCGACATGATCGAGGCATGGGGTATCCCGCAGCATGTGCTTCTGGATAATGGTCGCGAATTCGCCGCCAAGGCGATCACCGGCGGCAGTCCCACGCGCTACCGCTTCAAGGTGCGTGACGAGGACATTCCCGGTCTCTTCACCTCGCTCGGCTGCGACATCCATTGGGCGACGCCTTATGCGGGTCAATCAAAGCCGATCGAGCGGGCATTCCGCGACATGTGCGATGCGATTGCCAAGGATCCGCGCTTTGCGGGCGCCTGGACCGGCAACCGGCCTGAGGCGAAGCCGGAAAACTACGGCAGCCGCGCGATCGATCTTGAGCAGTTTCTCGAGGTGCTGGCAGAGGGGATCGAGGAGCACAACACGCGGCAAGGGCGGCGCTCCGAGGTCGCATGGGGCCGCAGCTTTGTTGAGGTGTTCGACGAAAGCTATGCCACCGCGCCGATCCGTAAGGCCACCGAGGCGCAGCGGCGGCTCTGGCTGCTGGGCGCCGAAGGGCTTCGCGCCGAGAGCAAAAGCGGCCGCATCCGTTTTCAGGGCAGCGAGTTCTGGGCCGACTGGATGCACGAGATTGCCGGTCAGCGGGTCATCATCCGCTTCGATCCGGCAGGTTTCTTCGACGGCCTGCACATCTACAGCCAGAACAACGCCTATCTCGGCCACGCGCCGTGTCTGGTGAAAGCCGGGTTCTTCGACATGGCCGAGGCGCGCACGCATGCGCGCCACCGCAATGCCTGGATGGCGGCCGAGAAGGCAGCACTTGCCGCCCACCGGAAATACAAGGCCGCCGAGATCGGCGAGGGCCTGGCAGCACTGACCCCGCCCGATCTGCCGAAGCCGGAAGCCAAGGTGGTGCGGCCGGTCTTTGCCATACCCGCGCCGCGCGCCGGACGCCAGGTGCCTGCGCCGGATCTGGACCGCGCCCAGGCGGCGATCGTTGCCGATCTGGCAAGCCGCCGCAGCGCCCCGGCACCGGTGGCCGAGGAAGAGCCGCGCGAGCGGTTCCGCCGCGCGCTGCAGCTCGAGCGCGCGCAGGCAGCGGGTGGAACACTGACCGCCGAGCAGCAGCGCTGGCTCAGCGTCTACCAGACCCAGCCCGAATACCGGGCCGAGCGGATGCTCTGGGACGAACAGGGCGACACGATCTTTGGGTGAGAAAACCGCCGGGGGCGGATGAGGCCCCACGACGGAAAACACGAGACGGCGGAAAACACGAGCGGTGAAGAGGGACAAGATGACGGACGAACCGAGGCTTTACAACAGCGTGGCGCCCTTGCGGAATGTGGCTGCGCTTCTGACCCTGATCGACCGGGTGCAGACCCGCGCGCACGGGCTGCCGGGTATGGCCACCTTTTACGGCCCTTCGGGCTACGGCAAGACCACTGCGGCGGTTTATGCCACCAACCGCTTTCGGGCCTGTCACATCCAGATCCAGGCGCTCTGGCGCACCAAGACGCTGTTGCAGGAGATCGTGATCGAGCTTGGGCTGCGTCCGGGCCGCAGCACCGCACCGGACCTGTTCAACCAGGCAGCCGAGCAACTGGCGCGCTCGGGCCGGCCGCTGCTGCTGGATGAGGCCGACCATCTGGTCAGCGACAAGATGATCGAGGTGGTGCGCGGGCTCTACGAGGCCTCGGGTGTGCCGGTGATCCTGATCGGCGAAGAGTTGTTGCCGCAGAAGTTGCAACGCTGGGAGCGGGTGCATGGCCGCATGCTCGACTGGGTGGCAGCCGAGCCAGCGAGCCTTGGCGACGTCGGACACATGGTGCCGATCTACGCGCCCGGCATCGAAATCGCCCCCGACCTGCGCGATCTCGTGCTGAAGGCCTCGCGGCGCTCGATCCGGCGGGTGGCAATCAACCTTGCGCTGATCAACGAACATGCCCGGGTGCGCGGACTCAGGGCCATGTCGGCGGCGGACTGGAAGGGGTCCTTCTTCACCGGCGAGGCACCCGCCGCGCGGCGCGACGAAATGGCCGAAGATTACCGTCGCAAGGCCGACGCCAAGCGGAGGGTCGCGTGATGTTCCAAACCCCGCAAACCCGCGCGGCCATCGCGGATGCAGCCTGGGCGGTGGCGCTTCGGCTTGGCACCTTCGGCTACGCCGAGATCAGCGCCGAGCTGCACGTCAGCTTGTTGCGGGCGAGCGCGATCGTGCGCGCCTGGGAACAGGACGGCGCCTGCATCAACGTGCAGCGCGGTGTCGGGCGGCGTAACCTTTATCGCGTCGTGGCCGAGTTCCAGCGCACGCGCGAGGCGGGCACCGGTGGCTCGGTGCCGCTCAATCTCTGGACCGCGATGCGGGGCTTGCGCAGTTTCACGCCCACCGATCTTGCCGCGCATTCCTCGACCGCCTCGGTGCCGGTCAAGCTGGAAGCGGCGCAGGGCTATTGCCAGGCACTCCTGAAGGCGGGCTACATCAAGGTCGAACGCACGGCGGTGCCCGGGCGGCGCGAGGCGATCTACCGGCTGATCCGCAACACCGGCCCGCGTCCGCCGCGCGAACGGCGCGTGCGCGCGGTCTGGGATGACAATATCGGCGAGTTGGTGCTGCTGACCGGGGGCGTGCCATGAGCAGCCCGCTCGAGATTGCGCGCGCCGCCTGGGGCGAGGACTTGCCGGACTGGGTCGAGGCGCTGGCGGTCGAATGTGGTGCTACCAGCCAGAACCGGGTGGCTGCGCGCATGGAGCGCTCGGCAGGGCTGATCAGTCAGGTGCTGCACGCCAAGTATCCGGCGAATTCAAGCGCCATTGAAGAGCGGTTCAGAAGTGTCTTTCAACTGGCGCGGGTCGATTGCCCGGCGCTCGGCACGCTGCCCGCGCATGAGTGCCAGGACTGGCGCGCCAAGGCGCGCAGCTTTGCTACGGGCAACCCGCTCCGGGTGCTGATGTTTCGCGCCTGCGCCGCCTGCCCGCGCAACGCGAGGGAGGAGGGCTAATGACGCGCCTGACCCAAAGAGAAATGCTGACCCTCGCCTCGCGCGGGCTTGGCAAGGTCGATCTGTGGGGGCGGCGCGGCGTGACCCTGCTGTCGATGGACGAGAGTGAGGCGATGGCCTGCGCCCTGGTGGTGCTGGGGCTGGTGGCCACGCCGCCCGGCGCGGATGCGCCGGAACTGCTGATTGTAGAGACTGAAAAGGAGGTGTTGAAATGAGCTATGAAATGAACGTCCCTGTCACGGAAACCACGATCCCGGACGGCAGGGTGCTGGTCGATGGCCGCCCCCATATGCGCGACGGTCAGGGCAAGCTGGTGCCCGTGTCGCTGATCAAGGCGCAGGACCAGCTGCAGGACGAGGTGGTGCGCCGGATCATCGGCTTTGCGGTGCCGCTGTCGGATCAGGTGGCGCGGTTCAAGGCGCACACGTTCGATGACATTTCGGGCTTCGAGGCGCTGCTGGCGCAGGAATACGAGGCCCGGATCGGCG
>PFEX01000024.1:0-1953 GCA_002783145.1 Rhodobacteraceae bacterium CG17_big_fil_post_rev_8_21_14_2_50_65_11 | reverse complement strand
ACGGGCTTTACAAGGTGACGGTGCAGGTGGCGGACGCCATTGCCTTCGGTCCCGAGTTGCAGATCGCCAAGGGGCTGGTGGACGAGTGCCTGAACGAATGGGCGGCCTCGGCACGCGACGAGATCAAGGCGATCGTCACCCGCGCCTTCAACACCGACAAGGAAGGCCAGATCAACCGCGCCGCGATCTTCATGCTGCTCAGGTTGGACATCACCGACCCGCGCTGGCTGCGTGGCATGGCGGCGATCCGGGATGCGATGAAGATCGTCGGCTCCAAGACCTATGTGCGCTGCTACCGGCGCGCCGCGTTCGACGGGCCGTGGGAAGCCATCACCATCGATCTGGCGAAGGCATAAGGCGATGAAAAACAAGCTCGCCGACCTCAATGACCACCTGTTTGCGCAGCTTGAACGGCTGCGCGAAGACGGACTGACGCCCGAGCAGCTTGATGCCGAGGTGAAGCGGTCTGCCGCGATTGTCGATCTGGCCGACCAGATTACCGAGAGCAGCAAGCTGCGGCTGATGGCGGCCAGGCTTTACGCCGAGCATGGCGAAAAGGTGCTGCCGATGCTGCCGCTGATCGGAAAGGGCGGGGAATGAAAGGCAGCCGGATCCGCTACCTGCCCGAGGAACTGGCGTGGATCGAGGCCCACTATCACGACCGCTCGCGCGCAGTCCTGCATGCCGGGTTCTGTTTCCGGTTTGGCCGCACCGATGTGTCGCAGGACAATATCTGCGGCCTGTGCAAGCGCAAGGGCTGGGCAGGGTCGAACGGCATCTTTCGTAAAGGTCATGTGCCCGCCAACAAGGGCAAGAAGATGCCGTTCAACCCGAACACCGCTGCCAACTGGTTCAGGAAGGGCCATCTGCCGCACAACACCAGATATCTGGGGCACGAGCGGGTCACCACGGATGGCTATGTCGAGATCAGCGTGGCCGAGACCAACCCGCACACCGGCTATGAGCGCAGCTATGTGGCCAAGCACCGCCACCTGTGGGAAGCGGCGCACGGGCCGCTGCCCGAAGGCATGGTGCTGAAATGCCTGGACGGCGACAAGACCAACTGCGATCCGGCGAACTGGGAGGCGATCCCGCTGGCGCTGCTGCCACGGCTCAACGGCCGGTTCGGGCGCGGCTATGACGCCGCCCCGGCCGAGGTCAAGCCGGTGATCCTGGCGGTTTGCAAGCTGGAACACCGGGCGCGGGAAATCCGGAAAGGGCGTGGATGATGACCAGAAATACCGTTCTCAAGACCATCCACGTCGCCTGCCGCGATCTGGGGCTCAATGATGACAGCCGGCGCGATCTGCAACTGCTGGTGACCGGCAAGGCAAGCCTCACGCAAATGAGTGCCGCCGAGCAGGTGGCGGTGCTGGAGGCGCTGAAGGCGCGCGGCTTCAAGCCGTCGTCGGGCAAGACCGGGCGCAGCCATCGCTGCCCCGCCACGCGCGGTGACATCCGCTATTGCCATGTGCTGTGGCGCCAGCTGGTGCTGGCCGGTGCGGTCGATCTGCCGGGGGCGGCGGGCCTCAATGCCTTCATCCGGGCGCGGTTCGAGAAGGCCTGGGGGGCGGTGCCGTTCGATGTCGACGGGCTGCGCGACTGGAAACAGATCGCCAGCGTGATCGAGGCGCTGAAAGCGATGTGCGCGCGGGCGGGAATTGTGCTCACCGGCGGGCCGGGGCGGGAGCGTGCCGAATGAGCGCGCCGCGGGCCAGATCGCTAATCGCGCGGGTTGCGCCCATTCAGGACGTTCAGCGCCCCGAGCATGCGAGCCTTGTCGAAGCGGTTGTCGGAGGCGGTAATCTGCGCCTCGATCTCCTGGCGGAGCCGGTCGCGGGTTACGGGTTCGTCGGTGCGCAGCAGCGCAAGGACGGTATCGGCAACGGTGGTGCGCCACATGTCGGCGGCTCCCTTTTCCATGTCCGCCTCCCTCTGGGCCCGCAGACGGTC
>PFEX01000157.1:224-8998 GCA_002783145.1 Rhodobacteraceae bacterium CG17_big_fil_post_rev_8_21_14_2_50_65_11 | reverse complement strand
GAGGGGAAAAGCGGCGTCGTGGCGGCAAGCACATCGAGCGCCTCGGCGGGGATGTTCTCGAACTCGTAGGTGATCAGATCGACGGAGGCCGCGAACCGCGCGAGGGCCTCCAGATCGTCATAGGCGCCTTGCGTAACCTGTGCCGCAACATCGCCCGCAGGCGCGGCACCCGGTTCATAGATATGGGTCCGGTACCCAAGCCGCGAGGCCGCGACCGACAGCATCCGGCCAAGCTGACCGCCACCCAGAATGCCGATGGTGGATCCTGCGGGCAGTCTGTCATTCATCGACCGGCTCCTCGGGGATGGAGGCCGACAGCGCCGCGCGCCATGCATCGAGCCGGTCGGCAAGCGCGGCATCGCTCAGCGCAAGGATACCGGCGGCCAACAGCCCGGCGTTCTTCGCGCCAGCCGCCCCGATCGCCATCGTCGCCACCGGGTAGCCGCGCGGCATCTGCACGATCGAATAAAGACTGTCGACACCTGAAAGCGCCCGTGTCTCTACCGGCACCCCGATCACCGGAAGCCGCGTCTTGGAGGCCATCATGCCCGGCAGATGCGCCGCACCGCCCGCCCCCGCGATGATCACCTTCAGGCCCCGATCCACCGCCTCGCACCCATAGGACCACAGCCGATCCGGAGTGCGGTGCGCCGACACGATACGCGCCTCACAGGGCACGGCCAGTTCCTTCAGGATATCGGCGGCTTCCGTCATCGTCGGCCAGTCCGACTGGCTGCCCATGATGATACCGACCTCGACCTTTGCCATCGCGTGAAATCCTCGCTGCCTGTCACGAAGCGCGCACTATAGGGATGCGCGGCAGCTACGCAATGATATCGGGGTAAAGCTCATCCTCGAGGCGCGCGATTTCATCCTTCAGGGCAAGTTTGCGCTTTTTCAGGCGGCGCAAGGTCAACTGGTCGGGCTTGAGGGCACCTTCAAGCGCGGTGATCGCGTCATCGAGGTCACGATGTTCTCGCTTGAACACCCCGAGCCTTGCGCGCAGCACATCCTCGTGGGTCATTTCTTGCGGGGCGTTCATCGGTGGCGGACCTCGGGCTGAGTCGTCATTGCAGAGCCTGAAGATACCGGATTGTCGCGCCATCGCAAAGCGTTGTGCGCCTTGCAGCGACGCCGTCTCGGCCCCATATCTTACGCAGAGGCCGCCGTGACGGGGCCCCGTATTTGCAGATCGCTTTCGAAGGATGTGCCCGATGACGAAACTGACACTTGGCTCGCACCCGTTCCTTTTGGGGTTCGACCAGTTGGAGCGGCTGGTGGAACGCACCGCCAAGACCGGAAATGACGGCTACCCGCCCTACAACATCGAGGCGCGGGGCGAAGCTGCCTTTCGAATTACGCTGGCCGTGGCCGGCTTTTCGGAAGCGGACCTGTCGATCACGCTGGAGGACCGGCAACTGGTGATCCGGGGCCGCCAAGGTGACGAGGACGAAGGCCGCGTGTTCCTGCATCGCGGCATCGCGGCACGCCAGTTCCAGCGCAGTTTCGTGCTGGCCGACGGTGTCAAGGTCAGCAGCGCAAAGATGGAGCACGGGCTGCTGCATGTCGACCTGCGGCGCGAGGTGCCCGACACCGTGGTCCAGACCATCAAGATCCGGGCAGGAGGCAAGGACAATGCATGAACCCAGCGAAACGGCAAACGTCGGCGCGCGGCCCATCGTCTATGTGCGCAAGGTCGCGGTCGAGGACTTGCCCGAAGGGATCAAGGAGCAGGCCAGCGGTGCGGGGCTGACATCGCTTTACGTGATCGGCAACGAAGCGGGTGAGCAACTGGCGCTGGTGCGCGACCGCAAGCTCGCTTTCGTCGTGGCGCGCCAGAACGACATGACGCCGGTCAGCGTGCACTGACCACCCCCGGCAACGGTGCGGGCATTGGCCGAGGACGGCCCCGCAAAGGGCCGGAGGAGGCGCGCGATCGGTCGTGCCAGAGGCGCGCGATCACTCGTGCCAGAGGCGCGCCTCCGGCATGACCCGCCCGCACGGGCTGACGATTTCGCAACGACAGCGCAGATCGGGGCCACTTCCGATTTGGCCGGTCTGAGGCGCCTCGCATCGGTGTCGGATTGTCATCCCGAGGTTTGGCAAACGCGCGGCTTTCACCCGCCGCCCGCGCCATGCAAGCCGTCACTCAAGCAGATCGCCGACCCCGTCGATGAACTGCATGTCATGGTCGAACGCACCGGTTCGCAGGAATTCCAGCGTCTCGGCCACCACCAGCGGGTTGTTCATCATGAAGGTGTGGGTGACGCGCAGGGCGATGAAATCGGCCATGCCCTCGACCCGCGTGCTGTCCAGCGCCACGGTCCCGTCGTCCGGCCCCTCGATCAGCGCCGACGCCACGGGGTTGATTGTGCCATAGCCCGCGATCACCCCAAGCTCGAAATCCACCGGCGGAAGGCGGCGCGCCACGGCGCCCTCGCCGGTGCCCAGTTCCTGCCCCGCAGGCCCGTATTGCCGTTCAAAGGCTGCCACCTCGCCCAGCCGGTCCACCAGCTCCGACCCCTGGTTGGGCGGCGCCAGCATCACCGCCCGGCCAAGCTGCGGCGGATCGGTCTGCGACAGCCAGTAGCGCAACAGGATGCCGCCCATGGAATGGGTTACGAAATGGATGGTCTCGGCGCCGCAGGTCTCGACCGCAGGGTCGATGGCGGCAGGTGCGAGCGCCTCGATCGAAGCCTCGGTCGAGGGGTAGTCCCGGTTCACCACGGTAAAGCCTTCGCGCACCAGCACATCCTCCATCAACCAGAAGGAGGACGCGGACCGCGCCAGCCCGTGCAGAAGGATGACACAATCGGCGCGGGCCGGCACCGGCGCGACGAGGGGCAGGGTCAAGGCCAAGGCCAAGGCAAGGGGAATCGCGTGTTTCATGCGCTCTACATAGCAACCGAATGTGACACCCCAAGCCTGACCTTGCATCCCCCCGCTGCCGGGTGCAGAAATGCCCCATGCCAGCCCCCCGTCTTGCCGTGCGCGGCCTCCTTCTGATCGACGATCGCCTGCTTCTGGTGAACGCCTGGCCGGGTCACCGGGCTGCACTGTGGTGTGCGCCCGGCGGCGGGGTGGAACGCGGCGCGGCGCTGCCTGACAACCTCGCGCGCGAATTCAGAGAGGAAACCGGCCTGACCGTCGCGGTCGGCGATCCCTGCCTTGTGAACGAGTTTCACGATCCCGACGGCACCTTCCACCAGGTCGACATCTATTTCCACTGCACGTTGGTCGCGGGCCAGCTCGATGACGGGTGGCGGGATCCCGAGGGCATCGTGACGGTGCGCCGGCTGTTCAGCCGCGCCGAGATGGCCGGGATCAACGTAAAGCCCGACAGCCTTGCCGATGCGGCCTGGGGCGAAGGGATCCTCTACGACCCGCTGGAACCGATCCTGCGCTGAGGTGCGGCCAGCCCGTAGGCGATCCCGCCCAGCACCACCGCCCCGGCGGCAGCCAGCCGCAGGCTGACCCCCTCGCCCAGAAGCACGATACCGCCAAGAAGGGCGATAACCGGCACCGTCAGCTGCACCAGCCCGGCGATCGACGAGTCGAGCCTTGGCAGCACCGAATACCACAGCGCGTAACCAAGGCCCGAGGTCACCGCGCCCGCGACGCAGGCCAGCAAGACACCGCGCAGGGTGATCGCCGCAGGCTCCGCCACGCCAGGCAAAAGCAGCGCCGCCGCGACGCAGACCGGCAGGGCGAGCAGGAAATTCGCCGCCGTCGCGGCCAGCGGATCGCCCGACTTTCGCCCCGCCAGCGAATAGACCCCCCAGCCCGCCCCCGCGAGCGCCATGAACAGCGTGCCCAGCAGTGGCACCTGAACCGCGCCCGCCGGCCAGACCAGCCAGCCCAACCCGATCAGCGCCACCCCGGCCCCGATCCAGCGCGGGCGCGGCACCGTCTCGCCGGCGATGACCGCGCCCGCGAACATGGTGATCTGCACACAGCCAAAGAGGATCAGCGCCCCGAGCCCGGCATCGAGCCGCATGTAGGCGACGGAAAAGCCGACAAGGTAGAGGCAGAGCGACAGCGCCCCGGTGATCCGCCCCGGCGCCATCAGCGGCAGGCGACGGCGCTGGATCAGCGCCATTGCGACAAGGATCGCCGCGCCGGAGGCGACGCGGATCACCGCAAAGCCCATCGCGTCGATATCACCCGCCGCAAGCGCCATCCGGTTGAGGATGGAATTGGCGGCAAAGGCCAGCATGGTCAGCGCGGTCAGGAGGAACAGGCGCATGTCGGGGCTCCGGTCAAGGTCAGCGCAGAACACCGCAAAGGCAGAGGTGGCGCAAGGGCCTCATCGCACTCGGTTGCCCGAGCGCTCTTCGGCCGATGACGCGCCGAAAGGCGCGGATGAGGCGCGGGTCAGACGAACCGCGCAGCAAGCGGGCCGCAGAGATACGCGATCTGCCCGCCCGCCAACGTCGCCGCGACCCGCCGCGTCGCGCGGTCGATAATCACCAGGTCGGCGCGCGCCCCGGTCTCCAGCCAGCCCCGGTCAGTCCAGCCCATGACTGCCGCCGGGCGCGCCGAAATCAGCGCCCATGCCTCGGCCAGCGGCATCGCCCCGCGATCGGCCAGCGCGAAAGCCGCGTGGCGCGGGGCGGGGTAGTGATAGTCGGAGGCCAGCGCATCGCAGGCGCCGTCGCGGATCACCGCTTCCGCCGAGACCTTCTTGTCATGCGACCCGCCCCGGACCACGTTCGGCGCACCCATCACCACCGGATCACCGGCGGCATGGGCGGCCCGCGCCGCCGCCAGCGTCTCGGGAAACTCCGCCAGCCGTGCGCCAATGGCATGGGCGCGGTCGCGGTCGCCGGGCGTGGTGTCGTCATGGCTGCCGAGCAGAACGCCATCGGCCATCAACACGGCGGCCAGGCGGGCCAGCGCGGCAGGCACCTGCGGGCCGTTTTCGTGCAGGCGTTTGAGCAGCGCATGATGCGCCTCTGGGCTGCGGCCGCTCTTGATCGCCTGTCCGGTCAGGCGCGGCGGCGTCCGGCCCTCGGCCAGGTGCTTGTGCGGCAGGTGGTCGTTGAAGGTGACGAGCCCGATCCCGGCGCGACGCACCAGCGCCAACGCGCGGTCGTAGGCGTCAAGCAGGTTGACCTCCAGCCGCAATTGCAGGCGCATGTCGGTCAGCGTGTCGACGCGCGCCAGCGAATCGGCCACGCGTTCGGCGAAATCGGGGTTGCGCAGACCGCCTTCCCAACTGAAGAACTGCGCCAGCATGGCGGTTGTGATGCCATTGGAAGCCAGCTCCGCATCCACCGCCTGAAGCCCGGCGAGCAGATCGGTCTGAGCCCCCCGGCGCGGCGCGAGGTGGCGTTCGAACCCATCGCCGTGCAGGTCGATGATGCCCGGCAGAACCATGTAGCCGGTGAGGTTCACGCTGCGCCCGCCAGACGCCACGACGCGGCCCCCGGCCAGCGACAGCGGCGCGTTGGAAAATCCGTCGGGGCGCAGGACGGTGGCGTTGGTCAGGCAAAGCGGCGGCAAGGTCATGGCCGTTCTCCTGCCGCACGCGACGCGCGAAGGAAAGCCCGTCGTCGCCCGAAAACAGAAAAGGGGCCCCGAAAGGCCCCTTTCCCTAGATCCGGGTGGATCGGCAGATTACATCATGCCGCCCATGCCGCCCATGTCGGGCATGCCGCCACCGGCACCGCCGCCATCCCTCTGCGGGATGTCAGCGATCATCGCTTCGGTGGTGATCAGCAGCGAAGCGACCGAGGCCGCGTCTTCCAGTGCCGTACGCACAACCTTGGCCGGGTCGATCACGCCGAACTTGAACATGTCGCCATATTCCTCGGTCTGCGCGTTGAAGCCGAACGACAGGTCGTCGCTTTCGCGGATCTTGCCCGCGACAACGGCACCATCGACACCGGCGTTCTCGGCAATCTGACGCAGCGGCGCTTCCAGCGCGCGGCGTACTATCGCGATGCCGGCGGTCTGGTCGCTGTTGGCCCCTTCCAGCCCGACGAGCTTCTTGGCACCCTGCACCAGCGACACGCCGCCGCCGACAACGATGCCTTCCTGAACCGCGGCGCGGGTCGCGTTGAGCGCGTCATCGACACGGTCCTTGCGCTCCTTCACCTCGATTTCGGTCATGCCACCGACACGGATGACAGCAACACCGCCGGCCAGCTTGGCGACGCGTTCCTGAAGCTTCTCCTTGTCGTAGTCGGAGGTGGTTTCCTCGATCTGTGCACGGACCTGCGCCACGCGGGCCTCGATCTCGGCCTTGTCGCCGTGACCGTCGACGATGGTGGTTTCGTCCTTGGTGATGTTCACGGTCTTGGCGGTGCCAAGCATGTCCATGGTCACCGATTCAAGCTTCATGCCCAGATCTTCCGAGATTACCTGACCACCGGTCAGGATCGCGATGTCCTGCAGCATGGCCTTGCGGCGATCGCCGAAGCCCGGCGCCTTGACGGCGGCGATCTTGAGGCCGCCACGCAGCTTGTTGACGACCAGCGTGGCAAGCGCCTCGCCTTCCACGTCCTCGGCGATGATCAGCAGCGGTTTTTGCGACTGGATCACCTGTTCGAGCAGCGGAACCATCGACTGCAACGAGGACAGTTTCTTTTCGTGCAGCAGGATCAGGCAGTCATCGAGTTCGGCAATCATCTTGTCGGAGTTGGTCACGAAGTAGGGGCTGAGGTAGCCACGGTCGAACTGCATGCCCTCGACCACGTCGGTCTCGGTTTCCAGCCCGCGGTTTTCCTCGACGGTGATGACGCCGTCATTGCCGACTTTCTGCATCGCGTCAGCGATCTGGCGGCCGATCTCGACCTCGCCGTTGGCGGAGATGGTGCCAACCTGCGCGACTTCGGCGGAATCGTTGACCGGGCGCGATGCGGCCTTGATGCCCTCGATCACCTTGTCGACGGCGAGGTCGATGCCGCGCTTGAGGTCCATCGGGTTCAAGCCCGCCGCAACCTGCTTCAGACCATCCTTGACGATGGCCTGTGCCAGCACGGTGGCGGTGGTGGTGCCATCGCCGGCCTCATCGTTGGTGCGGGAAGCGACTTCCTTCACCATCTGTGCGCCCATGTTCTCGAACTTGTCTTCCAGTTCGATCTCCTTGGCCACGGTCACACCGTCCTTGGTGATCCGCGGGGAGCCGAAGGATTTGTCGAGAATGACGTTGCGGCCCTTGGGGCCGAGGGTCACCTTCACCGCGTCAGCGAGGATGTTTACACCCTTCAGCATGCGGTTGCGGGCATCGGTATTGAACTTGACGTCCTTAGCAGCCATTGAGCTTGCTCCTGTTCTTGTAAGTTGTCTTGAGGGTCAGCGCGCGGCTCAGGAGATGATCCCGAGGATATCGCTTTCCTTCATGATCAGCAGTTCCTTGCCGTCAACGGTCACTTCGGTTCCGGACCATTTGCCGAAAAGAATCTTGTCGCCGGCCTTGACGTCCATGGCGATGCGGTCGCCATTTTCGTCCTTGGCGCCTTCGCCAGCGGCCACAACCAACCCTTCGGAGGGCTTTTCCTTGGCGGTGTCGGGGATGATCAGTCCGCCTGCGGTTTTCTCGTCGCTTTCGACGCGCTCGACGAGCACACGGTCATGCAGCGGTGTGAATGCCATCTTGCGAACACTCCTTCGGTTCGTATGTTTCATAAAGTGTTATCACTCACCCTTGGGGAGTGATAACGACAGACACATAGGCAAGCGCGACGGGTAAGTCAACAGGATGCGCGGCAAAAGACGCGCCGCGAGTCACGTCACCAGTGTCGATGCCGGCGTCGGCCCGGAAATCGCAGGCTGGAACCGGTTTTCGGAAAATGCCGAGGGAACAACGCGCCTGCGGAAAGAAATTGTTCATTCTTTCCGCCGAATGTCGCTGGCATGATGGATGACGAATCGGTGCCTTCCCCTTTGGCAGAGTCCCTCGCAGAGCGGGATGACCTGTCCGATGAATACCGGCGCTACGCGGACCTCACGCTGCGCCATATCCTCGACGCGGTTCTGGTCACCGATCTCGACAACAATATCGTCTGGGTCAATACCGGTTTCGAACGCATGTTCGGCTACCGGCTGGACAACATCCGGGGCGCGCCGGCGCGCGGCTTGCTCGATGGCCCCGAAACCGACGCCGTTGCGCGCGACCGGGTGTTGCGCGCAACCCAGGGCCGCGAGACGCTGACCGTCGATATCCTGCACTACACCGCGACCGGCGATACGGTCTGGGTGGACAAGACGCTGACCCCCATCTTCGACGAGAACGGCATCCACACCCACCACATGTCGATCAACCGCGACATTACCGAGCGCCGCCTGATGGAGGAAAAGACCTGCGAAGTGATGGCCAACGAGGAACAGCGCCGGCACGAGCGCAAGCTGCTCAGCCAGGTCAGCGAATGGCTCTATTCGGCCAAGTCGCTGACCGAACTCTTGATGGTGGTGCAGAAATCCATGCACACGTTGATGCCGGAATCCGAGGGGCAGCTTTATATCTACTCCAATTCCCGCGACACGCTGGACCTGAAAACAGCCTGGGGCGACGGCACCCCGCACGAACATGTCGACGCCGAGGATTGCTGGGCCCTGCGCCGCGGCCGGGCCTATTCCTACGGCACCCGCGCGATCGAGTTTCCCTGCGCCCACACCGAGAACGCCGATACGCCCTATTTCTGCCTGCCGATCATCGCGCATGGCGAAACCATCGGCCTGATGCACGTCGCCTTTTCCGCCTACGACCGCGCGATCATGTCGCGCGAGATGGTGGAAACCTTCCTTCACCAGCGATGGGATCTCAGCCT
>PFEX01000155.1:9090-9232 GCA_002783145.1 Rhodobacteraceae bacterium CG17_big_fil_post_rev_8_21_14_2_50_65_11 | reverse complement strand
GGCCTTCAACGATGGCATCGACCGGGCACGCCTCCTGGCAGAAGCCGCAATAGATGCACTTGGTCATGTCGATGTCGTAGCGGGTGGTGCGGCGGCTGCCATCCTCGCGCGGTTCGGCGTCGATGGTGATGGCCTGCGCCGG
>PFEX01000155.1:0-9047 GCA_002783145.1 Rhodobacteraceae bacterium CG17_big_fil_post_rev_8_21_14_2_50_65_11 | reverse complement strand
CCGCTCGGATAGCGGCGCAGCGCGTGTTCGCCGCGAAAGCGCACGCTGAGCGCCCCCTTTTCATGCGGGTAATTCACCGTTGCCTTGGGGGCGAAGAAATACTTCAGCCCGAGTTTGAACCCCTGGAAGAAATCCGCCAGCAGGAAGTATTTCGTGGCACGGGTATAGTCGATCTGAGTCATGGGTCAGCCTCCGATCATCCAGCGGGCCCAGAAGCCGCCGAGGATTTCGAATTTCGCCAGGAAGGATACGATCACCACCCAGCCCAGCGACATCGGCAGGAACACCTTCCAGCCAATGCGCATCAGCTGATCATAGCGATAGCGCGGGGTGATCGCCTTTACCATGGAGAAGATGAAGAAGAAGAAGCCCATCTTCGCAACCATCCACAACGCCCCGTCGGGCAGGCCGGGAATCGGCGACAGCCAGCCGCCGAAGAACAGAAGCGAGACGAGCGCGCACATCAGGAAGATGGCGATGTATTCGCCGGCCATGAACAGCAGGAACATCGTCGCCGAGTATTCCACCTGATATCCAGCGACCAGTTCCGATTCCGCCTCCGGCAGATCGAAGGGCGGGCGGTTGGTTTCGGCGAGAGCCGAGATAAAGAACAGGAATACCATCGGAAGGTGTGGCAGCCAGTACCAGCCGAAGAAGCCGTAGCCGGTATCCTGCGCGCGAACGATCTCGCCGAAATTGAGCGACCCGCTGGAAATCACCACCCCGATGATGATCAGGCCGATCGACACCTCGTAGGAAATCATCTGCGCAGCGGAACGCAACGATCCGAGAAACGGGTACTTGGAGTTCGACGCCCAGCCACCCATGATCACGCCGTAGACCTCCAGCGAGGAAATGGCGAAGACGTAAAGGATGGCTACATTGAGATCCGCCAGAACCCATGAATCGTTAAACGGAATCACCGCCCACGCCATGATCGCCAGCACGAAACTGGTCAGCGGCGCGAGGATGAACACAGGCCGGTCCGCACCCGCCGGGATCACCACCTCTTTCAGCACGTATTTCAGGGCGTCGGCGACCGATTGCAGCAGCCCGAAGACGCCCACAACGTTCGGCCCCTTGCGCATCTGCACCGCCGCCCAGATTTTTCTGTCCCCGTAGACCAGGAACAGCAGCGAGATCATCACGAATGCGATCACGGCAAGACATTGCGCGACAATGATCAGCGCGATGCCGGGGGTGGTCGTAAAGAATTCAGCCATTTTTCCTCACACCGTCGGAATGCCAAGCTCGGCGCAGTCGGCAACCACCACTTCTGCGTCCATCGTCCGCAAGCCGCGCGGTAGCGCCGGTGACACGGTGTAAACCGCATCTGCCCGCCAAAGACCAGCCTCTTCCTGCACATTTGTGCGAACATGTCGCGCGAAACCGTAACCCCGGATCAGCGCATACTCTGCGGCTGCACATTCAGCAAAATCGGCCACGTCCTCGCGCCCCCTCGCCCCGCGCATTTCGACGCGGACATTAACAAGATCCTCATCCAGAAGCCGGGTCTCGACCGCCAGATACTCAAACTGCGCCGGTGCCGCGCTTCGCGTGGTGCCCGCATCGGGGCTGCACCCCGAGAACGCCAGCACAATGACACATACGCCCAGACCGGGCCGGAGGCGTTCACCACCCGGCACCGGTCATCACTCCGCCGCGACGGCGGTTTCCGTCCGCGCCTTGGCCTGCGCGCTCAACTCGGCCATCAGGCTCGACGCGCGGGCAATCGGGTTGGTCAGGTAGAAATCCCTGATTGCCGGCACGAAATCGGCATCGCCCGGCGCCCGCAGCTCCATCGGTTGCGCCTCGTTCACCGGCACCTCGTCGATCAGCGCCAGATGCGGCACCGCCGCAACCATGGCGCGGCGCAGTTGCGCCAGGCTGTCCCAGGGCTGGGTCGCGCCAAGTTCCGCCGACAACGCCCGCAGGACGGCCCAATTCTCTTTGGCCTCGCCAGGAGCGAACCCGGCGCGAAGGGCCAGTTGCGGGCGGCCCTCGGTGTTCACGAACACGCCCTGTTCCTCTGGATAGGCGGCGGCGGGCAGGATCACGTCGGCGCGGTGCGCGCCCCGGTCGCCATGGCTGCCCTGATAGATGACAAACGGGCCAGCCGCGACATCCACCTCGTCCGCGCCGAGGTTATAGATCACCTCCGCCCCGTCGATGGCAGCCTCCAGGCCGCCTTCGGTCACAGCGCCCACGTCCATCGCACCGACCCGACCGGCGGCGCTGTGCAGAACCAGAAGGCCGGAGCCGGAGATCTCCGCCATTTTCTGCACCTGCGCCAGAACAGCCGCGCCATCGGCTTCGCGCAGCGCCCCCTGCCCGACGATCACGAGGCTTTTCTTGCCCTCGCGGGTGTCGTCCGAAACGCCCTCCTCGATCATGTCGAGCAGCGCCTTGCGGCCGGTTCCAGCGTGATAGTAGTCATAGGTCAGGTCCGCCGGCGCCCCGATCAGCGCCACCTCGGCCCCGGCCAGCCACGCCTTGCGGATGCGCGCGTTCAGCACCGGTGCCTCGTCACGCGGGTTGGTGCCGACAAGCAGAATCATCTCGGAATCGTCGATATCCCCGATCGTAGCGGTGCCGACATAGGCGCCCCGGTTGCCGACAGGCAGTTTGGCCCCGTCAGTGCGACATTCGACGCTGCCGCCCTGCCCCTCTATCAACTGTTTCAGCGCGAAGGCCGCCTCGGTCGGGACCAGATCGCCCACCAGACCGGCCACTTTCCTGCCCTTCATCGCGGCGGCGGTTGCGGACAAAGCCTCCGGCCATGTCGCGGGGCGAAGCTTGCCGTTCTCGCGCAGGTAAGGCCGGTCGAGACGCTGCCGGCGCAGCCCGTCCCAGATGAAGCGCGTCTTGTCGGAAATCCATTCCTCGTTCACGCCATCGTGATTGCGCGGCAGGATGCGCATGACCTCACGGCCCTTGGCGTCGACACGGATATTGCTGCCGAGCGCGTCCATCACGTCGATGGTTTCGGTCTTGCTCAACTCCCACGGCCGCGCGGTGAAGGCATAGGGTTTTGAGGTCAGCGCGCCGACCGGGCACAGGTCGATGATGTTGCCCTGAAGGTTCGAATCGAGCGTCCGGTTGAGATAGCTGGTGATCTCGGCATCTTCGCCGCGCCCGGTCTGGCCCATCTGGTGAATGCCCGCGACCTCGGTGGTGAAGCGCACGCAGCGGGTGCAACTGATGCAGCGAGTCATGTGGGTGCCGACCAACGGACCAAGGTCCAGATCCTCGCTCGCACGTTTGGGTTCACGGTAGCGGCTGAAATCCACCCCGTAAGCCATCGCCTGATCCTGAAGGTCGCATTCGCCGCCCTGGTCACAGATCGGGCAATCGAGCGGATGGTTGATCAGCAGAAACTCCATCACACCCTCGCGCGCCTTCTTGACCATCGGCGAGCGGGTCGAGATTTTCGGCGGGCTGCCATCGGGGAAGGGGCGCATGTCCTTGACCTGCATCGCGCAGGAGGCGGCGGGCTTCGGCGGGCCGGGCTGCACTTCAACAAGGCACATCCGGCAATTGCCGGCAATCGACAGGCGTTCGTGGTAACAGAACCGCGGAATCTCGATCCCGGCCTGTTCGCAGGCCTGGATCAGCGTCAGCGCTGGATCGACCTCGATTTCCATGTCGTCGATGATGATTTTGCGTAGCTCGGTCATGCTTCACCCTTGCGCATCGCGGTCGTCCCGTTGGTGGCATACCTAGCGCACCACGCGGCCGGTTTCACGCGGAAAATTGCCGCCCGTCCGTCCTGCCGCGCTTGCGCGGAAGATGCAACGCCGCGGGCAGAATTTTCCGCTATCCGCCACGATCCGGCAACACGGACGCGCGTCGGGGGACGCGCCGCGGACAAGCGCTGCGGCCAGTGTCGCGTTTCATGGAAAAGGCAGGACTCTGGCGCTACCGCAGCAAGCGGCCGATCTCGCTTCCGGCGGCGATCTCCTCACGCCCCACGGTGCAATAGCCGCCCATCTGCTCGGGCGAGGCGCCGCGCGCGGCAAGCCGTTCATCGGCCAGCGCGCGCACGCGGTCCTGTTCGGCCTCGTCATCGACATAGGCGCGGATCTCCGACCGGCTGTAGCCCCTGTCCTCTGCAAGACTGACCAGCGAGGAGATGTAGGTGATGGCGCGCAGGCGGCGGGCGGAAATATCGTCACAGCGGTTATGGATGTGGCGCGCAATGGCAAAACGGATCAGCCCTTCGCTGATGACGGGATCGGCGCGCAACGCGTCCCACTGATCGGCGCGCAGCGGCTGCGCAACCAGAAGGGCGAGGGCGATCATCGGCAAGAACCTGAGCATCTGGAAAAACCTCTGCAAGCTTTGGACTGTCCCGGACAGATGGGCTGCGAGGTGGGTGTCATGCAATATCCGCGCGCTGTTACCTGATGACATCGGCGGGCGACTGCCAATTGCGATCAGAGTCGAACGCCCCAGAACGCGATGATCAGGTAGATCAGCAAACCGACGAAGCCGATGCCAAGCGTAGTATAGATCGCCGTTTCCAGCTTTTCAGGTGTGTTGAGCACCATCATCACCACGCCCGCGACAAGCATCCCGATGACGGAGCCAAGGATCGACCCGCCGATCCCCCAAGTATACCCAAGCCAGACGCCGAGCCCGATCATCACGAGGAAAACCGACACCATCCAGAGCCGGTAAAACCCGACGAGAACCGGGCGGTCGCTGCCCTGAACCTGCTGATTTGCCACTGCCGCCTCCTTGCAGAGGACCCCACCTGCCCCATTGATCAGGGCTTTGGCAGGATATTACCCCGTTGCGCCGATCCGATCAACATTGTCCGGCAACCGGTTTGTCGCTGTCCCCTTATTCCAGCGTTGCGTCAACCTCGGGGCATTGGGCGAAGATGCGCAGGCGATTGCCGGCCACCTGCACCCATTGCCCGGCAAGCACGTCGGTGTCGACCGTTGGGCAGACCGCGATGACCGCTTCGCGCAGGAACGCTTCGCCATCGTCGGCGGCGAGTTTGCCCTCGATCATCTCGGCTTCGAACTGGCCGAAAATACCGTCCCAGTGGACGAGTGAAGCGGTGCCGTCTTCGTTAACGATCTCCTCGCTCCCGCCGATCATCACCTCGGGCCGGTAGCGTATCACCGCGCGCACCCCTCGCTCATCGTCGCGCACGGTGCGTTCAACCGCCACATCAGGGTCCAGCCCCGAGACCTGTGCCACGAGCGGCGCCGCCAGCAACAGCACGAAGGCTGCCGCAATCTGGCCCGCGCGCCGCATCTACTCCGCCGCGACGGCGCTGAGGCGGCCCGACTTCTGCGCCTTGATGCGGTCCTCGATCTCGTCCCGGAAATTGCGGATCAGCCCTTGAATGGGCCACGCCGCTGCATCGCCAAGCGCGCAGATCGTGTGGCCTTCCACCTGCTTGGTGACCTGGAACAGCATGTCGATCTCTTCCAACTCCGCCTCGCCGCGCACCAGCCTGTCCATCACCCGCATCATCCAGCCGGTGCCCTCGCGGCACGGTGTGCACTGTCCGCAGCTTTCGTGCTTGTAGAACTTCGATAGCCGCCAGATCGCCTTCACGATATCCACGGATTTGTCCATCACGATCACCGCCGCGGTGCCGAGGCCCGAGCGCAGATCTTTTTGCAGATAGTCGAAATCCATGATCGCATCGCGCATGTTTTCGCCGCGCACGCACGGCACGGAGGAGCCGCCGGGAATCACCGCCTGAAGGTTGTCCCAACCGCCGCGAATACCGCCGCAATGGGTCTCGATCAGTTCCTCGAAGGAAATCGACATAGCCTCTTCAACGACGCAAGGTTTGTTCACATGGCCCGAGATCGCGAAGATCTTGGTGCCGGCGTTGTTTTCGCGTCCGAAGCTTGAAAACCACTCCGCCCCGCGGCGCAGGATGGTCGGCGCGACGGCGATCGATTCGACGTTGTTGACGGTCGTCGGGCAGCCATAAACGCCCGCCATCGCCGGGAACGGCGGCTTCATCCGCGGCATACCCTTCTTGCCTTCAAGGCTTTCCAGAAGCGCCGTTTCCTCGCCGCAGATATAGGCGCCGGCGCCGTGGTGCAGGTAGAGGTCGAAATCCCAGCCCGACCCGGCGGCGTTCCGCCCCAGCAGGCCCGCGTCGTAACACTCATCGATCGCGGCCTGCAATGCCTCGCGCTCGCGGATGTATTCGCCGCGAATGTAGATGTAGCAGACATGCGCGTTCATCGAAAAACTGGCGATCAGGCACCCTTCGATCAGCGTGTGCGGATCGTTGCGCATGATTTCCCGGTCCTTGCAGGTGCCGGGTTCGGATTCGTCGGCATTGACCACCAGGTAGGCCGGGCGTCCGTCGCTCTCCTTGGGCATGAAAGACCACTTGAGGCCGGTCGGAAAGCCCGCGCCGCCGCGCCCGCGCAGCCCGCTGGCCTTCATGATCTCGACGATCTTGTCACGGCCGAGGCCGATGATGTCCTTGGTGCCGTCCCAATGGCCGCGCTTCCTGGCGCCCGCCAGCGTGCGGTCATGCATGCCATAAAGATTGGTAAAGATCCGGTCTTTGTCCTGAAGCATCCTCAGTCCCTTTCTGCACGGCGCGCTTGCCAGACCTGATACGTCACGATCAGCGCCCAGACCAGAGCCGCAATTGCCGCAAGGTCGAATAGAAACACGAAGCGCACCGGCAGGCCAAGCCGTCCGCCCAGAAACTGCGCGCCCATCCAGAGCAGCATGGTCGCGGCCATCACGGTCGCGGCGATACGGGCCTTGCGGGCCTGAACGGGGGCGTTGCGGGGGGCGTCAGCCATGGGCGGCATGCCTCGGGTCGCGGGTCGGTTTGGCCCCGTTTATGGCAGGGCGGCGGGCGATGTCCACTCTTGGCGCCGCAAATTCGCCCCGCCATCGTGTAAAAAACGTGTCGGTACGTCCGGCACAAGCAAGGTTAGTGCTGCACGGCTGCCGGTCAAACCAGTTGACCGGCCCCCGACACGAGGTCGAACCGGGCGCAATTGCGCTTGAACCCAGGCAGGTGTTGATCGAGCCAGTCGATCCCCGCACCATCGAGCCCGGCAATCTGATCGTAATGGTAGATCCCGAATTCATTGAGGCTGGCGGACATCTTGGCCCCGATTCCCCTGATCGCCGTCAGGTCATCCGCAACGCCGCCGCGCGGCGCGTCAAGCAACAGGGGCGAGGCAATCGGTGGTGCATCAACCGGCGCCTCATCGGTTGCCACCTCTTCGGCGGGTCTCGCGGCCACCACGGCACCGGCGGCCCGTTCATCACGTGCAGAGGGCGCGCTTGCCGGGGCTGGCGCGCAGCGGGCGGCGTCGGGACCGGGGGCCAACGGACCCGCCTCGGCAGCGCGCGCCATCGCCGACCAGAACCTTTGCGGCGCGGTCAGGCCGAGCGACACGCCCTGCACCGCAGCATTCCCATAGAAGGCGGCGGAGAAATTGGCCGCTGCCATCAGGTTGTTGCGGGCCGCGACAGACCCCAGCCAGATGTCTTCAGCAAGTTTCATGTCGTTTGTCCTTTTCGGATCATTCCATACATCCTCCTTCGCGTCAGTATACATCCCCATCGTCAACTTTTCTTGAGAATTCCGTCTCTTGCCCTGCGGCCAGACGCCCCGCCTGTTCAACCCATCCGTCGCGCGTGACACGGCCCCGGAAACCTTGCAGATTGTCGTCCATCCATGCCACTTCCGCTTCTCCCCAGGCGGCGATCTGGTCGAAGTGATAGATTCCGAGCGTGTGCAGCAATTGTTCCAGCTTCGGACCGATGCCCTTGATCTTCTTGAGGTCATCCGGCTCCCCGTCGCGTGCCGCCTCCATCGCGGCGGGCTGCAATGCACGGCCTTCCACGGCTGCGCCGCGCTCAGGGTCAGATTCAGGTTCCAGTTCGGGTTCCTGTTCGGGTTCCGGCGCGGGCGTGTTGTCAAGCTCCGGCTCGGGCGCCGCAGCCGGTTCCGGATTCGGCGATGGCACGGGCGACACCGGCGCGCTGCTGCCGGCGGTGGTCTCGCTGACAGGGGTCGCCCCGACCGCATCGTTGTCAACGCACAGAACCATGCGAAGAACGATCGTCACGAGAACCGCCACCACGATCCCCAGAACCAGCGACATGAAAAAACCCATACCCGTCGCCAGCAAGGAAACCACAACCACCGCGAGGCCAAGCACCACGCCGGCAAGAAGGCACTTCGCGGAACAGTCAGATCCGCTATTGTCAATCGACATGGTTTCTCCCTTTTTCCGTCATGTACGGAAAGTAGACACCACCGGTGGCCGCGCTGTGAAGGGAAAATTCCGAAGGCAGCCTATTTCGGCGCCTTCATGTTTCTTATTTGCTTGCGCAATTTGCGCATCTGCCGCCTGTAGTGCCATCTCGTAGCATAGGACGCCGCCTTTGGCACGATCCGGTGTTCTTCAAGCAACGGGTCTGTTGGCGTCCCGTCCTTGACATAGAGCAGCACGTTCTGCACCAGCCACGGCAGCGCCTGGTCGAACCCGGCCAGCCGTCGACGGACCGGATCGTAACAGGCGTAACCGCGCGCGGCGAACATCTCGGCCCATTCCCCCTGAAAGCGCAGGTTGATATGATCCACGCCCGCCTGATCGGGGATGCCGGCCGAGAACAGGACCACATCGGACAGCGCGCACAGATCGTCGACGAAGCTTTCGGAGCGCTCCGGCTTCAGGTGTTCGGCCACCTCGATCGTCGCCGCAAGGTCATAGCGCCGCTCGTCCTTGTAGGGCGCGTTGAGGTCGGCGTTGCGCCGCGCCGGTCCGGGGATCACGCTGTCGCCGGGATCGACCCAGTCGCCGTCGACGCCGGTGATCTCGGCCCCCCGTTTGGCGCAGGCATTCAGGAAAAAACCCAGCCCGCAGCCTAGGTCGATCACCGCGCGCGGCTGGTGGTAGCGCCACAGGATCTCGGCCATCACGTCGGCATTGGCCTGGCGCTTCTCGGCCTGGTTCAGGTGGTCGGTGAACATGTGCCCGTAGGTGTCGGTCACGGCGACCTCCTGCATTGCGGCCCGTCGGCGCCTC
>PFEX01000214.1 GCA_002783145.1 Rhodobacteraceae bacterium CG17_big_fil_post_rev_8_21_14_2_50_65_11 | reverse complement strand
TGACCGTCATCACCAACAACGCCGCCGTTATGGACGCCCTTCATGGTGAGGCAGGGATCACACTGATCGCGCTCGGCGGGGTCTATTCGTCCAAGTTCAACGCCTATCTCGGCAAGGTGACGGAAGATGCGCTTGCGGGCCTGCGCGCCGATATCGCCTTCATCTCGACTCCGGCGGTTTCGGGTCTCGACGTCTTCCACATGGATGAACCGGTGCTGCGCACCAAGCGCGCGATGATGGACCACGCCGCCACCCGTTGCCTCATCGTAAATCACGCCCGGTTCGGCCGCACCGCGCTGCACCGGCTGGCCGGGCTGGAGGAGTTCGGGCACATCATCACCGACGCGCCCCCGCCCGCCGACTCGCGCGCGGCGCTGACCGAAGCCGGGCTGCCCCTGACCATCGCAAGAACACGACAGGCCACCACATGACACACCCCCCGTTCTGGATCGGCACAAGCTGGAAGATGAACAAGACGCTGGCCGAGGCGCAGGCCTTCGCCACCACCCTGGCCGGGGCCGATACCGACCGCGACCCGCGCATACAGCGTTTCGTGATCCCGCCCTTCACTGCGGTGCGCGAGGTCAAGCGCATCCTCGCGGGAAGCAGCGTCAAGGTGGGGGCGCAGAACATGCACTGGGCCGATCAGGGCGCCTGGACGGGTGAGATTTCGCCCGCGATGCTGACGGATTGCAGCCTCGACATCGTCGAACTGGGCCATTCCGAACGCCGCGAACATTTCGGCGAAACCGACGACACCGTCGGCCTCAAGACCGAGGCCGCCGTGCGCCACGGGCTGACCCCGCTCATCTGCATCGGCGAAACGCTGCAAGACCGGGAATCCGGTCGCGCCCGCGAGGTTCTGGCCCGCCAGGTCCGGGGCGCGTTGGCGCGACTGCACGCAGACCAGAAGACCGCACCGATCCTGCTGGCCTACGAACCTGTCTGGGCCATCGGGGAAAACGGTATCCCGGCCACCTCGGACTATGCCGATGCCCGGCAGGCCGAGATCATCGCGGTCGCGCAGGAGATACTCGGCCGCCGCATTGCGTGCCTCTACGGGGGGTCGGTCAACGCAGGAAACTGCACCGGCCTCATCTCATGCCCGCATATCGACGGGCTCTTCATCGGGCGCTCGGCGTGGCAGGTCGAGGGCTATCTCGACATCCTCGCCAAATGCGCCACAAAACCCTGAAAAGGAAAGGAACGATCATGAAAATTGCCATCGCAGGAGACAGCGCAGGCGAAGGGTTGGCCAAGGTGCTGGCCGACCACCTGAAGGACCGATACGATGTTCGCGAGGTGTCGCGCACCGCCGAGGGGCCGGACCCGTTCTACGCCAACATGGCCGACCGTGTGGCCTCGGCCGTGATCGCCGGAGACTTTGACCGCGCCATTCTTGTTTGCGGAACCGGCATCGGCGTGGCCCTGTCGGCCAACAAGGTGCCGGGAATCCGCGCCGCCCAATGCCACGATACCTATTCCGCGGGCAAGGCCACGACTTCGAACAACGCGCATATCCTGACCATGGGTGCGCGGGTTGTTGGCCCGGAACTCGCCAAGACCATCGCCGACGCCTTCCTTGCCCCCGTCTTCGACCCCGAGGGCAAGTCCGCCGGCAACGTGAACGCGATCAACGAGGTTGACGCGAAGTACCGGGCCCGGTGACGTCCATGGCGCGGATCGTGGCCATCGACAGCGGGCTGACCGTGACCAAGGCCGTGGTCTTCGACCTTGCGGGGCGGCAGCTCGGCGTTGCGCGGCGCAACGTCGAACAACGCATGCCCGCCCCTCGCCGGGTGGAACGCGACATGACGGAGTTCTGGCACCAGACCGCCTCAGCCGTCAAAGATGCGCTGACCACCAGCGATACCGCGCCCGGCGACGTGATCGCGGTCGCCGCAACCGCGCATGGCGACGGGATCTACCTACTCGATCGCGAGGGCGCGCCGCTTGGCCCCGGCATCCTGTCGCTCGACAGCCGGGCCGGGGCGCAGGTGACCCGTTGGCAAAAGGACGGCACCGCCGATCGCAGCCTGCGCCTGACCGGGCAGGAACCGCATGTCTCAGCGCCATCCGCGCTCTTGGCATGGATACGGGAGGAACAGCCGGAGCGCTTCGCGCGCATCGGCCATGTTCTCGCCTGCAAGGACTGGCTGCGCTTTTGTCTGACCGGCAGCATCGGCACCGACCGCACCGAGGCAAGCACCGCCTTCACCGACATGGCAACGCAGGGCTACACGGGTGAGGCTCTCGCCCTTTTTGGGCTGGAGGCACTGGCCCCCGCCCTGCCCGAAATCGCCGGCTCCTGCGAAATCGTGGGCCATGTGACCGAGGACGCCGCCCGCGCCACGGGGCTTGTCCCCGGCACGCCGGTGGCGGCCGGCCTGCATGACGTCACCGCCTCCAGCCTTGGGATCGGCGCGCATGAACCGGGGATAATGGGCATCGTCGCGGGCACCTATTCGATCAACGAGGCCGTGTCGCTGACCCCGAAGGCCGGCGCGGGCTGGTTCTGCCGCAACGCGGTGCAGCCGGGGCGGTGGAACAACATGTCGATCTCGCCCGCCTCGACCACGAATTACGACTGGTTCCTCGACACGCTCTGCGCCGCTGACAAGGCCCGCGCCGAGGCCGCGGCCATGTCGATCCACAGGCTTCTGGCCCCCGAGATCGAGGCGGGACTCTCCCGCGCCTCCTCGGTTCTCTATCATCCCTACCTGTTCGGCTCGCCCCACGGGCCGGGGCCGAGCGCGGGGTTCCTCGGCCTGCGCGGCTGGCACGACCGGGGCGATATGCTGGCCGCCCTTCTGGAAGGGATCGCCTTCAACCACCGTCACCACGTGGACATCCTGCGCGCCGCCTTCCCGGCGCAAGACGCCCGTCTGACCGGGGGCGCCTCGCGCAACCCGACCGTGGCACAGCTGTTTGCCGATGTGCTCGACATGCCTGTGAGTGTGACCGAAACCGACGAGGCAGCAGCCTGGGGCGCGGCATTGTGCGCCGGGGTCGCCGCGGGCGCCTTCGACGCGATCGAGGCCGACCCTAGGGATCTGGACGCGATCTCTACGCGTCATACACCCGCCCCGGAACGAGCCGCGCACTACCGCGCGCGCTACGCCGCTTTCCGCGCGATCAACGAAGAGATGAAGGACGCATGGGACCGACTGAATGCCCTCGACACGCAGGACCGCGGAACCCCGCATGACCGATAACACCCCCGACCGTTTCGACGTGGTCATCATCGGCGCCGGCGTGAACGGCGCCGGGCTGTTCCGTGATCTCTGCGCGCAGGGGTTGCGCTGCCTGATCGTGGACAAGGGCGATTTCGGGTCCGGCACCAGTGCCGCCCCCTCGCGGTTGATCCATGGCGGGCTGAAATACCTCGAAACCGGGGAGTTTCGGCTGGTGGCTGAGTCGACTTACGAACGCAACCTGCTTCTGCGCAACGCCGCGCACCTTGTGCACCCGCTGCCCACGGTCATCCCGATCCTGTCCTGGACAAAGGGCATCTGGCCGGCGCTGCGCACGTTTTTCGGCTCCAAGACCGCGCCGCGCAGCCGGGGCGCGGTGCTGATCAAGCTTGGGTTGATGCTGTATGACCTCTACGGACGCCGGGCCCGCGTCATGCCCCGCCACGCGATGATGGGTCGAGCGCGGGCTCTGGCGACCATCCCCGCGCTGACACCGGACATCAAGGCCGTCGGCACCTATTACGACGCCGCCATCACCGCGCCGGAGCGGCTGGTGCTGGAACTGGTGCAAGACGGTCTGGCACTGTCGGAGTCATCAGAGGCCCTGAACTGGACGCCCGTGACCGGCCAGCGCGATGGTGTCCTGGACCTGGCCGGACCGGATGGCCACCGCCGCCAAGTCCGGACCGACCTCGTGGTGAACGCCGCCGGGCCGTGGATCGACCGAGTGAATGCAGTGCTCGGGCTGGACACCGCGCTGATCGGTGGCACCAAGGGCGCGCATATCCTGCTCGACCATCCGGATCTGGTGCGCCAGCTCGACGGGCATATGATCTATTTCGAGGGCAATGACGGGCGCATCCTGCTGGTCTTCCCGTACGAGGGTAAGGCACTGGTCGGTTCGACCGATATTGCCGATGACGCCCCCGACGACGCGGTCTGCTCCGAGGCGGAAACCGCCTATTTCCTGGAGGCCCTGCGCCAGCTTCTGCCCGGCCTCGCCTTCGATGAGGACCAGATCGTCTTTGCCTATGCAGGTATCCGCCCCCTTCCGAATTCCGACTCGGTCGATCCCGGGCTGATCAGCCGCGACCACTCGGCCCCCGTTGCAGAGGCCGCGTCGGGCCGCCCCTTCCCCGTAATCTCGCTGGTTGGTGGCAAATGGACAACCTTCCGCGCCTTTGCCGCCGAGGTGTCCGACACAGTGCTGGCCCGGCTGGGCAGGCGGCGGCGGTGCGCCACCGACGACATGCCCATCGGCGGCGGGCGAGATATGCCGGGGCCCAACATGCGCGCCGACTGGATCGCGCGCGTGGCAGGACAGACCGCCGCCCCGCCCGGCCGGGTCGCACAATTGCTGGACCGCTATGGCACCACCGGGCGAAGGATCGCAATCGCCGAGGGCGCCCATCCCGCCCCCCTGCCCGACACCCCTGACGTGACCCGCGCCGAGATCGACTGGATTGCCCGCAACGAGAAGGTCGTGCATCTGGACGACATCCTGTTGCGCCGCACCACGCTGGCCATCAGCGGTAGACTGACCGCCGCGCTATGCGCAGAGGTGTGCGAGATTGCCGCCGTCACGCTCGGTTGGTCAGACGCGCAAGCGCAGGCGGAACTCGACGGGTTTCACGCTCTGCTGGCGACGCGGCACGGCGTGTCGCTGGCCGGGGCCCCGATATCAGGTTCGCGCAAGAGCGAAGACCGCATTGCATGATCGGTGTTGAGCGACCGCAAGCAAGGACGCGGGTCATGATAATAGCAAAATGGCAAATCGCTGCTCGCCGCAAGTCCGCGCATGTGCGGTCCGGATGGCCTTCGAACGCCAAGTGACCTGACCGCGCACTCAGCACGGCACAGACACGTGACAGGGCCCGGTGGGGTTCCGGTGAAACCGGGCTGTTCAGTGGTCCGACCCGGTAACTGCCCGCGTCCGGAACATCTCGATACAGGCTGCCAAAGGGTTGGTCAGCAGAGCGAAAGCTGCGCGATGGTCAGCCGCTCAGTTTGGTTCGGCGCCGCTACCCATCCGCTCGACAAGCGCGACCATGCCCTTGAGCAGCGCCGTTGGGTCAGGCGCGCAACCGGGGATATGCAGATCGACGGGCACCACGGCATCCACACCGCCAGCGACGGCGTAACTGTCGGCAAAGCAGCCGCCACATTTCGCGCAATCGCCGATGGCGATCACCCATTTCGGTGATGGCATGGCGTCATAAGTGCGGCGCAGGGCCTCGGCCATGTTGTGCGTGACCGGCCCGGTGACGGTCAATACGTCTGCATGACGCGGGGAGGCGACGAAATGCAGCCCAAAGCGTTCCAGATCATAGAACGGGTTGCTGAGCGCCTGAAGTTCCAACTCGCAGCCGTTGCAAGACCCCGCGTCGACATGGCGAATGGCGAGGCTGCGGCCCAGTTTCGTCCGCACGGTGCGCGCGAAGGCCGCGGCCAGTTGGTCCTGCGCGTCCGCGTCGGGCAGCGGCGCGGTTTCGGTCAGCGGCCTGCGCATCAGACCTTCGAGAAGATATCGTCGCATGGCCCCCTCCCTTAAAGATCGTGCCCGGAATACGAGCAGTTGAAGGATTTGTTGCAGAGCGGGAAATCCGCTATGATGTTGCCCTCGATCGCGGCCTCCAGCAACGGCCACTGGAACCACGACGGATCGCGCATGTGGCAGCGGTTTATGCGGCCCTCGGCGTCGAGTGCGAGCCAGGCGAGGATATCGCCACGGAACCCTTCGACCAGGCCGAGCCCCGCGCGCGGCTCGCCCACCGGCGCAACCTCGGTCAGAACCGGGCCTGTCGGCAGCGCATTCAGCATCTGGGTGATCAGCGAACAACAGTGTTCAACCTCGCGGATGCGGATCCAGACACGGGCGTTGACGTCGCATTCGTGGCGCACGGGCACCTCAAGCCGGAGCATGTCGTAGGGCGCGTAGCGCAAGTCGCGGCGGGTGTCGAAATCGCGCCCCGAAGCGCGCCCGACATACCCCCCAGCCCCGAAGCGCCGCGCAAGGTCGGGCGCGACATGGCCGGTTCCGACGGTCCGGTCCATCAGCGAGGCGGTTGTGTCGTAAAGCTCGACCAGCGACGGAAACCGGTCGCGGATATCGGCGATCAGCGCCTTGATAACGGCCTCGCCCTCGGCGTCGAGGTCCACGGCGACCCCGCCCGGCACCACGCGGTCGCGCATGAAGCGATGGCCAAAGGCGGCATGGGCCGCGCGCAGGACGTTTTCGCGCAGGATGCCCGTCTGCGCCAACATCATCGCAAAGGCGGCGTCGTTGCAGATCCCGCCGATATCGCCCAGGTGGTTGGCCAGCCGCTCCAGTTCTGCCATCAGGCCGCGCAGGGCGAAGGCGCGACGGGGCACGGCCACCGAAAGCGCCGCCTCGACGGCCTGCGCGAAGGCGACGGAATAGGCAACGGTGCTGTCGCCCGAGGTGCGGCCGGCCAGTTCCGCCCCGCGCGCAAGGCTTGCGCCCCGCATCAACCGGTCGATCCCCTTGTGGGTATAGCCGAGCCGTTCCTCCAGCCGCACCACCGTCTCACCCTGCGCGGTGAAGCGAAAATGCCCCGGCTCGATGATCCCGGCATGGACCGGACCCACCGGCACCTGATGCAGGCTGTCGCCCTCGACCGGCAGGAAAGCGTAGGGCGGCTGAGCGGCATCCGGCGAAGCCCCGCCAAGCGGATGTCTGATCCCCCAGCGACCATGGTCGAGCCAGGGGCGTGCATCGGCGGCCCCCTCGGGCGTCAGGCCGAAAAGGTCGGCGGCGGCGCGTTCCAGCCGCTGCGCCGGGGCGTGATGCACGCCGACCGATGGGAAGGCCCCCGTGGCCGCATCGACACGGGCCACGGCCACGCGGCGCGCGTCGGCGTCGTGCAGCGCCATGCAGGCCGCCCCCTCCTCGGCCCAGAGGCTGAGCAAGGTAAAGTGACCCGCTGACAGCGCATGTGCCAGTGCCGTCCATTCCGAGGGCCGCACCGGGGTGGCAGAGAACGGTGCCGCGCGGAAATCGCGCGAGCGGGTCCAGGTGAGGTCGGGAAGCTTGGTCATGCGCGTCTCATCCCAATATCGCCGCCACGGTCTGGAACCAGTCCACCATCGCCTGCGGCATGTGAAGGCCGATCAGATAGACAAGCGCCAGATGCAGCCAGAGCGGCGCAAGCGAGCCATGCATCGGCGCGTTCGGCTCTGACGGCGTGCCGAAGGCCACCCCGGTCAGCCGCAGCAAAAGCGCCCCGAAGGCGAGGATCAGCCCGAACACGAGGATCAGCGCCAGGACCGGCATCCGCGCGAAACTTGTCGTCACCACCAGAAACTCGCTCATGAACACGCCAGAGGGCGGCATGCCCGCGATTGACAGCACCGCCAGCACCAGCCCCCAGCCGAGTGCTGGATGGCTTTGCGTGAGTCCCCGGATCTCGGAGAGTTTCTGCGTGCCCTTGATCTGCGTCACATTTCCGACCGCGAAGAAGATCGCCGATTTTGTCAAGGAGTGCATGACCATGTGCAGAAGCCCGGCGAAATTCGCCAGCGGTCCGCCGATACCGAAGGCAAAGACGATGATGCCCATATGCTCGATCGAGGAATAGGCGAACAGGCGTTTGATGTCGCGCCGCCGGTAGAGCATGAAGGCGGCGAAGATCAGCGACAACAGACCCAGACCGATCATCAGCGGCCCCGGCGCGACGGCGGCCTCGTTGGCGGTCATCAACAGCTTGAAGCGCAGCACCGCGTAGAGCGCGACGTTCAGCAATAGCCCCGACAGCACCGCCGAAATCGGTGTCGGGCCTTCGGCGTGGGCGTCGGGCAGCCAGGCGTGGAACGGGGCAAGGCCAACCTTGGTGCCATAGCCCACCAAAAGGAACACGAAGGCCACGTTCAGCATCGCCGAGTCCAGCTGCGCCGCCGCCCCGATCAGGTTGCTCCAGACCATGGCAGGCATCCCCTCGCCCAGCACCGGTTGCGCGGCGACATAGACAAGGATGGTCCCGAACAGCGCCAGCGCGATGCCGACCGAGCCGAGGATGAAGTATTTCCACGCCGCCTCCAGCGCCTCGTGGGTGCGGTAGAGACCGACCATCAGGACCGTGGTCAGGGTCGCCAGTTCGATCGCCACCCACATCAGGCCGATGTTGTTGCTGACCAGCGCGAGGTTCATGCCGAACATCATGATCTGATACATGGCATGGTAGAAACGCAGGTTGGCGGGTGTTACCCGGCCGATTTCCAGCTCGTGCCCGATATAGCTGGCCGAGAAGAAGGCGGCGGTGAAGCCGACGAAGGTGTTGAGCACGATGAAGACAATGTTGACATCGTCCACCCGCAGGTAATCGCCCGCCTCCGGGCGCGCCAGAACCAGCAGCGAGGCAGCGGCGAGGAACGTGGCAAGGCTTGCCACGACGTTGACCCAGGCACTGATCCGGTAGCCCGGCAGCAGCGCCAGCAGCGCCGCCGCCGCGACCGGCAGGATCAGGACGGCGGAAAGCGCGGTGTCGCCGGTCATCGCCGCTCTCCCCGGAACTCGTCGAGCGCTTCCAGGTCGACCGAGTCGAACCGCTCGCGGATGCGAAACAGGAACACGCCGATCACGATCATCGCGATCAGCACCGAGAAGGCGACGCTGATTTCGACCACCAGCGGCATCCCCTGCGCCGCGGCGGCGGCCAGGATCAGCCCGTTTTCCAGCGACATGAAGCCGACGACCTGCGACACGGCATTGCGCCGCGTGATCATCATCAGCATCCCCAGCAGGATCACGGACAGCGCAAAGGCCAGATCCTCGCGCGCGATCGCGCTTTCCGCCGATTGCGTCAGTTGCAGCATCAGCAAGATCGACAGCGCCACCAGCCCCATGCCCGCGAGCATCGTCGGCACCACGCCCGCAACCGTTTCAACCTCGCGGTGAATGCCGAGGCGTTGCACGACCCGGTGCAGCGCCCATGGCACGATCATGCCCTTGAATACCAGCGCCAGCGCGGCAGAGGCATAAAGGTGATGCGCACTCTGGATATAGGCCTGCCAGGCCACCGCGAGCGCGAGCAGGACGGCTTGCAAGGCAAACGTGTTGAGAAGCGCGTAAAGCCGGTCCTGGTAGATCATCATGAAGCTGACAAGCACCAGCCCGCCAGCCAGCATATGCGCAA
>PFEX01000187.1:8622-9168 GCA_002783145.1 Rhodobacteraceae bacterium CG17_big_fil_post_rev_8_21_14_2_50_65_11 | reverse complement strand
ACGGGATCAGAACGTGCAGTGGCCATCTCGGGCTTGCCGGGGTCGTCGATGCGCGAATGGGGCGCAAGGTGGCGCACGCGCTTGGCTTGCGAAACGTGGTGGTGGAGGACGATCGCCGGTCCGCCGTCGTCGGTGCGTTGGGGTCTGCGGATGGGCTTGTCATGGGGGTCGGGACCGGATCGTTCCTTGCCCGACAGGTCCGGGGCCGGGTCGGGCTGCTTGGCGGCTGGGGGTTTCGCCTTGGCGATGAGGCATCGGGCGCCGATCTTGGGCGCAAGCTCTTGCAACGTATCCTGCACGCCGTCGACGGAATCGCGCAACCATCCGACCTGACCGATACCGTTCTGGCCGAGCTTGGCGGAACGCCCGCCGATATCGTTACCTTCGCCGGTGGTGCCTCGCCTTCGGATTTCGCCCGCTTCGCGCCCCGGATCGTGGCGGCTGCGCAGCAAGGCGACGCGGCGGCGCGTGCCCTGATGGAAGAGGGCGCCGCCTACCTCATGCGTGCCGCAACCGCGCTTGGCTGGTCGGCGGGGGAGGCGCTCT
>PFEX01000187.1:0-8592 GCA_002783145.1 Rhodobacteraceae bacterium CG17_big_fil_post_rev_8_21_14_2_50_65_11 | reverse complement strand
TGCCCTTCCTGCCGAAAGCGGCGGCCGACAGCCTTGTCGCGTGCAAGGGCACGGCGCTGGATGGTGCCTTGCAACTGGCGGCACGGTGGATCGGGCGGGGCGACATCTGATGGATATCTCACGACATCTTGGTGGCGGTGGCTGGCTTTCCCCGGCGCGGGGGCCGCGCTACCTGCAACTGCGCAAGCGGATCGACGAGGCGATTGAAACCGGCATCCTGCCCGAGGGTGCCGCGCTGCCGTCGGAACGCGAGATCGCGTCGCTGAGCGGTTTGTCGCGCGTCACGGTGCGCAAGGCGATCCAGGCGCTGGCCGAAAACGGCGCTGTCGTGCAGCGTCAGGGCTCCGGTTCTTTCGTGACGGGGCGCGGGCAGCGCGTTCAGCAAACCCTGTCGCACCTGACATCCTATTCGGAGGACATGCGGCAACGCGGCATGAGTATTACCTCGACGTGGCTGGAACGCAGCGTCTGCCTGCCCACGCCCGAGGAAACCGCAGCGCTGTCGCTTGCTGACGGGGCCTCCGTCAGCCGCATTGCGCGGTTGCGCAGCGCCGATGGTCGCCCGATGGCGATCGAGCGGGCTTCGTTGCCGACCGACATCCTGCCCAATCCGATGGTGGTGGAGAAGTCGCTCTACGAGGTGCTGGAACGCGACGGCAACCGCCCGGTGCGCGCGTTTCAGAAGATCTCCGCGATCAATCTGCCCCAGGAGGAGGCCCGGCTGCTTGGCGTGGCCGAAGGTGCCGCCGGGCTGCGCATTCAAAGGGTCTCTTACCTGCCCACGGACCGGGTCGCGGAATTCACAAACTCTGTTTATCGCGGTGACGCCTACGATTTCGTGGCCGAGTTGCGCCAATAGGAAAGGCCAGATCGACATGACCGATCAGAAAACCCAGATGCGACGAGAGATCGACGAGATCGCGAGCGCCGTTCAACGCCTGATCGCCGAGGGCAGCGCCGATATTGCCCGGATTGCGGGGGCCGCCCGCGCTGCCGATCCGCGCTTCGTGGCAACCGTGGCGCGAGGATCCTCGGACCATGCCTGCACCTTCCTGAAATACGCCTTTGAGCTGGAGCTTGGACTGCCGGTCGCCTCCATCGGGCCATCCGTCGCCTCGATCTATGGTGCGCGGCTGCGGCTTTCGGATGGGCTGTGCCTGGCGGTGTCGCAGTCTGGAAGGAGCCCCGATATCGTGGCGATGGCGCGCACCGCCCGCGACGGGGGCGCGCTCTCCGTCGCGGTGACGAATGATCCCGCCTCGCCGTTGGCCGAGGCATCGGAACATACCATCGACATCCATGCAGGCCCCGAACGCAGCGTCGCGGCGACCAAAACCTTCATCGCGTCGGCGGTCTCGACCCTGATGCTGCTGGCACATTGGACGAACGATACCGGGCTGCATGCGGCGCTGAGCGACCTGCCCGAGGCACTGGACAGGGCAGGTGCGCTGGATTGGCCCGACCTGCGGGCGGCAATCGGCGCGCGTCAATCGCTGTTTACCCTCGGGCGCGGTCCGTCCTGGGCGATTTCGAACGAGGCGGCGCTTAAGTTCAAGGAAACCTGCCAGATCCATGCCGAAAGCTATTCGGCGGCAGAGGTGCTGCACGGACCCGTGTCCATCGTCGAAGAGGGCTTTCCCGTGCTGTGCCTCGCGGCGGCGGATGCGGCCGAGGCGTCGGTGGTTTCGGTGGCCGATCAACTGACTGAAAAGGGCGCGCAGGTGTTCGTGACTTCGGATCATCCGACAACGGCGACAGCGCTGCCGCATGTGCGCACCCGGCATTACCTGACCGATCCGATCGCGCTGGCGGTGTCGTTCTACGCGATGGTCGAACGTGTCGCGGCGGAGCGTGGCATCAACCCGGATACGCCGCGCCACCTGCGCAAAGTGACGGAAACGGTATGACCCAGCCGCGCCACGCCTTTACCGGAGCCGCGATTTTCGACGGCACCATCCGCCACAGCGGCCATGCGCTGGTGATCGAGGCCGGACAGGTTGCCGCGATCGTGCCGGAGGCAGAGCTTGATCCCGCCATACCCGAGGAAAGGCTCACCGGTGGGCTGATCTGCCCCGGCTTCGTCGATCTTCAGGTCAATGGCGGCGGTGGCGTGATGCTGAACGATGACCCATCGGTCGCGGCGCTGTCGCGTATGGTGCAGGCGCATGCCCGGCTGGGGGCGACCTCGATCCTGCCAACGCTGATAACCGATGGGCCGGACAAGGTTTCAGCAGCGATCGACGCTGTGGAACAGGCGATCGCGCAGGGGGTGCCGGGCATTCTCGGCCTGCATCTGGAAGGGCCGCACCTGTCCGTGGCGCGCAAGGGCGCGCATGATGCGGGTCTGATCCGCCCGATGGGGGGGCACGATCTTGACAGGATGCGGGACGCGGCGCGCCGCTTGCCGGTTCTGATGCTGACGGTTGCCCCCGAAACCGTGACTCCGGCGCAGATCGAAACGCTTGCCGACGCGGGCGTCATCGTGTCGATCGGGCATAGTGATGCCGGGTTCGAGACCTGCATCGACGCCGCCGGGGCCGGGGCGACCTGTGTCACGCACCTGTTCAACGCCATGCGCCAGCTTGGCAACCGGGAACCGGGTGTCGTCGGCGCGGCGCTGTCGTGCGGCGGCCTGTCTGCGGGGCTGATCGTTGACGGGCACCATGTGCATCCCGAGGCCATGCGCATCGCGCTGCGCGCGAAACAGGGGCCGGGGCGGATCTTTCTTGTCAGCGATGCGATGGCCGTGGCGGGGACCGATACGGATGGATTCGACCTCGGCGAGCGGCGAGTCCTGCGACGGGGCGGACGGTTGACGCTGGAGGACGGGACGCTGGCCGGGGCGGACCTCGATCTGTTGACGGCGGTGCGAAACCTGCTGCGCTGGAAGCTTGCCGATGCCGACACGGCGCTTGCCATGGCGACCGATGTGCCAGCCCGCCTGATCCACGCCGTGCCCGGAATCGGCGCGCTGGTGCCCGGCGGTCCTGCCGATTTCCTGCATGTCGATCTTGCAGCAGACGCACCCGCCACGGTGTGGAAGGCAGGCCGCCACGTTTGAGCGCTTTCTTTCTGCTCGTCCATTAGGCGAATTGATCCGGAGAGCCCGTTTCTTAAGCGATTTAATCGGCTTGCCCAAATGCGCGCAGGCTCCATGCTGGCTTCGTCGCAGTGGCTTGCCGTGTAGTGGCTTTGAACCCACGCAACGCGGATCACGCTTATCACCCTGCTTGCCGACATATCCCGGACGACCATGCCGCCGCGTGCACGCGGGCGGGTGTCGTTATCGGTCAAACCGGGTGTGCGCGGAACGGTGCTCGACCGGCTCTATCAGGCCGGCTCTTTCAAGGCAGTTTTTCCGCGCGGACAGGGGCGCGGAAAACAGGCGGTACTGGTCAATACAGCGGGCGGCGTGACCGGCGGCGACAGGTTCGCGGCTACGGCTCATGCCGGGGAGGGGACGCATCTGACCCTGACCACGCAGGCGGCGGAACGGGTCTATCGCGCCAGACCGGGCGAAACCGGCCAGATCGAAAACCGCTTGTCGTTGGACGATGGCGCGGGGCTGCACTGGCTGCCGCAGGAAACGATCCTGTTCAACGGCTGTGCGCTGCGCCGCCGGATGCGGGTCGAGATGGCGCCGGCCGCCCGGCTGCTGCTGGTCGAGCCGCTGATTTTCGGGCGCATGGCGATGGCCGAGACCCTGACCGATGCCAACCTGTGCGACCGGATAGAGATCTGGCGCGACGGTGTTCCGGTCTACATTGATGCGTTGACGTTCGGCGGCGACGTGCAGGCACACCTGTCGCGGGCCTTCATCGCCGGTGGTGCGCGCGCGATGGCAAGCCTTGTGCTGGCCGCACCGGAAGCCGAGGCGATGCTGCCCAGGGTCCGGCGAATGCTGCCCGAAACCGCCGGTGCCAGCCTGCTGCGCCCCGATCTTCTCTGCCTTCGCCTGCTGGCCACGGACGGGTTCGAGTTGCGACGCAGCCTGGTGCCCATCCTGCAAACCCTCAGCGAGGATGACCTGCCCAGACCATGGATGATCTGAGATGAACCTGACCCCGAGAGAAAAAGACAAGTTGCTGGTCGCCATGGCGGCCGAGGTGGCACGCAAGCGGCTGGCGCGCGGCGTGAAGCTCAATCATCCCGAGGCCATCGCGCTGATCACCGACACGGTTGTGGAGGGCGCCCGCGACGGGCGCAGCGTGGCCGACCTGATGACTGCGGGGGCCGAGGTTCTGACCCGCGACCAGTGCATGGAGGGCATCGCCGAGATGATCCCTGACGTGCAGGTCGAGGCGACCTTCCCCGATGGCACCAAGCTGGTGACCGTGCACGACCCCATTCGCTAAGACGGAGACCCGACGATGAGACGTATGCTGCCCGTTATCTTCGCCCTCACTTCCACAGCCGCCGGTGCCCATGAAGGCGCCCACCTTCACCCGCACAACCCGAATGGCTGGGCCCTCGGGATCGTCCTGCCGGGGGTCGGCCTCGCGGGGGGGGGCCTGATCGGTCGGGTTCAGAAATGATCCCCGGAGAACTGTTCCCGGCAGAGGGCGACCTGACCCTCAACGCGGGCCGCGAGGCGATCACGTTGATGGTGGCCAATACCGGCGATCGGCCTGTGCAGGTGGGCAGCCACTACCATTTCGCCGAGGCCAACAGCGCGCTCGATTTCAACCGGGCGGCGGCGCGCGGGCGGCGGCTCGATATCGCGGCGGGCACGGCTGTGCGCTTCGAGCCGGGCCAGCGGCGAGAGGTGCAGTTGATCGAGATCGGCGGTGCGCGGCGTATCTTCGGTTTCAACCAGCAGATCATGGGAGAACTCTGATGCCGGCGACGATTTCGCGCGCGGATCATGCCGCCATGTTTGGCCCCACCGTGGGCGACCGGCTGCGGCTGGCCGATACCGATCTCATCATAGAGGTCGAGCGTGACCTCACCGGACCCTACGGCGAGGAGGTCAAGTTCGGCGGCGGCAAGGTCATCCGCGACGGCATGGGGCAGGGGCAGGCGACGCGCGCCGAGGGGGCCGTGGACACGGTCATCACCAACGCGCTCATCGTCGATCACACCGGCATCACCAAGGCGGATGTGGGCCTGCGCGACGGGCGTATCGCCGGGATCGGGAAGGCGGGCAACCCCGACACCCAGCCGGGCGTGACCATTATCATCGGCCCCGGAACCGAGGCGATCGCGGGCGAGGGCAAGATCCTGACCGCCGGTGGTTTCGACAGCCACATCCATTTCGTCTGCCCGCAGCAGATCGAGGATGCGTTGCATTCCGGGGTGACCACGATGCTGGGCGGCGGCACTGGCCCGGCAACCGGCACGATGGCGACCACCGCGACGCCGGGCGGCTGGCATATCGGGCGCATGTTGCAGGCCGCCGATGCCTTCCCGATGAACCTTGCCTTCGCGGGCAAGGGCAACGCCTCGCTGCCCGCCGCGCTGGAGGAACAGGTGCTGGCCGGAGCCGCGGCCCTGAAACTGCACGAGGATTGGGGCACCACGCCGGGCGCAATCGACTGCTGCCTGTCGGTCGCCGATGCGTGGGACGTGCAGGTGATGATCCACACCGATACGCTCAACGAAAGCGGCTTCGTGGAAAACACCGTGGCAGCGATGAGGGGCCGTACCATCCACGCCTTCCACACCGAGGGCGCGGGCGGCGGTCACGCGCCTGATATCATCCGCATCTGCGGTGAGGCGCATGTGATCCCCTCCTCCACCAACCCGACGCGCCCGTTCACCGTGAACACGCTTGAAGAGCACCTCGACATGCTGATGGTGTGCCATCACCTCGACAAGTCGATCCCCGAGGACGTGGCCTTCGCCGAAAGCCGTATCCGGCGCGAGACGATCGCAGCCGAGGACATCCTGCACGACATGGGGGCGTTTTCCATCATCGCCTCCGACAGTCAGGCCATGGGCCGGGTGGGCGAAGTCATCATCCGCACCTGGCAGACCGCCGACAAGATGCGCAAGCAGCGCGGGCGGCTGGCCGAGGAACAAGGCGATAACGACAATTTCCGGGTGCGGCGCTACGTCGCCAAATACACGATCAACCCGGCCATCGCGCATGGCATCGCGCATGAGATCGGCAGCATCGAAGAGGGCAAGCGCGCCGATCTGGTGCTGTGGAACCCGGCTTTCTTCGGGGTCAAGCCGGACACCGTGCTTATGGGCGGCACCATCGTCTGCGCGCAGATGGGCGACCCCAATGCCTCGATCCCGACGCCGCAACCGGTCTATTCCCGGCCGATGTTCGGGGCTTATGGCCGGTCGGTCGAGACTTCCGCCGTCACTTTCGTGTCCGAAGCTGCGCAGGCCGACGGGATCGGCGCGACGCTGGGCCTTGCCAAGCAGACGCTGGCAGTCAGGAATACCCGTGGTATCGGCAAGCGCGAGATGGTCCTGAACGATGCCATGCCCGAAATCGAGGTGAACCCCGAGACCTACGAGGTGCGCGCCGATGGCGAATTGCTGACCTGCGAACCCGCAGCGGTGCTGCCCATGGCGCAGCGTTATTTCCTGTTCTGAGGCGCGCGTATGGCGACAACACGTAGCGGCGATCACAACGAACGCAAACCCCTCGAGGCCACCGATGACCCAACTGACCGCGACCGCCTATCATGATCACGCCCATGCCGCGCCGGTGGGCACGCTCCGGCTTGACTACGCGGGGCGTTTCCTGCGGCGCAAGCGCGTGACGCTGACCGATGGGCGCTCGCTGCTTGTCAACCTGCCACGCACGACCTCGCTGAACCATGGCGGTGTCTTGCTGTCCGACGTCGGGGAGATCGCCATCGAGGCCGCGCCCGAACAGTTGCTGGAAATCACGGCGCCCGACCTTGTGCGCATCGCCTGGCATGTCGGTAATCGGCATACGCCGTGTCAGGTGGAAACCGGGAGGTTGCTGATCCAGCCCGATCATGTGATCCGCGAGATGCTGGGCAAACTCGGCGCTGTCGTGCGCGAGATCGAGGAACCCTTCACCCCCGAAGGCGGAGCCTACGGGCATGGACGCACCCATGGCCATAGCCACTGACGTCGGAATGCTGACCCTCGCGCAATGGCTGTCGCCCGCCTATCCGGTGGGGGGCTTTGCCTATTCGCACGGGCTGGAAACCGAGATTGAGCGGGGCGCGGTGCACGATGGCAAGACACTGGCGGACTGGATCGAGACGGTTCTCACCCATGGTTCGGGCCGCAACGACGCGCTGTTCCTCGCCGCCGCCTACCGGGCCGAGGATGAGGATGCGGTTGCCCGGATCGACCAGACATGCCGCGCCTTTGCCGCTTCTGCCGAACGCCTGAAGGAAAGCGCGCAGCAAGGGCTGGCCTTCTGCGAGATCACCGGCGCGGTCTGGCAGTTGCAGCTTTCCGGGCTGACCTACCCCGTCGCCATTGGCCGTGCCGCGCGTCTGCAAGGGTTGCCGCTGCGGCCGACCGCCCAGATGTTCCTGCAAGCCTTCGTCAGCACTCTTGCCGCGGTCGGGATGCGGCTTGTCCCGCTTGGTCAAACCGAGGGTCACAGGATTATCCGCCGCCTCGCCTCGCGGCACGCGGATCTGGCCGCCGACACCGAAAACGGCGATCTTGGCAATCTGTCCTCAACTGCCTTCAGGGCGGATATCGCCTCCATGCGCCACGAAACCCAGTATTCGAGGATATTCCGGACATGACCCAACAAAACGGCCCCCTGCGGGTGGGAATCGGCGGCCCCGTGGGGGCTGGCAAGACGACACTGACCGCCCGCCTGGCCGAGGCGCTGAGGGCGGATTACTCCATCGGAGTCATCACCAACGATATCTACACGCAGGAAGATGCCGAGGCGCTGATGCGTTTGCAGATATTGCCGCAGGACCGGGTTATCGGCGTGGAAACCGGCGGTTGCCCACACACTGCGATCCGCGAGGACGCCTCGATCAACCTTGCCGCCGTGGCGGAGATGCAGGCGCGTCACCCCGACCTGGACGTCATCCTGATCGAATCCGGCGGCGATAACCTGTCGGCCACCTTCAGTCCGGAACTGGCGGATGTGACGCTTTACGTGATCGACGTGGCGGCGGGCGAAGAGATTCCGCGCAAGGGCGGGCCGGCCATCACGCGATCAGACCTCTTGATCATCAACAAGACCGACCTTGCGCCGCATGTCGGTGCCTCGCTGGGGGTGATGGACCGCGATGCGCGGCGTATGCGCGGTGACGGGCCATTCCTTTTCGCGGCGCTGAAATCCGGCGACGGGGTGCCGGAAATCGTTGCGAAGTTGACGGAGATCGGCGGCCTCCAGGCCCGGTGACAGTTTGAGTCCCCTGAAACGGCAAGGTTGAGACGCGCTGAGGGGCTTCCCCCGTTCGAAAAGCGCCGATTCCCCCATGAACACGACCCGAGTCGGATAGAATCGGTCGGACCAGGCCGTCGAACGCCAGAACGGGGCATGCCATGGGCGGTGTAGATTCGGGCCAGAAGGCAGAAAACCCCTGAAAAAATTGGGGTCCGGTAGTTTTTTGATCGTTTCCTTCAAAAAGGGCTTGCGTGTGTGTGGGTGTAACCTTAGACACCCCTTCACCGGCGGCGCAG
>PFEX01000029.1:195-9635 GCA_002783145.1 Rhodobacteraceae bacterium CG17_big_fil_post_rev_8_21_14_2_50_65_11 | reverse complement strand
GACATGCCGCTTGGCGCCAAGGTCACGCTGCGCGGCGACCGCATGTATGAATTCCTCGACCGACTGATCACCATCGCCATGCCCCGTATCCGCGACTTCCGCGGCGTTCCGGGCAAAAGCTTCGATGGCCGCGGCAACTACGCCATGGGCATGAAGGAACACATCGTGTTCCCCGAGATCAACTTCGACAAGGTCGATGAGGTCTGGGGCCTGGATATCGTGATCGCCACCACCGCGGATACCGACGCGGAAGCCAAGGCGCTGTTGAAGCATTTCAACATGCCCTTCAACAGCTGAGCCGCGGAGAGGACAAGACAACATGGCTAAGAAAGCAATGGTCGAACGCGAACTGAAGCGTCAGCGTCTGGTGGCACAATACGCCGCCAAGCGCGCCGCGCTGAAGGAGATCGCGAATGATGAAGAGCGGTCGATGGAAGACCGGTTCAAGGCGCGTCTGAAGCTGGCAAAACTGCCGCGCAACAGCTCGCCCAGCCGTCTGCACAATCGCTGCCAGTTGACCGGGCGCCCCAAGGCGTATTATCGCAAGCTGAAAATGTCGCGGATCAAGCTGCGGGATCTGGCCTCCAACGGTCAGATTCCCGGCATGGTCAAGTCGAGCTGGTAAGGAGGGTTTGACAGATGAACGATCCTATCGGTGATATGTTGACCCGTATCCGCAACGCCCAGATGCGCGGCAAGTCGACGGTGTCGACGCCCGCCTCGAAGCTGCGCGCCTGGGTCCTCGATGTGCTGGCCGACGAAGGCTATATCCGTGGCTACGAAAGCGGCACGGATACCAACGGCCACCCCACCATCGAAATCAGCCTCAAGTATTACGAGGGCGAACCGGTGATCCGCGAAGTCAAGCGCGTATCGAAGCCCGGTCGCCGCGTGTACATGAGCGTGAACGACATCCCGCAGGTCCGTCAGGGTCTGGGTGTGTCCATCGTCTCCACGTCCAAGGGCGTGATGTCCGATGCAGCAGCCCGCGGCGCCAATGTTGGCGGCGAAGTGCTCTGCACCGTATTCTAGGGAGGTTTGGCAAATGTCTCGTATTGGTAAGAAACCGGTCGAGCTGCCGTCGGGTGTTTCGGCGTCCGTCTCCGGCCAGACCGTGGAAGTGAAGGGCCCCAAGGGCACCCGCAGCTTCACCGCGAATGACGATGTGACCATCGCCGTTGACGACAACGCCGTGACGGTGACGCCGCGCGGCAAGTCCAAGCGCGCCCGTCAGCAATGGGGCATGTCCCGCACGCAGGTGGCGAACCTTGTGCAGGGCGTGACGGAGGGCTTCAAGAAAGAGCTTGAGGTGCAGGGCGTCGGGTATCGTGCGCAGATGCAGGGCAACACCCTGAAACTGTCGCTCGGCCTGTCGCACGATGTGAATTTCGAGGTGCCGCAGGGTGTGACGGTGACGACGCCGAAGCCGACGGAAATCACCATCGAGGGCATCGACCAGCAGGAAGTTGGCCAGGTCGCCGCGAACATCCGCGATTGGCGCAAGCCGGAGCCTTACAAAGGCAAGGGCATTCGCTACAAAGGCGAGTTTATCTTCCGTAAGGAAGGCAAGAAGAAGTAAGGGCGAGCAACATGGCAAACAGCAAACGAGACCTGTTCCAGAAACGCCGCCTGCGCGTTCGGAACAAACTGAAAAAATTGGCAAATGGGCGCCCGCGCCTGTCGGTCCACCGGTCCAACAAGAACATCAGCGTTCAGTTGATCGACGATGTGAACGGCGTCACCCTGGTGTCCGCCTCTTCGCTGGAAAAGGATCTGGGCGTGGTCGGCCGGAACAATGTCGAGGCCGCCACCAAGGTGGGCGTGGCAATTGCCGAGCGGGCCAAGGCCAAGGGGATCGAGGATTGTTTCTTCGATCGCGGCGGCTTTCTCTTCCATGGCAAGGTGAAGGCCCTGGCCGACGCTGCGCGGGAAGGTGGCCTGAAGTTCTAGGCTGGACGGTGCGTGCAAGCACGCACCCTACGGCAGACCGGGGAATGTAGGGTGTGTGCTTGCACGCACCGCGACCTGCCGGTTCAGAAAACAGCAGGCGGCGCCGCGCGGGTGCCGCCTCGATGATCGGGGGACGGCGCTGCTGTCCACCACGATCGAGCAAATGCGGCGCGCAACAGGCGCCACGAGTGAAAGGAAAGCTGTCATATGGCAGAACGAGACAACCGCGGCGGACGTGGCCGCCGTCAGGACCGGGACGAAACGCCCGAATTCGCCGATCGCCTGGTTGCGATCAACCGTGTTTCCAAGACCGTCAAGGGTGGCAAGCGGTTCGGCTTTGCAGCCCTCGTGGTTGTCGGCGATCAGCGCGGTCGTGTCGGTTTCGGCAAGGGCAAGGCCAAGGAAGTGCCCGAGGCGATCCGCAAGGCGACCGAGCAAGCCAAGCGGAACCTGTTCCGGGTGGCACTGAAAGAGGGCCGCACCCTGCACCACGACACGATCGGCCACCATGGTGCCGGCAAGGTCGTGATGCGCACCGCGTCGGAAGGGACCGGGATCATCGCCGGTGGTCCGATGCGCGCCGTGTTCGAGATGCTCGGCATCAAGGATGTCGTTGCGAAATCGACAGGCTCGCAGAACCCTTACAACATGATCCGCGCCACGCTCGACGGTCTGCGTGGCGGGTCCTCGCCGCGTCAGGTCGCCGCCCGCCGTGGCAAGAAGGTCGCAGATATCCTGCCCAGGCGCGACGAAGCCCCGCAGGAATCGAGCCAAGTGGCAGAGGAGGCCTGAGAAACATGGCGAAAACCATCGTTGTCAAACAGATCGGCAGCCCGATCCGCCGCCCCGCTGGCCAGCGTCAGACATTGATCGGGCTGGGCCTGAACAAGATGCACAAGACCCGCGAACTGGAAGATACCCCTTCGATTCGCGGCATGGTCAACAAGATCCCGCATCTTGTGGAAATCGTCGAAGAACGCGACTGATCCGTCGTGTATCGCTTTGGAACGCCCCGGTGGAAACGCCGGGGCGTTTGCTTTTTGTTAACCTCGTCGCGGTACGCATGTCCGGAAATTGTAAATCGGAGGCAAGCGATGCGCGTGATGTTCACATTGGTGCTGTTTCTGGTCGCGGGCACCGTTACGGCACAGACCGCACCGGTTGACACGAACACGCCCCCCGAAGCCGGTGTCGCCGTAGCTTGTCTGCAAATGCAGACCGATGTCTTGCGCCTTGCTTGTTATGACACGGCGCTCGGCTTTGTTGCAGAGGTGGAAAGCGCCCCGGCGTCGACAAGCGGCGGTTGGCAATTCGTCGAACAGGAAGACGATTTCACCAATCAGAACACCTCTTTCGTCTTTCTGCGCAGTGATCGGGCGGGCGACACGTTTTCCGATGCCCCGTCGCAACTGGTCCTGCGCTGTGACGGGTCCGGCGGGTCCGAGGTTTTCGTGACGTCGAACGGATATATCGGCGCCAGAAACGATCGCATTCCGGTGCGTTTCCGGTTTGGCGAAGACCGCCCCGTTACCGAAAACTGGAATGAATCGACGAACGGCACGGCGGCGTTCCTGCCGCGCGGGTATCAGGATTTCCGCAACGGCCTTGCCACCCGGCAGGATTTCATCTTCGAGATCACAGATTTCCGCGGGTCGCGCTACAGCGCCTCGTTCGATGGTCTTTCCGTGAATGCCGAGATGCTGGAATTTGTCCTGTCGGGCTGTGGCTGATTGGGGTCGATCGCGGTTCGCGGGGTCAGGCAAGCACTGTTCTGGTCAGCGCATGATCGGCGTCTTTCAGCCCGTCGATCACATTGAAATGGTGGCGTCCGGGTTCGAAAACGGCCGGGCGCATGTCGGTTTTGCCGCGCCACGCTTCTGTCAGGATCTGCGTCTGGCGCAGGAACTCGGGCCTCTCCAGCGCACCGGTCCAACATGTCACCGGGATGTCGGGCAGGGGGCTTTGCAGAACCGGGCTTTCGACTGCAACCTCGGTGGAGTCGAGGCCGAGCACGTCGTTCATTGTGTGCCGCCGCAGTGGACGCAGATCGTGAACGCCGCTGATCGACACGACCGCCGCGATCCGCGCGTGCAGATCAGCCGGTAGCGGGCTGTCCTCGCACACCATCCGCGTTACCAGGTGGCCGCCGGCGGAATGACCTGTCAGCCGAATCGGCCCCTCCACCAATTCCGCGGCCTTGGCGATTGCCGCGCCGATCTGGCGGGTGATCCGGGAAATCCGCGCATCAGGCGCAAGCGTGTAACCTGGCATCGCAACCGCCCATCCATGCGCCAGCGGACCGGCGGCAAGATCGGACCAGAGAGACTTGTTCATCTTCATCCAGTAGCCGCCATGCACGAACACGACGAGGCCCTTTGCCTTGCCGTCCGGGCGAAACAGATCGAGCCTTTCGCGCGCTGCCGCGCCGTAGGCGATATCTTCTTCAAGGTGCGGTTGGTCGGCGCGAAACGCGTGGCTGCGTTGCTCCCAGATCGCGGGGAAGCTGTCGCCGCCGGGGATGTGGTCGCTATTGTTGAACGCGTCGTTCCAGTCGATCCCGGTGGGGGACGGCCTGTCGGTCATCGGGTGTCCTTTCGGTTTGCGCCGTTGTCTCAGATCACCTCGTCGAACAGCAAGTGAATCATGTCGGCGTTCAGCACCACCGGGTTGCCGCCGCAAGAAGGGTCCTCAAGCGCCATCTCAGTCATGTCGTTGATCCGGTCGCGCCCGACGCCCATCTCGGACAGGCGGCGCGGAATGCCGAGGCTGTCGTTGAAATCCTGCACGAAATTTTGGAATCCGTCAAATCCGCCACTGATTCCGAGGTATCCTGCCGCCCGGTCGAACCGCGCCGCGATCGCGGGCGCGTTCAGGCGCAGCACGGCGGGCATGCAGACCGCGTTCGTGGTGCCGTGATGGGTGCCGTAAATCGCGCCCACCGGGTGGCTTAACGCATGGATCGCGCCAAGGCCCTTCTGGAAGGCGACCGCGCCCATGGCGGCGGCGCTCATCATGTTGGCGCGCGCCTCGAGGTCGCCGCCGTCGGCATGGGCACGCGGCAGGTTTTCGATCACGAGTCGCATGCCTTCCAGCGCGATGCCATGGCTCATCGGGTGGTAATGCGGACTGCTGAACGCCTCGACGCAATGGGCAAAGGCGTCCAGCCCGGTGCCCGCGGTGATCGCGGGTGGCAGGCCGACCGTCAGTTCGGGGTCGGCGATAACGACCGTGGGCAGCACCCGTGGGTGAAAGATGATCTTCTTCACATGAGTTTCGGAATTGGTGATCACGCTGGCGCGCCCGACCTCGGATCCTGTTCCGGCGGTGGTGGGCACGGCGACGATCGGAGCGATGCCACCGGGGTCGGCACGCGTCCACCAGTCGCCGATATCCTCGAAATCCCAGACCGGCCGGGTCTGGCCCGACATGAAAGCGACCATCTTGCCAAGGTCGAGCCCGGACCCGCCGCCAAAAGCGATCACCGCGTCGTGCCCGCCCGCGTGGTAGGCGGCCAGACCGGCGGCGAGGTTCCGCTCGTTCGGGTTCGGGTCCACCTCGGCGAAGATCGCCCGACCCAGCCCGGCGGCCTCCATGATGTCCAGCGTCGCGGCGGTGATCGGCAGGTCGGCAAGGCCCCGGTCGGTCACCAGCAGCGGCCGCGTCAGGCCCGCCTCGGTGCAGGCGTCGGGCAGTTCCGCGATGCGGCCCGCGCCGAAGCGGATCGCGGTTGGGTAGGACCAAGTGCCGGTCGGGGTCATGTGTCGGGTCTCCGGGTCCGTGGCGGCAGGGTCAGGCGCGATCAGGGTCAGGCGCGATCAGGTTTTCGACAGGGAAGCAGGCTTCATCGGAAAAGTCCATGTGGCGGAGCGCGCAAGGATTTTCAACTTATGCCATGCAAAGTTTCAGCCATTTGCAGCGCGGTTTCGGTGTGGCGTCGGAGGGACTCTTGGGGTTTCATGGGGGCATGTCTGACAATGAGAAGGCCCGCCTCCGCATGCCCCGCCGCTACCATGCCCCGAAGGGCGGCCTGCCGCCGCAGACGCAGCTTCTGACCGATCGCGCTGTTTTTACCGAAAGCCATGCCGTCATCCCGCGCGGCTGCCTGTCCGATATCGTGACCTCGCAACTGCCGTTCTGGGAGGGGGCGCGGTTCTGGGTCCTCGCCCGGCCGATGTCGGGGTTTTCCGAAACCTTTTCGCAATATATCGCCGAGGTGCAGCCCGGCGGTGGCAGCGACCGGCCGGAACCGGAGTCGCGCGCCGAAGCCGCGCTTTTCGTGCTGGAGGGGCGGATAAGCGTCACCATCGCGGGCGAAACGCATCAGATCGGTACCGGCGGCTTCGCCTTCATCCCCGCGGGATGTGACTGGGCTCTGCTCGGCCTCGGCGATGGCCCGGCCCGGTTCCACTGGATCCGCAAGGCGTATCAACCGGTTGAAGGCCTTGATGCGCCCCCCCCCTTCGTGATCGCCAACGAGGCCGACATCGCGCCGATCGACATGCCCGAAACAGGCGGTGCCTGGGCCACGACGCGGTTCATGGATCATGACGACCTTCGCCATGACATGCATGTCACCATCGTGACCCTGCAACCCGGTGCCGTGATTCCGTTTCTCGAAACCCACGTGATGGAACACGGGCTCTACGTGCTGGAAGGCAAGGGCGTCTATCGCCTTAACCGCGACTGGGTGGAGGTCGAGGCCGGCGATTTCATGTGGCTGCGCGCTTTCTGCCCGCAGGCCTGCTACGCGGGCGGGCCGGGGCCGTTTCGATACCTTCTCTACAAGGACGTGAACCGCCACGCGGTGCTTTAGACGGCGTTCAGGGCATTTCGCGGCGGATATGGTCGGACATGAAGTCGATCAGCAGCCGCGCCTTGGGATCCTGCCGCTTGCGGTGCATGTAAAGGCAGGCCAGTTGGATCGGCACCGGCGGTTCGTTTTCCAGCACCGGGACAAGCGCGCCGGTGGCCAGATGCTCTGCGACTTCGAAGACCGGCTTGAGGATGATCCCCTGACCCGACAGCGCCCAGCCGGTCAGCACGTCGCCGTCATCCGACTCGAACGGCCCCTTCACCGGGATGCGTCGCACGCCTTCCGGCGTCTGCAAAGGCCACTGGAATTCCGGCGCGCCGGGGTAGCGCAGGTTCAGGCAATCATGCTTGCCGCCGGTCAGGTCGGCACCGGTCCGCGGCGTGCCCTTGCGCGCGATATAGTCCGGCGCGGCGCACAGAAGGCGCGGGCAATCGGCGATCTTGCGGATCCGCAGGGTGCTGTCCTCTGGCACGCCGAGGAAAAAGGCCACGTCGAGCCCCTCTTTCGCCATGTCCAACCCGCGGTCCGACAGGCGCAGCCGGATGTCGATCAGTGGGTAGTGCGCCTTGAAATCGGGCACCGCCGGTGCCACCAGCCGCCGACCGATGCCAAGCGGCGCGGCCACGAACAGCGTGCCGCGCGGCGTCTGTGTGACCTTGTTGATCTCGGCCTCGGCCGCGTCCACGGCATCGAGGATCTTGCATGCGCCGCGATAGAAGATCAGCCCCTGCTCGGTCGCGTTCAACTGCCGCGTGGTGCGCTGGAAAAGGCGCACGTTGAGGTGTTCCTCCAGCTGCGAAATGCGCGACGAGGCGACTGCGGCCGAAATTCGCTGATCGCGCGCCGCCGCCGACATCGAGCCAAGTTCGAAGACCCTCACGAAGGTTCTGATATTGTCGAGGTAGGCCATATGCTATTCTTCGTCGATTTTTGAAACAGCTCGGGTATTTCCTGCATTAGCGGTGAAACGCGGGCTGCGATAGGGATAGAGTGACCGAAAACGCAGACGGGGACGGGGCGATGCAGGATCTTCTGACAATTTGGGACTGGGTGGAATTCGCCGTCCGCTGGGTGCACGTGATCACCGCCATTGCCTGGATCGGGTCGAGCTTCTATTTCATCGCGCTCGATCTCGGCCTCAACCGCGATATTCCCGGCCCCGCGGATGGCGAGGAATGGCAGGTGCATGGCGGTGGCTTCTACCATGTCCGCAAATACCTTGTCGCGCCAGAGGCGATGCCCGAGCACCTGACCTGGTTCAAATGGGAAAGCTATTCGACGTGGCTATCCGGCGCCGCGATGCTGATCCTCGTCTACTGGATGGGAGCGGACCTGTTCCTGATCGACCCGGCCAAGGCCGATCTGGCCACTTGGCAGGGTATCGCGATTTCCGCCGCCTCGCTGACAATCGGCTGGCTGGTCTATGACGCGCTTTGCAAGTCGGGGCTGGGCGAGCGGCCGACGCTCCTGATGCTGCTGCTCTTCGCGCTGCTGGTGGTGATGGGCTGGGGCTACAACCAGGTGTTCACGGGCCGCGCCATGATGCTGCATCTGGGCGCCTTCACCGCGACGATCATGACGGCCAATGTCTTGTTCATCATCATTCCCAACCAGCGGGTGGTGGTGGCCGACCTCAAGGCCGGGCGCAAGCCGGACCCGAAATACGGCAAGATCGCCAAGCTGCGCTCCACCCACAACAATTATCTGACGCTGCCGGTGGTGTTCCTGATGCTGTCGAACCACTACCCGCTGGCCTTCGCGACGCAATACAACTGGATCATCGCGGCGATGGTCTTCCTGATGGGCGTGACGATCCGGCATTTCTTCAACACCATGCACGCGCGCCGCGGCATGCCATGGTGGACATGGGCGGTGACGGCGATCCTGTTTCTCGGTATCGCGTGGTTGTCCACAGCCGGCGCGGAATATGACAGCTTTGAGGAATCCGAGGCGCGTGCGCCATCGCATCGGGAGGAGGTGCTGATGGCCGCCGCCGGGTTCGAAGATGTGACATGGACGGTGGCCGGCCGCTGTTCCATGTGCCACGCGCGCACGCCGTCCTGGCCCGGCATCCGCCAGCCGCCGAAGGGCATCCTTCTGGAAACGCCCGCCGATATCGCGCGCGCCGCGCGCGAGGTCTACCTGCAAGCGGGCGTGACCCAAGCCATGCCGCCGGCAAATATCACCTACATGGAGCCGGAAGAGCGCGCATTGATCCGGCGGTGGTATCGCGCCGCTGCTGACGGGACAGTGATCGGCTTGGCGCTGAATTGAGCCGCCCGTTAAGGGATGAGAAAGGCGAGTCGGGCATGGTTTTTCCATGTCGCGCCCCGCCGAGATCCCGCCGCCCCTGTCGCCCGATCAGATCGCCCTGATCGAGGTCAGCTTTGCCCGCGTGTTGCGCTACAAGGCGGCGCTGGCGGACCGGGTCTATGACAGGTATTTCACGCTCGCCCCCGAAGCGCGGGGCCTGTTTCCGCCCGACATGACCGCGCAACGGGCCAAGGTCATGCAGGCACTGTCCTCCATCGTGCGCTCGCTCCGCTCCGATGCGGAGGTTGCCCGCGTGGCCGAGGGGCTGGCCCGTTCGCACCAGCGGTTCGGTCTGGCCGCGCCGCAATATCGGCGCATGGCCGCGGCCATCATCGGTGCCCTGCGCGACAGTCCGGGCGCGGGG
>PFEX01000029.1:0-170 GCA_002783145.1 Rhodobacteraceae bacterium CG17_big_fil_post_rev_8_21_14_2_50_65_11 | reverse complement strand
GGCAGGCGGCGTTCGACCGGCTTTTGCCCATGGTGGACGAAGCACAGACGCGGCTCGACGCGGAGGATTAGGCCATTTTACCCGTGGCCATCTCCGCCGCGTCGCGCAGGGCGCGGATGTTTTGCCCGTAGACTTGCGGTGTGGCCACCGATCCGCCCTTGAACACCGCC
>PFEX01000005.1:795-10444 GCA_002783145.1 Rhodobacteraceae bacterium CG17_big_fil_post_rev_8_21_14_2_50_65_11 | reverse complement strand
GCCGATGAAGAGGCCAAGCGTGGCGTGAAACAGCCCGCCCACGAGGATGCCGCCCATCAGCACCGCGATGGCCTCCACACCCTGCCCGGCGACCAGCGGGATCATGATCGGGATGAAGGCAAACGAGGTGCCCTGCACGACCGGCAGGCGCGCGCCAACCGGACCGATGCCGATGGTCTGGATCAGGGTGGCGACGCCGGCAAAGAACATCGACATCTGGATCATGTAGATCATCTGCGGGAAGTCGGGCGAGTTGGAGCCGAAGCCAAACCCGGCCGCGCCGCAGACGATGATCGCGGGCGTGACGTTGGAGACGAACATCGCCAGGACATGCTGAATGCCGAGCGGCACCGCCTTGACGAGCGGCGGGGTGTAATTCGGGTCGCGCAGCTGTTGCGGCGTTCCGATGGAACTGTCTGTCATGGATCTCTCCTTGCTGAGTCTCGTTGGGCGGGCCGTTTCCTGGATGACGACCCTTTCGGGTCAGTCCGCCACGACCTCGCAGGGTGTGCCGAACCAGTGTTCCTGCAGGTTCTCACCGGGGCCGATCCGGTCGATGACGGCGAAGAGGCCGCTGCCGCTGATCGGTGTCAGAACCCCGTGCCATGTATTCCTGTGAAAATTGACCGCCTGTCCCGGCCGGGTGAGGAAGGCGAGCGGCGTGTCGGGGCGATTGCCCGCATCTTGTGCGACAATCACGACGAATGCGTCATCCGACATCGGGATGAAAGCCTGCGATCCGAGCGGGTGGCGCTCCATCATCTCCAGCCGGTAGGGCAACCGGCGCAGTTCGGCCTTGAACAGGCTGAGCCCGGCGCGCCCACCGTCGAAATCCAGCCGCGCGCGGTCGTGATACCGCCCGCAAAGCCCCTGGTTGATCAGCTTGTCGGGCGCGCCTTCGGCCTCCAGCACGTCGCCGAAGGGCGCGAACACCTCGGCGGTCAGCGGGTGCGCATGCAGCCGCAGAGTCATCTGCCCAGCTTCTCGGCAAGGCGCAGCGCGGCGATGCGTTCGACCTGCCGGCAGGCCTCCGCAAACTCGGTGTCGCGGTCGTTTTGCAGGCGGCGCTCGAAGGCCGCCATGATCGAGGCCGTGTCGTGATCGCGCACCGCGATGATGAAGGGAAAGCCGAACCTCGCGCTATAGGCATCGTTCAGCGTGGTGAAGCGCGCGCGTTCCGCGTCGGTCAATGCATCGAGCCCGGCACTGGCCTGCTCCGCCGTCGACTCCGCCGTCAGGCGCTTGGCCGCCGACAGTTTGCCGGCAAGGTCCGGGTGCGCGGTCAGGACGCCAAGCCGCGCCTCCTCGCTGGCGCTGCGAAAGACGCGGGCAAGGGCGCTGTGCACCCCGGTCGCGGTGTCATGCGTTGGCCCAAGCTCCAGATCGAAGGCAGCTTCCGCGATCCATGGGCTGTGCTCAAAAACGCCGCCGAATTGAGCGACGAATGCCGCCCGGTCCATTTCGGACGGGCGCGGGCCCGCTTCGGGCGGATGCCTCGCCGCCCAGTGATCGGCAATCGCCGCGCGGGTTGTGAACCAGACGTCCGCGTGGCTGCGGAAATATTCCAGAACCCGCTTCAGCGCGGCGGCGCGCCCCGGCCGCCCGGTCAGGCGACAGTGCAGACCGATCGACAGCATCTTCGGCGATCCGGCCTGCCCTTCGGCGTAAAGCGTGTCGAAACTGTCTTTCAGGTAGCCCTCGAACTGCCGCCCATCGGTAAAGCCCGCCTGGATTGCAAAGCGCATGTCGTTGCAATCCATCGTATAGGGCACGATCAGTTGATCCTTGCCGCCGGCCCGCACCCAGTAGGGCAAATCGTCGGCGTAGCTGTCGGCAATGTAGGCAAGGTTGCCCTCCTCGGCCGCAAGATCGACCGTGTTCATCGAACAGCGCCCGGTATACCAGCCGCGCGGGGGGGTGCCCGTCACCTCGGTGTGCAGGCGGATCGCCTCGCGGATCTGGCTGCGCTCCGCCTCGCGGTCCATATCCTTGTGCTCGATCCATTTCAGCCCGTGGCTGGCGATCTCCCACCCCGCCGCCTGCATCGCGGCGACCTGTTCGGGCGCGCGCGCCAGTGCCGTTGCAACGCCGTAGACCGTGACGGGCGTGTCTTTCAGCAGGCGATGCACCCGCCAGAACCCGGCCCGCGCGCCATATTCATAGATCGATTCCATGTTCCAGTGACGCTGCCCCGGCCATGGCTGCGCATTGGTGATTTCCGACAGGAACCCTTCCGAGGCGGCATCGCCGTGCAGGATACAGTTTTCGCCGCCCTCCTCGTAATTCAGCACGATCTGCACCGCGATCTTCGCGTTGTTCGGCCAGGCTGCATCCGGCGGCGTTGCGGCGTAACCTGTCATGTTGCGCGGGTAGCGTTTCACCTGTCACCTCTTTCTCGTTTCATCTATCGTTAAACCGAAAAGTATCGCTCAATTTACAAAAAATCCTGAAAGCTGCCTTCGGCTTGTCCGGTTTGCGTCCAGGGGCGCATCCGGCCTAAGACGGCACACAGCAACAGGAGTGACCGCGCATGACGACCGGCTATCTGACGACCCACGTTCTCGACACGGCGCGCGGCTGCCCGGCAGAAGGGCTGCGGATCGAGCTTTACCGGATCGACGGGGACAGGCGGACGCATGTCGCCGCGACGGTGACGAATGCCGATGGTCGAACGGATGGGCAGATCCTTCCGGCGGATCGGTTCGAGACCGGCACCTATGAGCTGATCTTCCACGCCGGGGCATATCTTGACAGCGTCGGCATCCCGCCAGAGGCGCCCCGCTTCCTCGACGTGATCCCGATCCGCTTCGGCATGTCGCGAGAGGCGCACTACCATGTGCCCTTGTTGCTGTCGCCGTTTGGCTACAGCACCTACCGGGGCAGCTGACCCGATGTATTCGGCACGGATGGTGCGGGTGGCGTAACCTGTTGGAAGAGGGCAGTCTTCGGTTCTTGACGCCGGAAATTCCAGGTTTCAGCCTCCAGCTTTCCCCGCCCGCACCAAGGCGCGAGGGATACCCCCAAGCCCGTTGTGACACACGAGAATGCCAAGCCCGTCGAAGGCAATTCTGACGGCACGCGGCAATCTGGACCATGCCCGGAAACGGGCCGGCTGAAAGGTGCACGACCGGCAACGAAGCACTGCGGAAATCGGCACGATTTCCGCCCCTGTTCCTGCCCCTATTCCTGCCCGGTCTGGATCTGTTCGGCGATTCGCGCCGCCCACTCGCCCAGCACCGGGACGAAATCAATCTGGCTGAGCGCAAAGACCACCACCGACACGAGGAACGACGCCCCGATCACCGACCCCAGCCCGAACGCCAGTCCGCGCCCGAAACTGGTGGCAAGGATTTTGCCAATCGTGCTTTGCGAGGTAAACAGCCGGTGCTCGGTGATCTGGTGCACGTCCTTGCGCAGCAGACGCAACTCTTCGCTCAATGCGTCTTCGTCCTGCTTCAATTGAAGCTCTCCGTGACGTCATACATCACCGGCTCAAAGGTCTTGCACAGCTCGTTTATGGCGCGGTTGCGACGGCGCATTTCATCGCTGCGCAACATGGCCTGAAAATCCTCGCGCTTTTCCCATTGCGAGTAACTCGCCACCCGCGTCTGCGCGTCGTTCACGTGCAACCCAGCCGCGATGAAGCCGGGCTGGCGCGAAATGAACGCCGCGTATGCGTCGGTCAGGGCATCCAGCAGATCCTGACAGGTGCCCGGCGTGGTCTCGAACGTGGTAATGACGGTCTGATAGCTGGCGCCCTTGGTGATTGTCGGCATGGCTTGCTCCTTCGTTGAAAGGTCAGCCTAACAAGCTGCGCGCAGTGCCGCCAGACGGCAAACGGGCCGCACCTTCGTCGATGCGGCCCGTCCGGGGCAGAACGACCCCCCAGGGTCATCTTTGTGTATAGCCCCGCGTTGGGGCCGGGATAAGGAGGAAAGACGCTCTTTTCACGGCAGGGTTTGTCATCGTCGACAGCCGCCGGTAAACTGCGCCCGCAGCGCCTGGTAGACCACCGCCGTTGCCGCATTGGCCAGGTTGAGCGAGCGGATATGCGGGCTTCGCATCGGCAAGTGAAAGGTGCGATCTTCGTGGCCGGCAAGGATATCCGGCGGCAATCCCTTGGTTTCCCTCCCGAAAACAAGGTAGGAATCGGTCGGGTAATCCGGGTCATAGACACTGCGCGCGCCGTGCTCCTCAAAAAAGAACAGCTTTTCGCGCCTCGGTTGCCGGGCGGCCATGAAGGTGGCCCAGCTGTCGTATTCGCTTAGCCGCACATGCTGCCAGTAGTCCAGCCCGGCCCGGCGCACCGCCTTGTCGTCGATCGAGAAACCGTAGGGCTTGATCAGGATCAGGTCCAGATCCAGCGCCACGCAGCTGCGCCCGATCGTGCCGGTGTTGCCGGGAATCTCGGGCGCGACAAGCACCACTTTCATCCTGTCATCTGCCACGCGCAGCGCCCCGCCTGTTGCCCTCAGCGGGCGTTCACCATCTGTTAACCACTCTGCGCGACGCTTTCCATGCCATGCGATGCTTTCTTTCCCATTTGCTGCCGTGTCTTTTCGGTTGCCTGATCAGCACCGGCGCAGAGGCCGGGGCGTGGGCACGCGCACCGGGCGAGGTGTTCCTGTCCTTCTCCTCCAACCTGCAAGGCAGCCCCGAGGCGCTTGCCGGTGGCTTGACAGACCTCGACCGCTACGATTCCGTCTACCTTGAGGTCGGGCTTGGCCACCGCCTGACCCTCGGCGCGGATTACGGGCAAGGCGAATTCACCCGCGAGGCGATGGCCTTCCTGCGCTACACGCTGACGCCGCCCGAGGCCCGCTGGCAGGTGGCGCTCGATCTCGGGGCGGGGCGGCGCGAGGTTGACCAGCTTGGTGAGCGCGATCTTTTGCGCACCGGGCTGTCGATCGGTCATGGCTTTGCGCGCGATGCGCCAACCTGGATCGGCTGGACGGGGCATGACAGACTGGAGGGCTGGATCGCGCTCGATGCCGTTGCGGTGCAGGACACGACCCTCGACACCCTGCGCTGGAAGGCCGAGGCGACACTCGGGCTGTCCATCGCAGGCGGCCATGCCCTGATGCTGCAACTGCTCGCAGAGGACTGGCCGGGCAATGACATCGCCTACGGGGTAAACCCGTCGCTTGTCTTTCGCGTCGGCGACCGCACAAACGTCGAGCTTGGGCTGCGCGCGACATTCGCCGTGCAGGAGGAATACGGGCTGGAGCTTGGGATCTGGCACCGGTTCTGACTTTTAGCCATGTTTGCCGGTCCGCGTGGCGGTGCTATCCCCTTTGCCGGGGGGTGCAATGTCAACACAGCAACGACTGTTCCGGGAAACCGATGAAGAGGCGCGCGGCCTCGCGCTGCACCTCCTGCGCAATGCGCGGTTCGGCGCGCTTGGCGTGATCTGCCCGGACACCGGCGCCCCGATGGTTTCGCGCGTGTCCGTCGCCACCGACGCGGCGGGCCATCCCGTTTCGCTGATGTCCGACCTGTCCCTGCATACGCAGGCCATCGCGCGCAATCCGGCCTGTTCGCTTCTGGTCGGCGAACCCGGCCTGCGCGGTGACCCACTGATCCACCCGCGCCTGACCTTGCACTGCACCGCCGAGGCCACCTCGAAGAAGGCGTTGAAACCGCTCTACCTGTCGCAGCACCCCAAGGCGGCGCTCTATTTCGATTTCAGCGATTTCCGGGTCTACCGCCTGACGGTTTCGGGCGCGCACCTCAATGGGGGCTTCGGCAAGGCGTTCCACCTGACGCCCGACGATCTGGGACTTATCTAAAAAGACAGGTTTTGTTGCCAGACCAACGTTAACTGTGCAACAACCAGAGGGACACGAACCGGCAAAGGGCTGGCACATGACCGATCCGACGATCGACCCCGACCTCCCCGGTATCTGGATCATCCCCGGTGAGGCGACCACCTACGAGATCGAACCGGACGGCAGTTATCACATCGCCGAGCCGGCAGGACCGCTGAGCGTCGCACCGGGTGGCGCATCCATGATCTGGGGTCGCACCCGGCTGGACCGGATCGGCGGCGAGGGCGACGCGCCGCTTGGGGCATGGCGCGATCGGGATCATGGCGACGAATGGCTGTTCCGGGCCGATGGCAGCTACCTGCAACGTTGGTCGGACGGCGAACGCACGACAGGCATCTGGGTGCTGCGCGGCGAGGACTCGACGCTCTGGGCCCGCGAATACCGCGGCCGGCTGGAAACCGACGGCGCGCGGGTGACATTCGTTCTGCCGACGGAGGAACCGGTCACCTACGGCTACACGGTCGACGCCGCAAGCTGGGTGCTGCTGGACCCGAATTCCTGGGCACAATTGGTGGAATACCGCCGCCCCGATGGCCAGACACCGGCGGCCCGCGCGCAGCAGGGCGGGGCCGCCGGCTGATCCCCTACACCGTGTCGCAGCGCGCCGTCAGTTGCACGCTGCCATGCACCGGCTGCGACCAGTTGAGCCGGATCGACCCGCGCCCGACCCCGTGGCGCGTCGTGGCGTAGGGCGCGGTGAACACCGCGACGTTCGCGGGCGAGCGCACCGCGCCCTCTGGCAGCACCGACACCGCAACGCGCGCCTCTGTTTCGAACGGCAACCAGTCGCGCAGGTCCGCCTCCCAAACGTTGAGATCGCTGTTCTCCGTCACCTTCACCGTCACCGGGTTCTGGGTGTTCTTGATGATCCCGTGATAGACATTGCCGGTCATCAGGAAATTGGCGGTGCGGCTGCCATCCAGCGGCGCGATGGAATCGTCCACCCCGTCGACCGCCTCCAGCGGAGCGCCGTTGATATGCTTGAAGACATTGTCGGCAATCGACAGCCCGTTGATGTAATGGCCCGGCCCGTAAGGCCGGATCACGATGAAGTTCGACCAGTTGGCAATACCGTTGGCGGTGAAGATATTGCCGTTGATCGTCAGCCCCCCGAAGGAGAACTCCCCGGCCAGTTCCGGCGCGGCATCGTGTTCGTTACCCCACTCGATATAGCTGTTGTCGATGTAATTTCCGAAGATCGTGGACTTGACGTTGGTATTGCTCAGCACGATCCCGGCGCTGATCTGGCCATTGGGTTCCGCGTCGCCCTGGAACCAATGGTTGCCGGTGATCAGGTTGCCGCTGCCCCCGAAGACACCGAAATGCCGGAACCGCACCGCCCGGTTGTCGCGCACTTTCAAGTCGTTGGAATTGGCGTTGAAGCCGATCGTGGTGCGGTCCTGCACCCGTAGCGCCTGCTCGTTCGACAGGAACTGGCAGCGGTCGATCTGCATCCCCGCGCAGCCGGTATCGGCCGAGCTGATGCCGCGATCCTTGGGGCCTGTGAAGAAGCAATCCTTGAAATGGAAGGCCAGCCCGCCAAGCGGCAGCATCACCGCGCTGCCCGCCCCGGCACAGAGAAATTCCACATCCTCGATGACGAAGCGCTGAAGGTTCTCGAAACCGATGAAATCGAGCGCATACTTGAACCGGGTGAAGGTGTAGCTCTGGTTCGACGGCGGCACCGATAGCGGCGCCGACAGGAACACCCTGTTCTGCGCCGCATTGACCGCGCGCACATAGACCTCGCGTCCGACGCCCTGCGCCGCCGTCACCAGTGACCCCACCGCAATGCTGCCCGCATTGGTCACGTTTTCGAGCCGGCGCGGGCTGGACGCCGACCATGTTGCGCCGCGGGTCAGGACGGTATCAGCCCAGCCCGGCCCGCTGACGCAGGAAAACTGCCCGTTGCGAATGACCCGGCGGTTGGCATAGCTGACCACGTTGCCGACCGCCGCCGCCATGTCGATGGGTCCATCCAGCAGGATGCGCCGCCCCTTCATGTCGAAACTTTCGTGGTCACCGTGGTTCAGCATCGCCTGGAACGCCTTGCGAAACCCTTGCACGTCATCGCCGCCGAACGCGTCGGAATAGCTTGGCAGGTCGAAATTTTCGGCCAGCACCAACCGCACGTGATCGGCCATCACCAATTGCCCCTGAAAGCGCACCGGCGACTGGATGGTCAGGTTTGCCCCGATCCGGTAGGTGCCTTCGCTGACCAGCAATTCGCGCCCTGCCGCGGCGGCATCGGCGGCGGTGAAGGCTTCTATATCGTCGGCCACGCCATCGCCCACGGCGCCGAAATCCTTCACATCGACCCAGTCCATCAACTTTCGGTAAAAGACATGGGTGATATCCTCGACCCTGATCGACTCAATGCGGATCGTGCCGTTGTTGCCCCCCGTCAGGTCCAGCCCGAAATGGCCATAGGCGGCCTCGTCCCCCCACGCCATATCGACACCACCGCGCGCGCCCACCCCGATGATCGCCGAAACGGTGACAACCTCGCCATAGGTGGTCAGGCTGGTCGTGGGCCCTGTCTCGACGACGCCAGCCACATGGCTGTTGTTGGCCCGTCCGGCCCATCCCGCGACCCGCACGCCCGGCAGTGTGCCCGACAGGGCCTTCACCCGCGCCGAGACCCGCAGGTAAAGACCCGGCAGAACCGGCGTCTCCCCCATGTAGCGCAGGCGCGTCGTGCTCTCGGTTTTCAGGAGTTCAAGGCAAGTGCCGAAATCCTGGTCGGCGGTGACGATGGCCGCATTGGGCGCCGTGGCCCATGTGTCGGTGCCCGGCGTGCCGTCCGCACGCGACCAGTCCCCCAACCCCTCCGAGAAGGCCGGCGGCATCAGGTTCAGCCCGTCGGTGATCACTTGGTTCATGTCAAACCCCTTTCGCTGACGCAGGGACGCGCGACAACAGCCCATGCGTTTGACCCCTGCGGGCGCGCGTTGGCCCGAGGGGTGCCTCGATTGTTCACAAATGTTGTGGAATGGGCCGGGCAGACTATCGGCCCGGTCAGTCCCCGGTTCTAGCGCATCGGGGTTAAGAAGCGGTTAAGCCCCCACCCCCTGCCCGCGCAGCACCGTCACGCCGGCGATCCGCCACGCGCCGTCGGAAGAGACCATGTCGTAGTCAAGCAGATGCAGCCGCCCTGACGGGTCAACGATCTGCACCCGTTGCAGCAGCCGCCCGCCCTCTTGCCGCAGGCCAAGGAAGGTGGTCTCGCCGGGCTGCCAGACCATCGGGTAGCCGCGTTCGACCATGGTGCCGAACGTCATCGCGTCACCGAACATGTCCTGAATGGTCGGGCTGGCGAAGGTCCACGCGGTAAGGACGTTGCCGGTGGAAAACGCGTCGAGCTGGTTCTGGATGACGCCCCGGATCTCCGGGTTCGGGTCGAGCCGCTCCTGCGCCGCCGCGCCGAGCGGGGCCAGTGCCAGACACAGGATGAAAAGGAATACGCGCATTGTCAGCCTCCTGCCGATGTCCCGTCCCTGTTGGGGTAAGATAGCACCGGGGCGGAGGCGGTCAAATCTTCGCGGCGCGGCTTGCGCCTTGGCGCACAACATCCGCTACCCCAACGCCCCTTTGTGCGCGCATCGCGTATGTATGGGGGGGCACCCCCCCTGTTTTTCGGCCCTCAGCCGGCCAGTTTGCCGTCGAGCGCATCGCGGATCAGGGCCTTGGTCTCGTCGATGCCGTAAAGCGCGATGAAGCCGCCGAAACGCGGCCCCTGCGACGCACCGAGGCAAACCTCGTAGAGCGCCTTGAACCAGTCGCGCAACGGCTCGAACCCGTGCGTGCGGCCGATGGCAAAA
>PFEX01000005.1:0-767 GCA_002783145.1 Rhodobacteraceae bacterium CG17_big_fil_post_rev_8_21_14_2_50_65_11 | reverse complement strand
TCACGTCAAGCGCCTTGTCGCCGTCGGCAAGGCAGATCAGCAACTCCTCCATCGCCGCCTGTTCGCGCCCGTCGGGCAGCCGGAAGGCACGGGTGGGCTTGACGAAATCGTTGTAGTAGCGGATCGCGAAGCCCGCTGCCTGGTCAAGATCCGGGTTCGTTTCCGGGCCGGCATCGGGCGCGTAACGTCCTATGAAACCCCACAATTTTTCCTTCGCCTCGGCTCCCGATACGCTGGCAAGGTTGAGCAGCATGGCAAAGGAGACGACCATCGTGCTTTCGGGCACGTCGCCTTCGTGGATGTGGTAGACCGGGTTGGCCAGCCGCGCCGCCGCGTCCTGCGTGGCGTAGGCGCGCAACTGTTGGTGATACTCGTCCACCGCCTTCGGGATCACGTCGAAATGCATCCGCTTGGCGGTCTTGGGCTTGAGATACATGAAGTAGCTCAAGCTCTCGGTCGAGGCGTAGCTCAGCCATTCGTCGATCGAGATCCCGTTGCCCGAGGACTTGGAAATCTTCTGCCCCTGGTCGTCGAGGAACAGCTCGTAGGTGAAATGTTCCGGCGGGCGGGCCCCAAGGACGCGGCAGATCGAATCGTAGATCGGCGTGTTGGTGGAATGATCCTTGCCATACATCTCGAAATCGACGCCGAGCGCAGCCCACCTTGCGCCGAAATCGGGCTTCCATTGCAGCTTCACGTTCCCCCCCGTCACCGGCAGCGTCCATTCGCGCCCAGCCTCGTCGTCGAAGCTGACGGTGCCCTCTTTC
>PFEX01000109.1:9694-10195 GCA_002783145.1 Rhodobacteraceae bacterium CG17_big_fil_post_rev_8_21_14_2_50_65_11 | reverse complement strand
TGTCGAGGTGGCGCAAGACGTCCTGGCCGAGACCCAATCCGCCATCCTGCCACTGGTGCCCTATCTCGACACCCTGCGCTGGGTCTTCATTGCCGTGGCGCTGATCGGCATCGCCGTCGCAATTCATGCCCGGGTCGATGACTGGAAACGGGGGCGGCGCTGATGGGCTGGATCACCGCGATCCTCGCCAGTGGCCTCGCGCGCAAGGCGCTGGGCATGGCTCTGGCGGCCATCACCATCATCTTGTTCCTGCTGAACCTCCGCCGCGCCGGGGAACGCGCCGGGCGGCTGGCCGAGCGCCTGAAATCAACGGAGAGAACACATGCAATCCAACGCCAAATGCTGGAGGCTGCCAGCCGCCGTCCTCGGGATCGCGATGCTCTGGCTCAGCGCATGCGCGACGGGCGGTTCTGACGGGCAGTCGTCCTGCCCGCCGGTGGTGAACTACAGTCGGGCCGAGCAGGTGCGTGCGGCGGAAGAGGTGGCGGCGCTGCCGGAGGG
>PFEX01000109.1:0-9668 GCA_002783145.1 Rhodobacteraceae bacterium CG17_big_fil_post_rev_8_21_14_2_50_65_11 | reverse complement strand
GCCGTGTCAGGCCACTGGTGAGCGCGATGCGAACCGCATCCCGCTTGAACTCGTCGCTGTGTATCGCTGCCATATCCGGTCTCCTTGATGGCGAGTATTGCTCTCAAAAGACCGGAACGAAACCGGTGCAGGTCCAACCTGTGCGCCGACGAGCCGGGGCTGCAAGCAGGGATCGAACGGTGGATGACGGTCGCAGGGAAGTGGGACGAGCCGGAAATCGACCCGAGGATGATGAGACGCGACCACGATACCCGCTGACCTATCGGAGCAAGGCATCTTTCAGCGCCCCATTCCATCGCGCTTCAGCGCCAAGACGTCCTTCGGAAACAAATCGGCGTCGGGGCATGGACGAAGATCGGCCTCAACGTGGCCGACACCAACGATCAGGGGGCGTTCGACGCCGGGACCAACCTCTTTACCGCACCCGCCCCCGGCACCTACATCTTCGGCGCAACGCTGCTCTACAAGGCGGGCGCCAGCACCACGGTACGGATGCGCGGGCGGCTCGCGCTGAACGGCACGACGGAAATCCGCGGCTTGATGGGCGAGATCAGCGGCGGCCACGTCACGCTCGCCACGGCGCTCTGGCTGCAGACCATGGTGCCGCTCATGGCAGGCGACACCGTCGACTGCAGGGATACTTCCGCGCCGCGGGCGGCTACTTTGCCGCCGTTCACACGTTCTTCTGTGGCTGCAAGATCGGGAATCGGCGGGCGTATGTAGTAAGTGTTTCTGCCAGAGGCGCAGGCAACGGGTCATCGCCGTTACTTTCTGTCCTCCCACCATAATAAGCACAGCGCCCACGCCATCTATCGCCGCGCGGATTTCCCTAGCGCTGTCGCAGTGATTGATGTCTGTATGGAAATGACCCCGCATCCGGAGACTGTGATGCGACCGACCCCACTCCCGAGGATCTCCGTTAGCTTGGCGTGGGCATTGGAGATACTATGGTTTGTTCATTTATTGTTGATTGGCCAGGGAAAAGTGCCGCTGAACCGGGCGGGGTGGAGCATCCGGCTGCCTATCACATGCTAGATGTGGCGGCGGTGGCAGAGCGGTTGATCGCGCCATTTGGATTTGAGGAAGGCTTGCGGCAGGCGTTGATCCTGCTGGTGGCGCTGCATGATATCGGCAAGGTGAACGCGGCGTTTCTGGCGATGTTGCGGGATGGGGCCGCGCAGCTAAATGGCCGGCATTGGGAGGTGAGCGAGGTTTACCTTCACCGGTTTAACCCTTTACCGATACCTCGACCCACCCGCAGTACCTTGCTTTATGCGGCAGCGGCGGGGCACCATGGCCGTCCGCCGGGCAAGGATTTGGGCAGGGACGCCGACCGTATGCTGACGGCAGCGGGGGCGCAGGCGGTGGAAGATGCCGCAAATCTGACGGCTGCGATGCAGAGGTTTTGGCCTTTGGCGGCTATGGCCGATCTGGACAAGCGCCAAGCGCGCAATCTGAGCTGGTGGTTGCCGGGGTTGGTGGCTGCAGCGGACTGGATCGGATCAAACGCCGACTGGTTTGAAGCGACAGCGGCAGTGATGGAGTTGCCCGAGTATCTGGCCCTGGCGCGGCAAAAGGCGGTGCGGGCGGTAGAGGCGGCCGGTTTGGCCTCGCCTGCGCCCAGCGATGCCAAACTGTTCGATTTCGCCTTGCGCCCGATGCAAGCGGCTTGCGCGGACATTACCCTGACCGATGGCCCGATGCTGGCGGTGATCGAGGATGAAACCGGCGCGGGGAAGACCGAGGCAGCACTTCTGCTGGCGCAGCGGATGATGCTGGCGGGCAAGGGGCGCGGGCTGTTCTTTGCATTGCCGACGATGGCCACGGCGGATGCGATGTTTGCGCGGGCCTGTGATGTGGTGGGCCGGATGTTTGCGGGCAAGCCCTCGGTCACGCTGGCGCATGGGCGGGCAGGGCTTTCGGTGCCGTTCAATGATCTGTTTCAGCGCGATATGACGGGCGATGGTGAGATTGTGTGTTCCGCCTGGCTGGCCGACAGTCGCAGGCGGGCGCTGTTGGCCGATGTTGGAGTGGGCACGATTGATCAGGCGCTGCTTTCGGTGCTGCCGACGAAGTTTTCCACGCTGCGGCATTTCGGGTTGTCGTCAAAAATTCTTGTGGTTGATGAGGTGCATGAACTGGGCGATCCGTATTTGGCGGTTGCCTTGAAGCAGCTTCTGGAAGCGCATCGGCGGGCCGGCGGATCGGCGATTTTGCTGACGGCAACACTGCCATTGCAGCAACGGGCCGAACTGCTGGCGATCTACGGCGGGGCCAGCAATGATGCGGCTTATCCGGCGCTGACCGTGGCGGCGGGGGAGGTTCGCGTTGGGTTTCCGCAAGCCGTCGGCACGCGTGGTCCGGTGCAGGTGGAACGTTTGGGCGGAGCGGCGCAGGCGGTGACGCTGTTGGCGCAAATGGCGGGGCAAGGGGCGGCCTGCGTTTGGGTGCGCAACGCGGTCGATGATGCGATCGCTGCGGTCGAGGCATTGGCGGCGGCGGGGGTGCCGGCCGATCTTTTGCACGCGCGTTTTGCCTTGGGGGACCGCAAGCGGATTGAGGCGGCAGTGATTGCGCGGTTTGGCAAAGACGGGCAGGGCCGGGCGGGCAGGGTGGTTGTTGCCACGCAAGTAATTGAAACTTCTATGGATTTGGATTTTGATGTGATGGTTTCCGATCTGGCGCCGATGGCCAGCCTGATTCAGCGGGCAGGGCGGCTTTGGCGGCATATGCAGTCAAGACCGCAGGGTAGCCGCCCGGTGCAAGCCCCTGTTTTATATGTGGTATCCCCAGACCCGGCGCAGGTAGAAAACGCGCGCTGGCTGCAAGGTGCGCTGGATCGGGGGGCCTATGTTTACCCACAGGATGTGGCGTGGCGCACGGCTGAACGGTTGTTTTCGGTGGGGGAAATTGTGGCACCTCCCGGGTTGCGGGCGTTGATCGAGGCAGTGGAAACCGAGGCGGTGCCCTTGCCCGATCCGTTGCAGCGTTCCGAAATTGAGCGGATTGGCAAGGCTGCCGCGCAGGCCAATCTGGGCTGGCGCAATACGGTCAATCTGGACGATGGCTATCGGATGGGCGGGGCGGCGGCGGATGACGCCGAGTATCCGACCCGTCTGGGTCAGCCACAGCGGGTTCTGGTGCTGGCGCGGCAGGTTGGTGGGCGGCTGGTGCCGTGGATCGACGGGGCAGAGGGCTGGGCGCTGTCGGAAGTGACCGCCAGCGCGCACCGGCTGGACGCGCTGGCTTTGCCCGACCAGGCCGCGCCCGAGGTCCAGGCGGTGCGGGCCAGTTGGCCGGACTGGAAACGGGCGGTGCTGTGTGTGGTGGGTGAGGATGGCGCGATCTGTGAGGGCTTGCGTTATCAGACGGATCGGGGTTTGGTGTTTGGTATATAACGCCGGAACCTACACAAGATATAGGTTTACACGCGGGAATTTCGGCACCATACTTCACCTTCAAGTTCCTTAAGGTGGTGATCAATTGCCCCTGAACCTGATTTCCGATCCATGGATTCCCGTTCTTGATACCGCAGGCCAGCGGCGCATCATCGCGCCCTGGCAGATGGCCGGTCCCGGCCTGTTGCGCCCCGATTGGCCGCGCGCCGATCTGAACATTGCCTGTCTGGAGCTGCTGATCGGGCTGGTGTTCCTCGCCGACCCGCCCGCAGATGTGGAGGATTGGCAAGACCGCCAGGCCCCTGATCCCGATCGGCTGCGGGGCAAGCTGTCGGCACTGGCCCCGGCGTTCAATCTGGTGGGCGAGGGGCCGCTGTTCTTGCAGGATTTCGTCGCGTTGCAAGATGCGCCGAACCCGCCGGACATGCTGTTTATTGACAGCGCTGGCGGGAAAACAGCTAAAGACAACGCTGACTTGATGGTTCGGCGCAGGCGTTATGCAACACTCGATCTGCCGTTGGCGGCGATGGCGCTTTATACCTTTCAGGCCCATGCGCCCTCGGGTGGGGCGGGGAACCGGACCTCGATGCGCGGCGGCGGGCCGCTGGTGACGCTGGTTGATCCGGGGCAGGGTTTGTGGCCGCTGATCTGGGCGAATGTGCCGGATGGCCCGCCTGAATCGAATGGGGCGCAAGGCATGGCGGCGCTGCCGTGGATGCGGCCAACGAAAGTGTCAGATACCGGGGCGGAGGTATTTCCTCCGCCGGGGCATGGGCTGGGGGCCGAGGCGTTTTTCGGCATGCCGCGACGGCTGCGGCTGGTGGTTGCGGGCGATGCGGTGACGGGGGTCATCCAGCGGCCCTATGGCACCAATTACGCCGGGTGGGAACATCCGTTGACGCCCTATTACCGGCAGAAGGCCGGGACCGAGTTGCTGCCGGTGCATCCGCGCGCCGGGCGGTTTGGCTATAGGCACTGGCTGGGGATTCTGGCCGAGGCGCCTGACACCGATCTGCGCCAGCGCGCGCGGGTGTTGCGGTTGCGGCATGGCCGGGGTGGTTCTGGGTCGGTTATTGTCGCAGGCTGGGCGATGGACAACATGAAGCCGCGCGATTTTATTCAGTCAGTTCAGCCATTTATCAGTATTTCGCCTGAGGCGGAGGCCATGCTGGCCGGGCTGATCGAGGCGGCGGAACAGGCCGGGCTGGCGCTGCGGATGGCACTGGAGCCGTTGCTGGGCAATTCCGAGGCCCGCGAGGCCGAGCGTGAGGCGTTTTATGCCGACACCGAGGCGGGGTTTCAGGCGCGGCTGGCAGACTTGCAGGCGGGCAGGGCGGAGACCGAGGTGGCGGCTGACTGGCTGGCCGAATTGCGCCGGGTGGCGCTGGCGCGGTTCGAGGCGCGGGCTTTGCCGGGGCTGGATCAGCAGGAAACCGATGTGATTGCGCGGATTGTGACGGCGCAGCGGCTGTTACGCGGGGCTTTTGCAGGCTTCGGCAAATATGGGCGCGAGATGTTCGGCAAGCTGGGTATGACGGTGCCCGCGACGAAGAAAAAGGTGGTGGCATGAGCGATGGGGAAGCCAGAAGGCCCGGTCAGATCATTCTGGGCTGGTGGTCGCGGAATATTGGCGACCGGAAGCAGGCCCATGCGCGGGGTCTGGCGGCGCGGTTGCGGCGGGCCGGGCCGGTTGGGGTGCTGGGCGAGGCGGCGGTGCATGATCTGGCGCGGGCGCTTGACCTCAAGGATGCAGCGGTACTGATCCGGTTGGTACAGGTGCTGGCCGAGGTGCGCGAGCCTTACGGCCAACCGCTGGCCGCTGCTTTGGGCGGGGCTGCGCCCGCGATGTCAACCCTGCGGTTTCAGCGCCTGATGCGGGTGGCCGATGGTGATCTGACTGATGCGCTGCGCCGGGCGATAGTGCTGGCGGACCGGCACTGCAACGTGGCGGCCCTGGGCGAGGATCTGTTGCACTGGTCGGAAAAGACCCGCAGCCGCTGGTGCTTTCAATATTTCGGGGCCGCGGCACCCGACACGCTTAAGGAAAACGCGGATGCGATTGATGAGGAGATTTCGCAATGACCACCTTTCTGCAATTCCATCTCTTGACCACCTATCCGCCGTCGAACCCGAACCGCGATGATCAGGGGCGGCCGAAACAGGCGACCTTGGGCGGCGCGCCCCGGTTGCGGCTGTCGTCGCAGTCGATCAAGCGGGCACTGCGGGAAAGCCCGGCGTTTCAGGCGGGGCTTGCGGGCAATCTGGGGGTGCGCACCAAGCGGATCGGGACGCGGATCGAGGAAAAGCTGATCGCGGGCGGGGCAGGGGCCGAGGCCGCGCGCAAGGTGGCGGTGACGGTGGCGGGGCTGTTCTCCAAGCTGGAGGCTGCGACCAAGGGTGAGGCGGAAAAGCCGCTGGCGACGACGCTGGCCTTCGTCTCACCCGATGAATGGCGCTATGCCGATGAATTGGCGGCGAAGTTGCTGGCGGGAGAATCTGTGCCGAAGGATCTGATGAAAGGCACCGTGTTGCGCCGCGCCGATGGGGCGGTGGATATTGCAATGTTCGGGCGGATGCTGGCCGATGATCCCGATTTCAACCGCGAGGCGGCGGTGCAGGTCGGCCATGCCATCACCACCCATCAGGCTCTGGCGGAAGAGGATTATTTCACCGCTGTGGATGATCTGAACAAGGCCGAAGATACCGGCGCGGGGCATCTGGGGGAAAATGCTTTCGGGTCGGGCGTCTATTACCTTTATGTTTGCGTTGATTGCGATCTGCTGGTGCGCAATCTGGGTGGGGATATCGAAGGGAATCGAGATGAGGCGCGGAAGCTAGCCGCCAAAGGGCTGGAGGCTTTGGCGCAGGCGCTGGCCACCGCCACCCCGCGCGGCAAGCAAAACAGCCACGCCCACCACCCCCGCGCCGGTTATGTGCGGGTGGAAAAGGGCAGCACCCAGCCGCGCGATCTGACCGGGGCGTTCTTTGCTCCGGTGCGCGGTCAGCCCTGGGAGGCGGAATCGGTGCGCGCCCTGGAAGAAATGGCCGCGAAACTTGACCGCGCCTATGGGCCTGCCGCCGAGGCGGTGGTGGTGATGGATGTGGCGAAGGGGCAGGGCAGTCTGGCCGAGATTGCGGCCTTTGCCAGGGGCGCGGTGGCGGATGCCTGAGTTCCTAATTTTCACCCTGACCGCCAATCTTGGCGCTATGGGCGATCTGGCCGGGCACGAACGGCGCGGCAGCCTTGGCTGGCCGGGGCGGTCTGCCATCCTGGGGCTGTTGGGCGCGGCCATGGGCATTGAACGGAACGGCGATTTCAGCGCGCTGGACGGGTTGCGCATGGCGGTGGCGGTGTTCGATCAGGGCCAACCCCTGCGCGATTATCACACAGTTGAAACCATCCCCACAGCAGCGGCCAAGCGCCCGCAATCGCGGCCCGAGGCACTGCGGGTCGATCGGCTTCGTACCAACACCACGATTACTTTGCGCGATTATCGCCAAGGTGCGCTGTATGGCGTGGCGGTGTGGGGCGGTGATTTGCTGCCTTTGTGCGCCGGATTGCTGCGGCCGGGTTTCACGCTGTATCTGGGGCGGAAGTCTTGCCCGCTGGCGGCTCCGGTCGGGGCGCGGATCGTGCAGGCCGAAAGCGTCGAGGCGGCTTTGGCGGGTGTGCAGCTTCCGCCCTGGCGGGAGGGGGCTGTGGCCAAACTGCTGATCTGTGACGCCACCGATGCACCCGCAGAAACCCATCGCGAACAGCGCCACGACCAGCCGCTTGATCGTGCCAAGTGGCATTTCGCCCCGCGCGAGGTCGCGTTTCAGGCTGTGCATATTGCACCTGGGGGGCAGCCATGACGCTGTATCTGTCGCGGCTGCAGCTATCGCAATCGCCTTCGGTGCGGGCTTTGGATGCACTGTTGAACCCCGAAGCACAAGGGCCAAGACTGGATGCCCATCACCGCCTGATCTGGGCGGCTTTTGCCAAAACGCCTGATCAAAAGCGTGATTTCCTGTGGCGTGAGGATGGTAAGGGCTGCTTTTTTGCCTTGTCCGCCCGCCCGCCGGTTGCCAGTGATCTGTTCGAGACGGATGTGAAGGCCTTTGCCCCTGATCTGCACCCCGGTGACAGGCTGGAATTCACCCTGCGCGCTAATGCCACCCGCGACCGCAAGGGCAAGGGCCGGGTCGATGTGGTGATGGATGTTTTGCACGATGTCCCAAAGACCGACCGCGCTGAGCAGCGGATGGGGATTGCGCAACATGAAGGTGCGGCCTGGCTGGCGCGGCAGGGCGAAACGGCAGGGTTTCATACGCTGCGGGTCGAGGTGGGGGATTATTCCGTAGCCGCCTTGCCCGACTATAAGGGCAAGCGCCAAGGCCAGCCGCAATTTGGCATCCTTGATCTGGCGGGGGTGCTGGAGGTGACGGACCCCGCCGCATTTCTGACCAAGCTTGCCCGCGGGTTCGGCCGAGCGCGTAGTTTTGGCTGTGGCCTTATGCTGATCCGGCGGGCGGGATGAGCGAACCCGCCGGTGCCACCCCCGGTTTACCGCCACCCAAGCCGATCCCGCTGAAAGACCGCGCATCCTTGGTGTTTGTTGAACGCGCGCAGCTGGATGTGCAGGACGGTGCCTTTGTGGCGGTGAACGCCGATGGCACTCGCACGCAGATTCCGGTGGGTGGCTTGGCGGGAATCATGCTGGAACCCGGTGCGCGCATCTCGCATGCGGCGGTGTCTTTGGCGGCACGGGTGGGCACGCTGATAACTTGGGTGGGCGAGGCCGGGGTGCGGCTTTACTCGGCAGGTCAGCCGGGTGGGGCGCGGGCGGATCGGCTGCTATGGCAGGCCTCGATTGCGCTGAATGACGATGCGCGGTTGCGGGTGGTCCGCAAGATGTACGCGATGCGCTTTGGCGAGGACGCGCCTGCGCGGCGTTCCATCAATCAGTTGCGCGGCATTGAAGGCGTGCGGGTGCGCGAAAGCTATGCCTTGCTGGCGCAGCAATACGGGGTGGATTGGAAGCGCCGCAGCTATGACGTGGCCGATTGGGAGGCGGGCGATGTGCCCAACCGCTGCCTGTCCGCCGCCACCGCCTGCCTGCACGGGCTGACTGAAGCGGCAGTGCTGGCAGCAGGCTACGCGCCGGCGATCGGCTTTCTGCACACCGGCAAGCCCCTGAGCTTTGTCTATGACATCGCCGATCTGTGGAAGCTGCAAACCGTGGTCCCCGAAGCATTTCGCATTGCAGGCCAAGCGGCGAAGGGCAAGCTTGATATGTCGCCGGATCGCGCCGTGCGGCTGGCCTGCCGCGACGCTTTCCGTCGATCGGGCCTGTTGTCGCGGATCATCCCGCAAATCGAAGAGGTGCTGGCGGCGGGCGAATTGCCTCGCCCTGATCCTCCACCCGAAGCCTTGGGCCCGGCGTTCGAAAATCCGGAGGCGGGCGGCGATGCTGGTCATCGTGGTTGAGAACGCCCCGCCCCGGCTGCGGGGGCGGCTGGCGGCCTGGCTTTTGGAGGTGCGTGCGGGGGTGTTCGTCGGTGATTATTCGGCCCGCACGCGGGAAAGGATCTGGGATCAGGTGGTGGCCTATATCGACGAAGGCGACGCCGTGATGATCTGGAAGGCCTCGACCGATCAGGGGTTCGACTTCCTCACCACCGGAAAAAACCGCCGCGTTCCAGTGGATTTTGACGGCCTGAAGCTGGTCAGCTTCTTCTCCCAAAAACGCTGAAAAACTCGGTACGCTCTTTGACATTGTAAAAGTAATGCGAAATCCATAGGTTCTGGGAAGTCTGTTCCCCGCCCACGCGGGGATGAACCGGCTTGGCTTGAGTAAGCATTGTTTCGACTCCGCTGTTCCCCGCCCACGCGGGGATGAACCGGCCGAAAACGCAACATCCGCGTCGATTGCCAACTGTTCCCCGCCCACGCGGGGATGAACCGCAGGCGTTCTGGAGTATGGCGCTGCGCGTGGACTGTTCCCCGCCCACGCGGGGATGAACCGTGGGCGATGATTGGAATGATGTTCTAGTGCGGCTGTTCCCCGCCCACGCGGGGATGAACCGAGCCATGGACAAGACCCCAAGCCGAGGCTTGTCTGTTCCCCGCCCACGCGGGGATGAACCGATGAATGCCACATCAGCAGCGACGTTATGAACCTGTTCCCCGCCCACGCGGGGATGAACCGACCTCGGCGCGCGACAGTTGTTTGACAAGGGCCTGTTCCCCGCCCACGCGGGGATGAACCGCTTGCTGAAAACTGCGAG
>PFEX01000110.1:1912-11565 GCA_002783145.1 Rhodobacteraceae bacterium CG17_big_fil_post_rev_8_21_14_2_50_65_11 | reverse complement strand
CGTTCGTGGTCACGGTGCTGTCGATCCTGCGGCAGGCCATTGGCTTGCAGCAATCGCCGCCCAACATGCTGATCGTGAGCCTTGCGCTGTTCCTGACCTATTTCGTCATGGCACCCACCTTCGAAGCCGCCTACGAGGCCGGCATTTCCCCGGCAATGACCGGCGAGATGGAGCTGATGGAGGGTTTGCGCGCCGCCTACGAGCCGTTCCAGGGGTTCATGATGCGACGTGTCGATCCAGAGACATTGCAAAGCATGGTCAGCTTGCGCGAGATTCCGCAGGGCGAGGATCCCGGCGCTTCCGTCCTCATCCCTTCCTTCATGTTGAGCGAGGTGGAACGCGCCTTCCAGATCGGCTTTCTGGTGTTCCTGCCGTTCCTGATCATCGACCTCGTGGTCGCTGCCATTCTCATGTCCATGGGCATGATGATGGTGCCGCCCGCCATTGTTTCGTTGCCCTTCAAGCTGGCCTTCTTCGTGGTGGCCGATGGCTGGACACTGGTGACGGGCGCCCTCGTGCGCAGCTATTTCTGACGGAGATCCGCAATGCAAAGCCCGGCCCCAAGGACACGATCCGACCCTTCGCGTGACGACAGGTTTGCCCGCAAGGCGCGGGTCTTGCTTGATCTTTTCGGCCCATCGGGGGTGGAGCGCCTCAAGCAGGCCGGCTTGCCATCGGAATTGCTGGCCGATCCCGGCGCCGCATCCGTCGGTGCAGCAGCGGACGGATCAGCCGATGAAGGACGCCTCGCGCTCCTGAAGAGGCTTCGGGACCGCGGCTTGCTGGACGCCGCCGCCGTCCCGCCGTCGCCGCCGCCGGTCGCACACGCGGCGTCCCTGTCGGCCCAAATCGCCGAGAACCTGGACGGGACCGCTCTTGAGCGGGAACATCCGGCGGTGATCGCCCATGTCTTGAGGGGGCAACCCCGTCCGGTCCAGCTTCGGGTGTTGCGGGCGTTGCCCGGATCGGTTGCCCGGGCGGTGATGCGCTTCCTGAAGCTCTGACGCGAGCCGGCCGCCGGTCAGCGCACCACCAATTCCGCATGCAGCGCGCCCGAGGCGTTGATCGTGCTCAGAATGTCAATCATGTCCCCAGGCGATACGCCAAGCGCATTGAGCCCGCCGATCACCTCCGACAGGCTGGTGCCCCCCGAGACCTCTGCAAGCCCGGTGCCCGGGTCTTCCTGGATTGAGGCATCGGTGCGCGGAACGATCACGGTTTCCCCCTGGGCAAAAGGGTTGGGCTGCACCGCGACCGGGTTTTCCTGAATGCGCAGTGTCAGGTTGCCCTGCGCCACCGCGACACGAGAGATGCGCACATCCTCCCCCATCACGATGGTGCCGGAGCGTTGATCGACCACGACACGGGCGCGGGTTTCGGGTTCAACCATCAGGTTCTCGATCCGGAACACCGCATGCGCGGTGGACGGTTCGCGGGTGGCGGCCAGGTCGAGCGATACGGTGCCGGAATCCAGCATCACCGCGACAGCGCGCCCGTAGGCTGCGTTGATCACACCCTCGATCCGGGCGGCGGTCGTGAAATCGGGGCTGCGCAACGCAAGCCTGATGGTGTCCAGACTGGACAACTCGAACGCGACCTCCTGCTCGATCCGCGCACCCGAGGGAACAGTGCCGGATGTCGGAACGCCCTCCACCACCCTTGCCGCGTCACCTTGCGCCACGTTTCCGCCCGCGATCACCGGCCCTTGCGCGACGGCATAAATCTCCCCGTCCGCTGCCGTCAGCGGAGTCATCACCAGCGTGCCGCCCATCAGGCTGTCGGCGTCCCCGATGGCGGCGACATTGATGTCGATCTGCGATCCGGCCCGTGAAAAGGGGGGCAAGGTCGCGGTCACGATCACCGCCGCCACGTTCTGCGGGCGAAACTGTTCGCCGGAGATGTTCACGCCAAGTCGTTCGAGGATGTTGGTCATGATTTCCTCGGTGAAAGGCGAATTGCGGATCCCGTCGCCGGTGCCGTTCAACCCCACGACAAGCCCGTAGCCGATCAGGTCGTTGCCGCGAACCCCGTCGAACTCCACGAGGTCCTTGATGCGGATCGGCGTTGCTTGCGCTGCGAGCGGTGCGAAGATCAGGGCGAGGGACAGGAACAGGCGGATCATCTGAGATACTCCGTGAGGCTGAGACGCGACAGGCGGCTGGTCAGCAGGTAAAGGCTTTCAAGCCGGGTCTCGGTTTGCTGCAATTCGGTTGCGGTGCGGTAGGGATCGGCCCCGGTGAGGCGGCCGCGTTCCAGTTCCAGCTGCGCGCGGGCGGTGTCTGTGCGGACCTGTGCCGCCTCGATCCGTCCCTCGGCATGCCCGATCCGGGCGCGCAGGCCGATAACCGCCTCGTTGCCCGAGGCCATGGAAAGACCGGCGTGTTCCAGCAACGCGCGCTTGCCGTCGGCCGAGAAATTGCCGGTATCGCTGGCGATCAACGCGGCCAGTGCCATCCCCATCAATCCGCGCCGAAGCCCGGGGTCAAGCGCGGTTGCCGGGTTCTCCACGGTTTCACCTTCCGCGACAAGAAAACCGGGCGTCGCATCGGTGCTGCCCTGATAGGCCAGCGTCTCGAACCCGCCGCCGGCGTCCATGAACCACCCCTCCAGCGTGGTGATCAGGTTTGCCGCATCCGCAGCGCCGGTGGCCAGCGGGTCCAGCGCGGCCATGATATCGGCGACCGGCGCCAACGCGTCGGCATCAGTGGCGGCCCCGGCAAACAGGGACCGCCCCGCCGCCGATTGGTTCAGGGCAGAGACCATGGCACCAAGCCGGTCCGGTGCACTTGCCGCGACAAGCTCCATCTGTTGCAGGGTGCCGGCCCCGGTTGCCGAGAGCAAACCCGGGGCCATGTCGGCAAGATTGTCCTGGACGGTTTGCAGCGCCGCTTGCGCTGCGGCCGTGGTCAGCGCCGCATCGGCGGCAGCGGATTTGTATGACCCGAACAGGCGCAGCCCCCGTTCGACCCCGGCAAGCGCCGTGAAATCGCCTTTCAGCGCGTGGCCCATATCGGCGTGTGTGCCGCTTGCCAGTTCCTGGGTCAGCGTGGACAGGTCGCCGCGCACACGCTCATGGCTCTGGCGGAGGAAGAAGCTGCGGGCAAGGTCGCCGGTGGACAGGATGTTCATGCCTAGATCCCCAGCAGCCGGTCGATCATGTCGTTGAGCGTGCTCAGCACGCGGGCATTGGCCGCGTAGGCGTTCTCGATCTCCAGCAGGCGCTGCATCTGGGCATCCGTATCAACACCGTGAGACAGCTCCATCTCTCGCAACGCACTGTATTTTCCTGCTGACTCCGCCTGCTCGGAGTCGGCGAACTGGCGGTCCATCGATGTCAGCGACAAGAGGTCTGCGGACAGGTCCGACAGGGTTCGGCTGGTGCCGGAATAGGCGGCTGACAGCGTCGGACGGTCGGCTTGAACCGCGTCGAGGGCACCCTGCAACAGGGTCGGGTCGCCCGGTGTGCCCTCCGCCACCGCGCCGAGGCCATCGCGCAACCGCCAGACCGCGCCGCCCCGGTCCGGGTCGACGGCGGCGTTCACCTGCACCCGCCCCGACAGCCCGGCTTCGAAATTTACCGAGGCCAGCGCGCCATCATCGGAAAACAGCCCCGGGTCGGTCACTGCCCGGGAGGGGTCGAGGCCCGGCGCGTCGAGCCGCGCAGTCAGGTCGAGCGCCACCCCGTCGAGCCGCGCCTGCGCCTCGGGGGCAATGTCATCGCGGACGGCGAACAGGCCTGCAAGCCGCCCGCCGCCGAGTGTCGCGTAAGCGCCCGTGGTGCTGACCGCGCGGCCGTTCACGGTCAACCCGGACAAATCGCCGTCCGCCAGCGTCATCAGCGGCGTGATTGCAGGTGCTTCGGTGAAGCCGAACTGCGCCGGGCGCCCGTCCAGAAGAGACAGCCCGTCGGTGGTGTAAAGACCGACCATCCCGGCCTCGTTCCGGGTTTCCCGGATCGGCACAAGCTCCGCGATGCTGTCGATCAGGGCCTGTTGCCGGTCGATCAGCCCATGCGCGGCCTCGCCGCGCGACACGGCGGTGCGGATGGTTCCGTTCAGGTCGTGGATGCTGGCGAGCGTCTGGTTCAGCCGGTCGATCGAGGTGGCGATCGCGCTGTCAGCCTGCCGCCGGATCGACTGGATCCCGTCCGACACGCCGTTCAACGTGCCGGCAAGATCGGTGGCGCTGTTCAGTACTGCTTCCAGCCGGGATTGGCTGTCCGGCCGGCTTTGCGCCGAAACGAGACTTGCCTCGAACGCGTCGAACTTCGCCGACAGGCTTGCGGCGCTGTCGGGCGTTCCGATCAGCGCCTCGATCTTTTTCAGGAAGGCGGCGCGGGTGTCGGCGGCCCCCTGGCCGGCGCCGGCGGCGCGCCGTTCGCCCAGCAGGACCGGGTCCGAGGCCCGCGTCACGCCGTTGACCTGCACGCCGCGCCCGGAGCCATGGCTGATGGAGGAGAGCGACAGGCTGCGCGGTCCGAACCCTTCGGTGCTGGCGTTGGCGATGTTGTCCGAGACCACCGCCGCCGCCCGGCTGCTTGCCGAAAGGCCGGACAGGGCCGCCGAAAGGGCGCTGGAAATGGTCATGGCGTGGCCTCACGAGTCCGTGGCGCGATCAGCGCTTGATATTCGTGGTTTCCTGCAACATCTCGTCCACCGTCTGGATCACCTTTGCGTTGGAGGAATAAGCCCTCTGGGTCTGGATCAGCTGGGTCAACTCGCCCGCGACATCGGTGGTGGATTCCTCGCGCGAAAAGCCGACGATGTCCCCGGTCGGACCGGTGCCCGCATCCCAAAGGAAGAACGAGCCGCTGCTGGGCGAGATCTGGTAGGCTTGGTTCGACAGCGCGATCAACCCGTTGGGATTGGGCACATCGACAAGCGGCACCTGGTAGATGGCCCGTGTCAGCCCGCTGTCGTAGATCGCGTGGACCATGCCGCCATCGTCGACCTCCACCGAGATGAGATTACCGACGGGGGAGCCATCCTTGGTGACGGGCGCATGGGAAAAGCTGTCGGAAAGTTGTGTGAACCCACCCGGTTCCCCGATCTCGCCGATGTCGATGTCGATCGGGCCACCAGCGACATCGACGGTGATCCTGCCGGTGGCGGGGTCGTAGGCGCCGCCGAGCGTGTCGGCAACCGAAAGAAGGTTGCCACCGGTGCCGCGCGCATCGTCGAAGGTCAGGGTATAGGTGCCGATCACCGCACCGCCGAACGCGGAGTCGGTGATCGTCATTGTCCACTCGTTGGAGGCGCCCGCTGCGGGCACGGTGGGCGCGAAGCTGACTTCCAGCACCTGTGACGTGCCGAGGTTGTCGTAATATTCCGTCGACATCGTCACCGCATCGCCGGAGGCTCCGGCTTGTGTGCCGGTGGCCGGCAGATTTACCGTCAGTTCCATCTGCGTGGTAGGGTCGCCCGCAAACTGGTTGGTTTGCACGCGCACCGGTTCCAGCGCATCGGTGGTATCGCGCGGGAAGGTCGGGATCGACCCGTCGCTATCGGCAGGCCAGCCAAGCAGGACCAGCCCGGTTTCCGTGCGCAGGACGCCATCCGCATCCGGGCGGAAGGACCCGGTCGTTGCCATCATGACCGGATAGTCACCATTGCCCGACCCGAGGGCGTTTGCCGATGTCACAGGCAACATGCCACGCCCACCGATTGCAAGGTCGGTCGGGTTGTCTGTCGTCACCAGTGTGCCACGCTGGTCAACGATCCGGCCCGTCACCACGCGCACCCCGCCGGCGGAGTAGCTGCCCTGACCCTGGCCGATCACCATGGACTGGAAGTTTGCGACCGAGCGCTTGTAGCCGTAAGTGCCCGAATTCGCGATATTGTCGGAAATCGTGGCAAGGCGGCTGGCGTTCACGTTGAGCCCGGCGACCCCGGCGTTGAGCGAGGAGGATATCGTCATGGAATGCGCCTTTCTGCTGCATCTCGTCTTTGCTCGTCACCCAAGCACGGGCACCTTTAACAACGACCTAACGGATAAAATTGCGCGAATTTTTGCCGGGGTGCGGGCTACGGCAGGTTGCGCAGCAACGTCACCTCGATCCGGTCATTGCGCACCGCCATCGGGTCGGAGACCGCCGGGCTGCGATCGGAGTGGCCGGTGATGCGCCGAAAGCGCAAGGCATCCAACCCGGCCTCTTGCAGGGCGACGCGAATCGCCTGCGCGCGCGCGGTTGACCTGTCCCAACCGGTGTCTTCGGCAACGACAATGGCGCCCGAACGGACATGGGCAGACACCGCAACGTCGTTTCTGACGGTGTCGAAAAGCTCCGCCAGCAGGGTGATGACCTCGCCCAGCCAGGGTTGCGGTGTCGTTTCCCCGTCCACGAACAGAGGCGTACCGGGGCGAGCGAAAATCTCGATCACCAGCCCTTCATCGCTGAGCCGTGTCTGCACATGCTGCAAGGTGTCATCGGTCAGCCGGGCATCGCCGCCACCGTCGAGCAGGGAGTCCTCGATCTCCGCCATCACCGCTTGTTCGAGGGCCTCGGCATCGTGCGCGGTGCCTTGAATGCCCATGCCTTGCCGCCCCTCCGTCGGGCGTTGGTCCGAGGCGCCGGTGCCGTTCTGCGCGCTCACCGTTTCCGAAAACGGGCTGTCGCCGCCGAAAGACCCGTCACCGCCGCCCGATATGCGGGTGATCGGAACGGTGGGGCTGAAATAATCGGCAAGGCCCTTGCGTTGTTGTTCCGTCGTGGCGTTGAGCAGCCACATCAGCATGAAGAACGCCATCATCGCGGTCACGAAATCGGCGTAGGCCACCTTCCACGCGCCGCCATGGTGGCCACCACCCGCGATGACCTTCTTTTTCTTGATGATGATCGGGCGGGGTTCATTCTGCGCGGCCATGGTAACCTGTCAACGGTCAGGGAATATGGCGGCAGCCTAGCGCCGGGCAATGAAAGAAGCCTTAACCGGCGAGGTCCGCTTGCCAGAGCGTCACCTTCAACCCGCCATGCACGACCGGTTGTCCCGGCGGGCCCCACGGCAGACCGGTCGCCTTTGCAAGGCCCCCGTCACTGGTGACAAGGCCGACGCGCCAGCCCCGGAACCGGTCGCGCAACACCTGCCCAAGTGCCCCGTAGACGGAAAAGAGCGCCTTGCGATTGCCGATCCGCGCCCCATAGGGCGGGTTGACGATGACAAGGCCGGGCGCCCCCTCGGGCGGCTCAAGCGCGCTGATCGGCTGGCAGGTGAAGGTGCAAGTCTGCGCCACACCCGCCCGTTGCGCGTTTGCAGCGCTCGACCGGATCGCCCCGGCGTCGCGGTCGAAACCGTGGAACCGGGCCTGCGGCGTGCGTGTTGTCGCCCCGGCTTTCAGCGCGTCCCATGCCTCGGGCTGGAACCCTGCGAGGTCTTCGAAGGCGAAGCCGCGCGAGCGGCCGGGGTAAAGCCCCGCCGCGATCTCGGCGGCTTCGATCACAAAGGTGCCGGACCCGCACATCGGATCGACGACTGTCTCGGTGCCGCTGTAGCCGCATTGCCGCAAGAACATCGCAGCGAGGTTTTCGCGCATCGGGGCCTTGCCGACCGCGGGCTTGTGGCCGCGCTTGTGCAGGGCCTCGCCGGAGGAATCGAGGCTGATGGTGCACAGATCATCGTCGATGCGCAGCTTGACGACGATCCGGGCTGTTTCCGAGACCGGACAGCCGAGCGTTTCGGTGATCGCCCTTGCAACCCGCTGCGCCGCCGCCCCGGCATGGTAGATACGCGACTTGCGGCACCTGGCCTCGACGCGCACCGGCAGATCGGCGCGCAGCACCGAGCCCCAGTCCACCTTGCGCGCCCGTTTGTCCAGTTGCGCCAGATGCATCGTCCGAAACTGCGCGATCCGCACCAGAACGCGTGCCGCACCGCGCAGAACGAGGTTCGCTCGCCAGACCTCGGGCCAGTTGCCTGCCGTCTCGACGCCGCCGGGAACGGGCTGCGGATTGGCAAAGCCTTGGTCGCGCGCCTCTTCGGCCAGCACGGTTTCAAGCCCCGGCGGGGCCACGAGGAAGATGGGTAGGAGATCTGACATGGCACGTCCTGTTCGCCGCCGGTTCAACCGCGGGCTTGCCTTGTGTATGCGGTTGCGGCCCCTGCGGCCAGCCCGCGTCAGCCCTTGGGGATCGAGGCGGCAACGCGAAAGCTGTCGGGGATGCGGTCTTGGCCATCAAGGATCAGGTCGGCCATCAACGTCCCGACGATCGGCGCCATGCCGAAGCCGATCTTGAAGCCGCCATTGGCGATGAATTCCCCGGTCCGTCCCGGCCAGACGCCCAGCATCGGTGCGCGCGACCGGGCGCGCGGGCGCAGCCCCGCCCAACGCTCCACAACCGGGGCGCCGCGCAGTGCCGGGATCAGCCGGACGATCCGCCCGAGAATATCCTCAAGCGCGCCGTCGCAACCCTGGGGATCGTCGAACTCCCGTTCTGTGGTCGATCCGATTGCGACCGTGCCGTCGGCGTGCGGCACCGCGTGCAGCCCGTCCACGAAGATCTGCGGGGCATGGCGCGCGTCATGGGCCAGCAGCGCCGACTGCCCCTTGATCGCGGCGCCGACCGGTTTGCCGATCTGCTCCGAAACAGCCAGCAACCCCGCCGCGCCGGTGGCGTGCACGATCTGGCCCTGCTCCGCCGCCTCTGCCACGATCTCCACCCCCTTGGCGGTCAGCGCCGTGGCCAGCGCCGCCGTCGCCTTGCGCGGATGGGCGCGGGCGGTCAGCGTGTCGTGGATCACCAGCCCCGTGGGTGTCAGCGGGGTGAAGGGCGCGAAATCACGCGCGTCGCGGATTTCCCAGCGGTACTTGCCTTTCCACAGATCCTCGGCGGCGCAGGCGCGTTCGGTGGCGAGGTCGAGCGAACCGACAGGCTGAATGCGGCCGGTGCGGGCATAGCCGGGGTCAACGCCGCCGGCTTCCGCAACCCCGGCCCAGAACGTCTCGGCCATGTCGAGGCTCTGGAATTGCAACTCCTTCTTGTCGTTCCAGCGCTCGGGCGTATGCGGCGCAAGCGCGCCGACCAGCCCGCCCGATGCCCCGGCTGCCACTCCGTTCGGGTCGATCACGCGCACCGATGCCCCGCGCGTGAGGCAGGCCCATGCCACGGCCAGCCCGAAGACCCCTGCGCCCCTCACTGTCACGTCCACCATCTGCGCCCCCGCTTGCCGAAACCGGTGGAACCCTCCATAGATCAGCGCATGGACAATGCCCAGTCAGACCGGACGCTGTGGCGGGACAACGGCGTCCCGGTGTCGGCGCGTTTCGACGACCCCTATTACTCGCTCGACAACGGGCTGGCCGAGACGCGCCACGTGTTCCTTGCGGGCAACGCCCTGCCACAGCGGTTCGCGCCGGGTTTTCACATCGCCGAGCTTGGCTTCGGCACCGGGCTGAACCTTGTCGCCGCGCGGCTTGCGTGGCTGGCGGTGGGATTGCCGGGCCGGCTGCGCTTCACCAGTTTCGAGGCCTTTCCGATGCCGCCCGGGGATGCGCTGCGCGCGCTGTCCGCCTTTCCCGAGACGAGCCCCTTCGCGGCGGATGTCGCCGCTTTGTTGTCGAGCCCGCAGCAACCGCTGATCCGTGACGATATCGAGGTCAGGTTGGTCACCGGCGATGCCCGTCACACCCTGCCGGGCTGGCAAGGCAGGGCCGATGCG
>PFEX01000110.1:0-1875 GCA_002783145.1 Rhodobacteraceae bacterium CG17_big_fil_post_rev_8_21_14_2_50_65_11 | reverse complement strand
GCCCGCCACACCGCGCCGGGCGGCAGCTTTGCCACCTACACCGCAGCGGGCGATGTGCGCCGCGCGCTTGCCGCTGCCGGGTTCGACGTGATCCGTGGGCCGGGGTTTGGCCGCAAGCGGCACATGACGACGGGCAAGCTGGCATGACGACACAGAACACTCGGGCCGGTATCTGGCTGATGGTGCTGACCACCTTCATCTTTGCCATGCAGGACGGACTCTCGCGCCACCTTGCCGGCGAATACAACGTGCTGATGGTGGTGATGATCCGCTACTGGTTCTTCGCCGCCTTCGTCATCGCCGTCGCCGCGCGCAAGGCCGGCGGAATACGCGCCGCCGCCGCGACGCGCCAGCCGATGCTGCAAGGCTTTCGCGCCGTCCTGCTGGTCACCGAGGTCTGCGTCATGGTGTTTGGCTTCACCCTGCTTGGCCTTGTGGAAAGCCACGCCGTCTTCGCCTGCTACCCGCTGCTTATCGCCGCGCTCTCCGGCCCGGTGCTGGGCGAACGGGTGGGCTGGCGCCGGTGGGTGGCGATCGGCGTCGGCTTTGCCGGCGTGCTGATCATCCTCGAACCGGGCTTCGGCGTCTTCGATCCGCATGCGGTGGCCCCGCTGGCCGCGGCGCTCATGTTCGCGCTCTACGGGCTGCTCACCCGCTATGCCGCGCGCAAGGACAGCGCCGCCACCAGCTTCTTCTGGACCGGTACTGTCGGCGCCGTCGCCATGAGTGCCGTGGGCGCCTGGGTCTGGGAACCGATGACCGGTCCCGACTGGGGCTGGATGGGCCTTTTGTGCCTGACCGGCGCGGCCGGGCATTTCACCTTGATCAAGACCTACGAAATGGCCGAGGCGAGCGCGGTGCAGCCCTTCGCCTACTTGCAACTGGTCTTCGCCGCCACGCTCGGCATCATCGTCTTCGGCGAAAGCATCGCCTGGAGCGTGGTGCTCGGCGCGGGGCTGGTCATCGCGGCTGGCCTGTTCACGATTCGGCGCGCAAGGGCACACACCTCGGCTCAGGCCTGAGCCCGCCTTCTTCTTGGCCCAAATACTCCGGGGGAGTCGCCCGAAGGGCGACGGGGGCAGCGCCCCCTTTCCCCGCCGGTTTCCCCGCCGGCCACCCGATCCGACGGCGCTATGACGCGCCCCGCCCGATGAGCGTCAGCGAAGAGGGCACGGGTCGACGCGCGACAGCGCGGCGAAACCCCTCAGCGCTGCCGCAACAGGTCCGTCAAACCCTGCTCCGGCAACCGCCGGCTCAGCAGCGCATCGTAAATCCGCATCGCTTCTGTCACCCGCATCACGTAGTTGCGCGTCTCGCGGAACGGGATGCTCTCGATCCAGTCGACGATATCGACCCCCGCGTCGCGCGGGTCGCCGAAGGCCTCCATCCAGCGATCCGCCCGGCTTGGCCCGGCATTGTAGGCCGCCGCGATCAGCACCGGGTTCGGCCCGAAACGCTCGATCAGGAAATTCAGGTATTCCGCGCCAAGCCGCGCGTTGAACGCCGGGTCGTCCGTCAACCGGGTCTCGCTGAAATCCACGCCTAGCCGCCGCGCCATGTCACGCCCGGTGCGCGGCATCACCTGCATCAGGCCGAGCGCGCCGGCGTGGCTGACCACATCGGGGTCGAACTCGCTCTCGCGTCGGGCGATGGCATGCACCAGCCGGTCGGATGCCGGCAGGTCATAACCCAGCAGATCAGCCGACAGCGGGTAATAGGCGCGCATGATCTCGTTGCCGTCCTGTGCCGTTCGCTTGGCAATCATCAGCGCGATATGCGGCTGGTCCAGTTCCAGCACCATATCCGCCAGCCGCCCGGCATCTTCGCGCTCGAGGCTCTCTGTCAGATGGGTCCAGAACCGTTCGGCGAGGCCGA
>PFEX01000141.1:8989-9773 GCA_002783145.1 Rhodobacteraceae bacterium CG17_big_fil_post_rev_8_21_14_2_50_65_11 | reverse complement strand
CACCCTCTTGGCTGAACCGGAACCGTTCCCAGCCGCCAGCAACTGGCGCGTTTTCTCGATCAAGGTCCGCTTGTCCGCATCCGACAGGGTTTCGATTTGGGCCAACAGGTCGTTGAGTGTCATGGGCGCTACCTCCTTGCCGCCATTATAGCACAGTCGTTCCACGAATAGAAAGGGATTTCCATGAACCCATCCGCCACCATCCGCCTGACCATGGCGCAAGCGCTGATCCGATTTCTCAAAAACCAAACTGTGGAACACGACGGCGTGGAGACCCCCTTCTTCGCCGGCTGTTTTGGCATCTTCGGCCACGGCTGCGTGGCTGGGGTGGGCGAAGCCTTGCTGCAAAATCCTGATTTCCGCTACTATCAGGCCCGCAACGAACAGGGCGCGGTGCACGCGGCCACGGCTTTCGCCAAGGTCAAGAATCGCTTGCAGACCCTGGCCGTGGTCACCTCCATCGGGCCGGGGGCCACCAACATGATCACCGGCGCGGCCACGGCCACCATCAACCGGCTGCCCGTGCTGCTCCTGCCCGGGGACATCTTCGCCCGGCGCAACGTGGCCCCGGTGCTGCAACAGCTTGAGTCGGCCCACAGCCAGGATTTCTCGGTCAATGACTGCTTCAAGCCGGTGAGCAAATATTGGGACCGCATCAACCGGCCCGACCAGTTGATCACCGCCTTGCCCGAAGCCATGCGCATCCTCACCAGCCCCAGCGAGACCGGCGCGGTGACCCTCTGTCTGCCCCAGGACGTGCAGACCGAGGCCTTCGACTATCCCG
>PFEX01000141.1:0-8958 GCA_002783145.1 Rhodobacteraceae bacterium CG17_big_fil_post_rev_8_21_14_2_50_65_11 | reverse complement strand
CGCCACGTGGCCCAGCTCATGCGCCACCACGCTGGCCAGTTCCTCGCCCGTCACCTCGCCACTGCGATAGCGTTGGTAAAAGCCGCGCGTAAGGAAAATCCGCCCGTCCGGCGCGGCCAGCCCGTTCACCGGCTCCACCTCGTAGATATTCACCCGGATCCGCGGCAGGTCGAGCGCGGCGGCGAGCCGGTCCATCACCGCCTTCAGGCCCGGATCGGCCAACTCGGTCGAGCGCGCATCCAGTTCCTTGCGCGTGCGCCAGGCGGAAAAATGATACATCGCAAACCCGTAGGCGATGGCAAGCAGGATCGGGGTGAGACGCAGGATCATACCCCCTGATATGGGGCCTGCGTCGGTGCAGGCAAGCCTTATCCCGCACCGTTCCTGTTGGCCTCTCGCGCCTGCAGCGCGCCCCGGATCCAGAGTGCCATGGCCCCGGCCAGTGCAAGTCCGGCCAGCAGTCCAACGGCATTGCCAAGCAGATCGGCCACCGCCTCGATCCGGCTGGCGAACCCGAACCCGAGCCCGACATACACGCTCACCCAGATCGTTTCGCCAAGCACGTCCCAGACCGAAAACCGCCGCCATGACAGCCCCGTGGTGCCGGCGATGAAATTGACCCACGGCCCCAGCGGCGCGACCAGCCATGTCGAGAAGAAGACACCGACGCCGCCCCTGCGATCGACCAGTGCACGCGCGCGGGCAAGCGCGGCGCGCCGCTTCGGGCTTCGAGCGACATGCGCGACCAGCGGCGCAGCGCCATGGCGTCCGATCAGATATCCGGTCTGATCCCCAAGGATCGCCCCGGTCAGCGCCGCTGCCACGACCTGCCACAGCAAAAGGTCGCCCGAGGCCACGAACGCCCCGCCTGACAGCATCATCAGCGAGGTCGGGATCGGCACCGCGAGGCAGGACAGGTAGGCCGAGGCAAAGATCAGCACCGGCCCCCAGTCGGAAACGAGGGCGAACAGGCTCTCGCTCATGGCGCCCCCCCGTCGCCGCGATGGGCCGCGATTGCCGCACGCAGGTCTGCGCTGAGGGCTGCGACGGGCACGCCGCGCGCCTGCGCGAGGTCGGCCAGTGTCACCGGCGCGCCGGAGCGCTGCGGCAGGTCCAGCGCGTCGAAGGTCACGGCGCGCGGGACATCCCAGGAATAAGCGACGTAGCCCGGCGTCATCCAGCCTTCGATCCCCTGATCCCGATGCGCCGGATCGGCCCAGTAGATCCAGAACGCGACCAGCCGCACCGCAAAGAAAACGCTGATCGCAAGGGCCACGCCGAGAGTCACGGTGGCGATCGGCGCGGCGTGCCAGATACGGCGCAGAAGCAAGGGCATGGGCGGTCTTTCGTGCGGGCGTCAGGGGTTATACTGACGATGGCCGGATTTCCGTCGCGGCCGAAGGAGGATACCCTGCGTCCGCATGCCTGCGCGGTGTGACCGTTCACGTCCGGCATACGCAAGACGGTCTTGTCAGGTGCCGGGCGCTACCGCCTCTGCTGGCGCGCCATGAAGGCCAGCCGCTCGAACAGCGCCACGTCCTGTTCGTTCTTGAGCAGCGCCCCATGCAGCTTTGGCAGGGCATTTGCCGCGTCGCGTTTCAGATCCTCGGGGTCCAGGTCCTCGGCCAGCAGGAGTTTCAGCCAATCCAGCACTTCCGAGGTCGAAGGCTTCTTCTTCAGCCCCTGCTGGTCCCGGATTTCGTAGAACTGAGTCAGCGCCTCGGTCAGCAGACGTTGCTTGATGCCGGGGTGATGAACCTCGACGATGCGGCGCAGCGTGTCGATGTCGGGAAACCGGATATAGTGGAAGAAACAGCGCCGCAAGAACGCGTCGGGCAGTTCCTTTTCGTTGTTCGAGGTGATGATGACGATGGGGCGGTTGGTGGCGCGGATCAACTCGCCGGTCTCGTAGACGAAGAATTCCATCCGGTCGAGTTCTTGCAGAAGATCGTTGGGAAACTCGATATCGGCCTTGTCGATCTCGTCGATCAGCAGCACGCATTTGCCGGCCGTCTCGAACGCCTGCCAAAGCTTGCCCTTGCGGATGTAATTGCGCACGTCATTGACCCGTTCGTCGCCGAGCTGGCTGTCGCGCAACCGGCTGACGGCGTCGTATTCGTAGAGCCCCTGCTGCGCGCGGGTGGTCGATTTCACGTGCCATTCGATGATTGGCAGGCCCAGAGCACCGGCCACCTGCCGGGCCAGTTCGGTCTTGCCGGTCCCCGGTTCGCCCTTGACCAGCAGCGGCCGTTCCAGCGTGACCGCGGCATTGACCGCAACCGTCAGATCCTCGGTGGCGACATAGTCGTCGGTTCCGTCGAATTTCATGAAATCCCTCGATATCCTGCCTGCGCGGGATCGCAACATACCATGCCTCCGCGCGGCCACAAGCGGCCATTCCATGGGGTGACAAGGCCCCGGCGTTCTTGTACGTGAGCGTCATCGTGACCGGGCCCGGCACCGCGCGTGAGTCGGAGACGGCCCCGCCTGGTCCCTTTCAAGGGGAGCACCATGAAAGCTGAAGCCTTTCTGCCTGAAGATTACCGTCCCGCCGAGGACGAACCTTTCATGAACGAGCGCCAGCTCGAATATTTCCGCCGCAAGCTGATCGCCTGGAAGGACGAACTTCTCAACGAAAGCCGCAGCACCGTGGCCGTGTTGCAGGACGATACCCGCAACATTCCCGATGTCGCCGACCGCGCTTCCGAGGAGACAGATCGCGCGCTCGAACTGCGCACCCGGGACCGGCAGCGCAAGCTGATCGCCAAGATCGACTCGGCCCTGCGCCGGATCGATGAGGGCGAGTTCGGCTATTGCGAGAAGACGGGCGAACCGATTTCGCTCAAGCGGCTCGATGCGCGCCCGATCGCGACCATGACGCTGGAGGCGCAGGAACGCCACGAGCGGCGCGAAAAGGTCCACCGCGACGACTGAGGGGTCCGGGCAGACCGCCCCGCCGGGGTCGTCCATCGGGGCCAATGCAGCACCGACCGCGGCATCGGCACCGGGTGCCCCGGTTGTTTCATGCCGAGGGGACGACAGATGCTGATGGGACGGGAAATCACGGTTCTGGGCGCTGGGATCGCCGGGCTCGCGGTTGCTAGCGCGCTTGCAAGACGCGGCGCGCAGGTGCGGGTTCTGGACCAGGCCGATGCGGTCCGCGAGGTCGGCGCCGGTCTTCAGGTCAGTCCAAATGGCGCCGTTGTGCTGAAGGCGCTTGGTCTTGGCGATGCTCTGGCGCAGGCGGCGCCGCGCGCCCGCGCCGTCGTGCTGCGCGATTTTCGTCGCGGGGCGCAGGTGTTCCGCATGGATCTCGCGCGCGCCGATCGGCCCTACCACCTTGCGCACCGGGCCGACCTGATCGAGATCCTGCGCCGTGGCGCGCAAGCTGCCGGTGTCACGCTCGAACTGGGTCGCAGGGTCGAAACCGTCACCCCCGCGCCGGGCGGCACCCGCCTCGACTGCGCCGATGGCCACAGCGAAACCGTGCCGCTCCTGATCGGGGCCGATGGGCTGCATTCGCCGACGCGCGCAGCGCTGAATGCCGCGACGCGGCCGTTCTTTACCGGGCAGGTGGCGTGGCGCTGCACGATCCCGCTCGATGCACCAGACACCCCACCGGAGGCGACCGTCCATATGGGACCGGGCCGCCATATCGTCACCTATCCGCTGCGCGGCGGCGCGCTGATGAACGTGGTCGCGGTCGAGGAACGCGACGGGTGGGCCGCCGAAGGCTGGAGTCACCGCGACGACCCGGCGCATTTGCGCGCTGCCTTCGCCGACTTCAGCCCTGAGATCCGCGACCTTCTTCACAGCGCTGAAGAGGTCTACCTGTGGGGGCTGTTCCGCCATCCGGTGGCGAAAAACTGGGCGCGGGACCGGGTGGCGCTGCTCGGGGATGCCGCCCATCCAACGCTGCCGTTCCTGGCACAGGGCGCCAACATGGCCCTCGAAGACGCCTGGGTGCTGGCCGAATCGCTCGATCAGGAAAGCGAGACCGCCACCGCCTTCGCACGCTACGAGGCCACCAGACGGGGCCGCTGCGCGCGCATCGTCGAGGCCGCCTCGAAAAACGCCGATAACTACCACCTAAGCCCCGGCCCCTACCGCGCCGCTGCCCATGGCGCCCTGCGCCTCGGCGCGCGCTTCGCCCCGCAGGCCCTGGCCGGCCGGTTCGACTGGCTCTACGGCCATGACGTCACCGCCCGATCCTAGCCCGCCCCCTGCGCGGACACCTTGTTTCACCTTGGTCAAAATACTCCCGCCGGAGGCGTCCGGCCCGCGCCATCCGCACCAACGGTCGGATCGGTGACCAACGCCCGCACGTTTCCATGGCAATGCGGCCCGAGGAGGGCCCCGCAAGGGGCTTGACGAGGGCCGCCCCACCGGTCGACGCCGGCAGGCGGCGAAACCGCTCAGGCAGCCAGCTCGACCCAGACCGGGACATGGTCGGACGGTTTCTCGCGGCCGCGAATCTCCTTGTCGATGCGGCAGTCCTGCATCAGGTCGGCGGCCTGCGGGCTTAGCAGCAGGTGATCGATGCGGATGCCGTCGTCGCGGTTCCACGCCCCGGCCTGGTAATCCCAGAAAGTATACTGACCCGGTGCCCGGTTGCGCGTCCGGAATGCTTCGCTAAAGCCGATGTTCAGCAGTCTTCTGAAAGCGGCGCGGCTCTCGGGGCGGGCCAGCGCGTCGTCTTTCCACGCCTCCGGGCGGGCGGCATCCTCGTCCTGCGGGATGATGTTGTAGTCGCCCGCGACGACCAGCGGCATTTCCTCGGTCAGCAGGTGGCGCGCCCGCGCCTCCATCCGCGCCATCCATGCCAGCTTGTAGTCGTATTTCGGCCCCGGGCAGGGATTGCCGTTGGGCAGGTAGAGGCCGCAGAGCCGCACCGCGTGGGCCTCGCCCATCACCGTCGCCTCGATCCAGCGCGCCTGGTCGTCGGTCTCGTCGCCGGGCAGGCCGCGTGTGACATCCTCCAGCGGGTATTTCGACAGGATCGCCACCCCGTTGAATCCCTTCTGGCCATGCGTTTCCACGTTGTAGCCCCGGTTCTCGAAGATCTCGCGCGGGAAGGCCGCGTCCACCGACTTGATTTCCTGCAACAGCGCGACGTCGGGCCGCGCGTCGTCCAGCCAGTCGCAAAGCGCCGCGTGGCGGGCCTTGATTCCATTGATGTTGAAGGTTGCGATCTTCATCTGGCAGGCCCCGGTGCTTGAACTGTATTCGTCGAAGTTCGGCACAGTTTCGCCTGTGGCGCCGGGCTTGCCAAGGGGGGGCTTGCACTTGAAGTGTTTTAGCGACACTTTATCTCCGGGCATTGGTCGGGTCAGTCGCGGCAAAGACAGGCTGGGCCCTGGTCGTCACCCTCCACGTCGTCGCCGCATTCACCTGTCCCGGAAGTCCACCCCGCATGGTCCGCTTCGCCACCCTTGTCCTTGCCCTCGCTCTGTCACTTGCCGCGCCGCTGAACGCGCAGGCGGTGCCGCAAACCATCGTGCAGATGCGCGCTGAGATCGCGGCGCTGCACGACGATCTGGCCGAGGCTGCGGGCGACGGCACAGCGCGGGCGCGGCTCAGCCGGGCATTCATCGAAGGCGATATCACCTTCTCGCGTCGTCATCTCGATAACTGGGGCACGCTGCTACAGGATCGCTGGACGCAGCATCTGCTGTTTTTCGACACGCAGGCCGCGGCGCTGGACAACTGGGATCGGGCGCTCGGGGCAGGGCTGGTGACGCAGGCCGAGGCCGATGCGGCGCTGTCGCAGGTCATGCCGCGCGTCCGTGCGCTGGCCTCCGCAATGCCGCTTTGGCACGAGGATGACGTGCAACGCTTCGTGGAACGGGCCTTCTGGACCGATCTGGCGCATGAGATCGGCTGTTGCGATGCGCTTTACTATCTCGCGCTCGAAGAGGCGGCAGCGGTCTGGTCGGATGCGCAAAGTCCCGACTCGTCGGCGATCGCGGCGCTGGAGGTCTTTCCGATGGTGCCGACCGGCCGGGTTGCCCCCATCGGCCCCAGCGCGCGCGCGTATCACTGGCTTGCCAGCCGCGCCGAAACCCTTGCGCTCGAGGTTGACGCGGCACCGGGCGCACGCCGGGCGCTGCTGGTCGAGGCCAGCCTGCTGGAGGATCTTTTCGGCCTGCCCGCGGGCCAACCCGAGGCGCGGAGCCTTGCCACGCTGGCCGCCCGGCATGGCTTTGCCGCGCGCCCCGCCGCGCCGCTGTTTCGCATGGCGGCACTGACAGACAGCCGGCATTTGCAGGTAGACTTGCTGACCCGCGCGCAGGATCGGCTGGAAGCGCGCGCCGATCACCTGCGCCACGAACGGGCGGTGCTTTCGCATGACGAGGGCGACGCGCTGGATCGGACCATGCGGCCGGGCGTGGCACCGGGCGGCGCAACGCAAACGGCGGCGTCCGGTCACACGCCGATCGCCGCGCGCGATCCCGGCCCGTCCACACCCTCCGCGCCTGACGAACGGGCCGCCGCGCAGATCGAGGACATCCTGTCGGGCTTGCGCGACCCGCAGCTTGACCTTGCCGGGCTGGTGGCGCTTGCGGATCTGGCGCAACAGGCCGATGCGGTCTTCGACGACCCGGATGCGCTCGATATCCTGCAAACGCTGGATGACGATCCGCTGTCCGATACCCAACGATCACGCCCGTGACCTTGAGCCCCGTGCAAAGGTGCGGCGCCGTCCGTGACCGGACGATCGAGACAGCCGGAAGGTCAGGCCGGGGCGGCAGCGCCCGCTTCGAGCCAGGCCCGTGCCTCGGCCTCCTCGTCGGGCGCGAACGAGCAGATTTCGAGATTGGGCACCAAAAAGCTTTCGACCGCCGCGAGGTTGCGCATCCAGCCATCATCGGTCAACACCGCAACCCGGTCGACCTTGCGGACCATAGCCATAAGCTGCCCCCAATGGCGCAGCTCCACTCCGATGGCGGCAAGGCTTGGCCATTCCACCCCGACCGCGCGCACCAGCATGCCGCCGTGGCTCATGTCCTTGACGACCGGCACCAGCATGTCGAGCGCCACCTCCATCGAGACCGGGTCCATCGACCCCGATGATTCCATGACGACGAGATTGGGACGTTCCAGCGTCGCGGTGAATGTGGGTTCGGTCATGGCGGGATCCTGCTTTTCAATGGCGGCGGGGCGAGCGTGGCAGGTGCGGGCGGGCCGCACCTTGATCGGGGTCAAGCCGGGGCAGATCACATCGAGAAAGACGTGCCACACCCGCAGGAGGAAGTGACGTTGGGATTTTCGATGGTGAAGCGCGCGCCGATGATTTCCTCGGTGAAGTCGATCACGGCCTCGGCGAGGAAGGGCAGCGAAACGGAATCGACCACCACCTTTTGCCCCTCGCTTTCCAGCACCAGGTCATCCTCGGTCGGGTCGTCGAGGGTGATGTCGTATTGAAACCCGGAACAACCGCCGCCCTCGACCGCGACGCGCAGGGCCTTGTCCTCGCCCGAGGCGGCGTTGATCTCGGCGATCCGGGCAAAGGCGCGATCGGTCACTTTCGGGGGTAGGGTCAGCATGGCGGCTCCGTGCGTCCGGGGATGTTGTCCAGAGATAGGATGTCCGGGGGCGTCGCTCAAGGGTGGTGGGCGGCCGTGCCCCTCGCCAGCGTGCCGCCGCGCTGCTATAGCCCTCCCGGGACGGACGCGGCGCATCACACTGCGCCACGACGGAACGAAAGGGAGGCGGACGAAATGGCAGCACCCTATGCCTGCGATCCAGCGCAGAGCCGCGGACGGCTTTACCCGGAGAAGGAAAGCGCCTTCCGGTCGCCGTTTCAGCGCGACCGGGACAGGATCATCCATGCGGGCGCGTTCCGCAGGCTCAAGCACAAGACACAAGTCTTCGTGGAACACGAGGGCGATTACTACCGCACCCGCCTGACCCATTCGATCGAGGTGGCGCAGGTGGCGCGCACCATTGCCCGCGCGCTCGGCCTCAACGAGGACCTGACCGAGGCGGTGGCGCTGGCGCATGACCTTGGCCACACGCCCTTCGGCCATACCGGGGAAGACGCGCTCAATGTGCTGATGGCCCCGCATGGCGGCTTCGATCACAATGCGCAGGCGCTGAAGATCGTGACATCGCTGGAACGTAGCTATGCCGGCTTCGACGGGCTCAACCTGACATGGGAGACGCTGGAAGGCCTCGCCAAGCACAACGGTCCCCTTATCGCGCCCGTACCGGGCGACGGTCCCCTTATCGCGCCCGTACCGGGCGGCGGTCCCCTTATCGCGCCCGTGACCGGCGTGTTGCCCTTCGCGCTGTCCGATTACAACGCGCGCCACGATCTGCAATTGCACAGCCATGCCGGTGGCGAGGCGCAGGTGGCGGCGGTTTCCGACGATATCGCCTACAACAACCACGATCTCGCCGATGGCTTGCGGGCGGGGCTGTTCAGCGATGACGAGGCGGCTCAATTGCCCATCGTGTCGGCGGCTTATGCGCAGGTCGACCGGTGCTGGCCGGGGTTGGATCGCAAACGCCGCCGGGCCGAGGCGCTGCGCCGGGTGTTCGGGGTCATGGTCTCGGACGTGATCGACGAAAGCCGCGCGCGGCTGGCGGAGGCCGCGCCGGAGAGCGTTGACGCGCTGCGCGCGGCAGGGCGGCAGATGGTGGGCTTCTCGGGTCGGCTGTTCGCACAGTTGAAGGAAATCCGGGCCTTCCTGTTCTTGCGCATGTATCGCGCGCCTGCGGTCGTCGAGATGCGGGCACAGGTGACGCGGGTGGTGGAGGATTTGTTTCCGCTTTACATGGCGCGGCCCGATTTGTTGCCCGAGGAATGGCAAAGCGACGTGGTCGCCGCGCAGGGAGAAACCGCGCGCGCCCGGCTGGTGGCCGATTACATCGCCGGCATGACCGACCGTTTCGCGCTCGATCAGCACCGGATGCTGCTGGACCGGGCGTGACCCTGAGGAAACGCAAGGATCA
>PFEX01000184.1 GCA_002783145.1 Rhodobacteraceae bacterium CG17_big_fil_post_rev_8_21_14_2_50_65_11 | reverse complement strand
CAACACGCCGGTGCGGATCACCGTGAGATTTAAGCAATGACCAAATTCAGATCACTATTCCCATCTAACTTGTTGCTTGCCGGAGAGCGCGATGGCAGGTATTCGTAGGTAAATGCAATCGCTTCATAGTATTCTGTCCGACAGTTTCTTGCCCTCCCCCGATGGCAGGCCGCTATACGCTTATTCCTGCTCTCCCGAGCGGCTGGCAGACCTCGAACGTGCCCTGCGCTTACGCGTCGGTACTGGGCAGACGACGGAAAGCACCGCTGCAGCGTTCGTTTTTTGGGCCTCGGAATATATTCGAGCACGGTTTGCGGGCGGTCGGCTCACTTGGGCGCTGGTATTCGGCGGGCTTGGCTTGGCCGAAAACCGGGATTTCGGTTTGCGGCTGGTAGACCGGGGGCTTGGCTGGTGGGGACGGAAAGTGCGGGTTTCCCAAGGCGGCATCCGCATGTCGCTTTACACGCTGATGGCCGAAGGCGGGTTGCCGCAGGTGGTGTTGACCCATGATGGGCAGTATCGGCGGGCGGTCCTGGACCTGATGGCCGGAATTGAGGCCGAAGGCGGGATGGCCGCAGCACCGATTGCCGAGCGAATGGCCGCGCGTGTAGTGATGGGCTTACCGCAAACCTTTCAAGGCCCAGATTTCGCACGACTTCTGTGCGATCTGGTGCTGGCGCTGGTTGAATTGAGGGCTACGCTGCCAGCCGATCTTCCGCCCAGCGCCGCAGAACGCTGGCTTGATGCGAACCAGCCCGGCTGGGCAGTGCGGCTGCCATTGCGTATGTCGCCAGATATCGCGGAGGCGCTCATAAGGCCTGCGCTGAACGCAGAACGCGGCGCACTACGTCAGACCTTGTTGGCTATTGCCCAGCGCGGTTTGCAGCAGGACAATGACGGGCGCTGGCATGGCTTGGTGAGCCTTGCGGCCGAGGGCTGGCTGCCATCGGCTTTGCTGCCGAAGGCCGCCGATGGCCTGCGGCTGCGCTTGATATCACAGACTGCGGGCCGCACCAAATCTGTCACCTATACCGCCACTCCAGAACCCGGTGGTTGGCAGATGCGTCGCTTCGGCCAGTCGGGCCCTGCACAGATCGCAGCTGATCCCTCCGCACCATTCGCTCTCGCCGCCTTTGCCGATGGTCAGGCGTGCGGTGAGGCTATGCTAGATCCCGGCCTGCCAAGCCCGGACGAGGCAGCCAGCCTGTGGCGTGCGGCAGACCAAGCTGAAGGGGGAGAGCCGAGGTTGCTAATCCCGCAACCGGGATCGGGCAGAACCCGTGCCGGATATTTGTGGTTGCTGGCCCCCGAGGGGGTGGTTCCGCAAGCTGACCCCAGTTTGACACTAGATGGGCCGTATTCTGGACCCGGTGGCGACTTGTGGCGGGCGACCGGTGCTGGAAGTTTTTGCCTTGGGGCGCAGCGTTTCCGGGTACAAACAGGGGCGGATGAAGAAGCGCCCGAAGCATATCTTTATCTGTTCGGGCCGGTGCTTGCCGGTTGGCGGCTCGCCGATGGATCATCAGTTTATTGTGGCAGGCCAGCGATCTATGGCGCTGTTGGCGCTGGAGGGTTGCATCGCATCGGAGCAGCAGAACAGCGTCTGCGGCAAGGACGCTTGCTTGGGGCCAATTTCGTCGAATGGCTGCGAAATGATGAATTGCTCGTGCGCCTGCGGTTTGTATCCTTGCCCGAGGCGGCCAAGTTAACGCTGCGAGAGGAAGCCCCCGGGAGGGTGGTGCTGGTTACCGCGGGGTTGCCTGACGGTTGGCGTGTAAATCTGCACGCAGGCGGGGCACATAGCAGCGGCGAAGCAACGGCCCCGCTGGCTCTAGCGGTTCCTGGGGCAGCGCCAGGGCTGGTTTCTCTACGTCTGTCGGACCCGGCGACCGGGACGTCCCTTGAGCTTGTCGCTCCGTGGCCTGCAAGATCCGGGATGGTCCTTGATCCGCAGGGCGCAAGGCTGGATCGCAATCTACCACTTGCGGCAGAAGCGCTGGTCGGCTGGCGTGCAATCGTTCCACCATTCAGCCAAGGCTACCTGCAATTCAGATTGGTCCAGGGCGACAAGCCGCATCCGCCGGTTTCCTTGCGGGTTTCTGGTCACGTGGCCCTCGCGGCGCATCTGCCGCTGATCCGTGCACTGTTGGCGCAAGGCGGGCTGGACGCGCTGGTCAACCTGCGGCTTGTCGTAGGGGCCGAACAGGGATTTCGGCTGGAACTTGGTCGCTATCACGAAAAAGCCGTTCTCACGCAGGATGTTCTGCGCGCCGGACTTGGGCGCGAGGTGCCGTGGTCGGCAGAAGCAGACGCGGTGCTGAAAGTGCCGCAATCGATGCTTGAACTGTATGCCGTCGATCTGGGCGACCCTGCGCGTATTGTGACGCTGGACACCATCGGCGGCTGCAACCTGCGCGACGCCCTTGGCGAGGATGGGGGCCCCTGGCTGATCCAGTCGCGCCACCAGAACCGGGTCCAGCGCGGATTGATCTGGTCGTCCACTCCCTTGCCCCACTCGACCAGGAAAGCACGTATTGCTACTTATCGGACCGAATGGCTGCGCCTCGTGGATCAGCCAGAAAGCGACAATTGGAGCAAAGTCTGGCGCTTGATCGCAGCGGCAGGTCAGGGAGGCGATGCTGGCGTTCTAGATCAGGTTCAGGCGCTAGCGGGCGCTCCTGCGGCAGCAGTTGCGTTGGCCCTGCGCGTGCCGACGGCAGAATTGCCTATGGCGATGGCTTTGGAAGGGGTGGCACCGTTGTTCTGGCCCGTTCTGCCCATTTCTGCCTTTACTCAGGCGATGCAGGCCGAACTTTCGCGCCAGATCGACATCCGCCGCACGCTGTTCGAACCGCAAGAGGCTGCCGACGAGGCCGGTGGGGCACTGGCAAACCGCATCGGGGCGATCTTGTCGCACCGGCCAGAACTTGCCGGGCACTTCGGCATGGCGCTGGTGAATACGGGGCTGATATCACTGGCACTCTCGCCGGAACATCGGTTGAAACTTGCGCCGGTTCTGGTTCCCAACCCAGTTGCGCGGTTGGAGGCGCGGGCGCAAGATGCAGCCCGGCGGTTTGACCGGCTGCCGGATGGCGTAGTGGGTATCGTAGCTCGCTATCGCTCGACCAAGCTTTCGTTCAGCCCGCAGGTACAGCCTTTGATTGACGCACCTTTGGTTGCCGCGGAAATGGCCGTCGGGCTGCGTCCGGCACCTGATCTTGGGCAAACGTTGACGCTTATCAACCTTCGGCTCGTGGACACCGAATACTTCGATGCCGCCCTGCCCGCCGCCATTGCCCACATTCAGACCGAGGCCTGTACATGACTGATCGCTCACATCTTGACGAAACCTGCGGTCAGATTGCATCCCGGGCCGCTTCCGCCGTGGTGGCGCGAGGAAGGCTTGCCTCGCCAGCGTTGAACGCGGCATTGTTGCGGCGCTTGTCAGCCGGGCCGGGAGGTGTGGAAGCAAACGACGGTGCATTTCTTGCCGATCCTGTGTTTGAGGCAGCTCGAGCGTGGGAAACGGCCGATCATACGCTTGGCGATCTGTCGGGCGGGTTGCTACATCCCGATACGGTGAATGCGCTTGACGGTGCTTCCGCCGAGCGGGTGCCACGCGACCGTCCGCTCTATTCTCATCAGCTCGCGGCATGGAAGGCTGCGGGCAATGGACTTTCGTGCCTCGTCAGTTCGGGCACCGGGTCCGGAAAAACCGAATGTTTCATGGTGCCGATGCTGAATGATCTGGTCACAGATCCGGCTCGCGGCAAGCTTGTCGGCGTGCGAGCAATAGTTATCTATCCGCTGAACGCGCTAATCGAAAGCCAGCGAGAACGCCTTGCCGCATGGACCGAGGCGTTGAAGAACCGGGTAAGTTTCGCGCTTTACAACGGTCTAACGCCGGAGACCCCAAACAAGGTCGCAAAGGGATCACTGGCCGCGGCCGAACTTGGGGACCGCCGCTCGATCCGTGAGGCTCCACCTTCGGTGCTGGTGACAAACGTCACCATGCTGGAATACCTGCTGTTGCGCGCGCAGGACCGCCCCATCCTTGATAAATCGCAGGGCTTGCTGCGGTGGATCGTCCTGGACGAGGCGCACAGCTATATCGGTGCGCAAGCTGCCGAAATGTCGCTTCTACTGCGCCGTGTGCGGGCTGCATTTGGGGTGAAACCAGAACAGGTACGCCTGATGGCAACATCGGCGACAATCAGCGACGGCGAACGCACTAAAGACAAACTGACCCGATTTGTTGGCGACCTGGCCGGTCTGGCCGATGACCGTGTGTGCGTGATTGAAGGCCGATCTGTGGCACCCGTCCTGCCTCCCGCTGGGCCAGACAGACCGCTTGACGCGAAAGCCCTCGACGGGCTTGATCCGGCACTTCTCTGGGATCAACTGGCACCGCATCCGCGCATTCAGAAGCTGCAAGGCACCATGTCAGCACGGGGTGTCACCCTGACCGAGGTGGCCACGACACTGCTCGGCCCCGACGGCATATCGCGCCGCGCTGAAGCTCAGCTGCTCCTGGATGCTGCGGCCCTTGCCATCCGCCCCGGCACAGAACAGCGGTTGCTGCCATGGCGTGCACATCTGTTTCACAGGGCGCAAGGCGGATTCTGGGTGTGCATTGATCCGGCCTGTCCGCACCGTGATGCAGAACTTGCCGCCGAAGGCTCGGGGTGGGGGTTTGGGGCGGTATGGTTGACGCAACGCGACCATTGCACCTGCAAGGCACCAGTCTTTGAACTGGTGGCCTGTACGGAATGCGGCACCGAACACCTATCTGCCGGGCTCGAAGTAACTGCCGTTGATGGGCACACGTTTACGCGGCTGATACCAGTGCGCGCCAGCGACGTCGATGATTTTGCCGTGGACGTCGAACCCGACAGCGACACCACGGCAAGTGTTGCGACACGCGGCAATGTGGTGCTGATCCCTGCGCGTGGAAATGCCACCGATTACCATCTGAGGATGACTGACGGCGCTGTTTTTGACAATGCCCCGCCAGCGGACGGCGATAGCCGCATCATCGCGTTTGGCATGCTGCATACCGAGTCCGACCGCACCTGTTGTCCGGCAGCCGATACCGCACGGCTGGCCCCACAACGCTATGGACCTGCCTTTTTCATGGGCAACGGGGTGCCGTTGCTGGTCGAGGCACTGGCCAGCCCGATGGAGGCCCCCGGCTTGCCGATGGGCGGACGCCGCGCAATCACTTTTTCCGACAGCCGCCAAGGCACGGCACGGTTGGCTGCGAAGCTGCAACAGGATGCTGAACGCGGGCTGACGCGGGCGTTTCTGTTCCATTCGGTTCAGGAAGGGCGCAGGATCGATGGAGAAGATCGCGCCAAGTTGGAACGCAAGCTAAAGCTTTATCAGACCAATCCGGAGGAATTCGCCGACGATATCCGGCGCATCGAAATACAACTGTCAGACGCTCCAAAGCCCGTACTCTGGCCAGACTTGATCGACCGATTTGCCCAACAAGACGAATTGCGGAACTTTGCTACCGGCGTTTGGGCCGAACGCGTCTATGGTGGGCGTGAGATGGCCGAAAACCCGCGTAAGTTGGCCGAAATGTTCCTCTTACGTGAGCTTTTTCGTCGTCCCCGGGTTCAAAACAATGCTGAGACGATGGGCTTGCTGCGGCTTACTTTCCCGAGAATGGAGGAGAAGGCGCACAGCACGATGCCAGCGGCATTGATGCAAGTCGGTGCGAGTGTCGCCGATTGGGTCGGACTAGCACTGGCGGCTCTCGATTTCGTATTCCGCGACAACACAGCGGTTTCCATTTCCCCAGATTGGATGGTGCCCTTGGTCAGCCCACGGGGTGGTTGGCTGAAATCAATTTGTCGGCCCGGATTGTTGCCCGCCGATCGCCCCATTGGTGCCAAGGCCTGGCCCGGCGCAATTGCGGTCAACAACCGGCCATCCCGGTTGCAGCGCATGGTTTATGCGCTGATCAAAGGCAGCATGGAAAACGGTGTCGATCAGGATCGCGCTGCCGATGTTTTGACGGCACTTTGGTCGCTGATAACCACTACGGCGGCAAAGGATGCGGGGGGCGGTGCATACCGGGTGGCCTTCGCGACAGCTGGTGCGCTGCGGCTCGAACAGGCATGGCTCTGCCCGGTGACGCGACGAGTGTTTGGCTATTCGGCAGGCGGAATGTCGCCCTATGACATAGGACGGCCATTGACGCGTATCATTTTGCCAAGGCTCCCGCTGGCCAACCCCGGTGGGCTGGACCCGGAGCGGCGGGCAGTGATGACGGCATGGTGTTCAAGCGATCCGCTGGTTTTGGGTCAACGTCACAATGGGCAGTGGACACCTTTGCACGACCGCGCGGCCACCTACGCGCGCTTTCTCAGGGCGCAGGAGCATTCGGCGCAGATCAAGCGGGCAGTACTGCGCACCTATGAGGACCGCTTCAAGGAGGGCCGGATCAACCTGTTGAACTGTTCGACCACGATGGAGATGGGAGTCGATATTCCTAACGTCCGTCTGGTTGTGAATGCCAATGTGCCGCCTGCGGTTTCCAACTATCGCCAGCGTGTCGGGCGTGCGGGACGAAGGGGCGAGCCTTGGGCGTTTGGAGTCACTTTCTGCCGCAACCTGCCGCTGGACCAGATCGTTTTCGATACGCCGACGCGGTTGCTATCCGCCCAGATCGCGGCACCTGCAGTGCGGCTGGACAGCCCGTCGCTGGTGGCACGACATGTTCACGCGGCACTTCTAGCCGCCTTCCTTCGCGATCAGGGCGGATCGTTCAGCATAAAGGCATCAACCGGCGAATTCTTCGGTGCAACCGATGATAGGGCCGTTCTCATGGTATCGGACGCGCCAGCCGATGGCTTTCTGGCTGCCCTGCGTAGCCCATGGGCGAAAACCTACACACTATCGAGTGATCTGGCTTTGCTAGTGCGCGCAACCGCACTGAAGACACGCAGCGCTGCTCATCTGGCGGCAGAAACTGCTGTGGCCTTCGAAAAGATGCTTGGGCGCTGGCGTGCAGAATACTCTGATCTGATTTCGCGCGCGGAAACGGCACCAGAACCAGAGGTGAAGGCTGCCTTTTCGAACCGCGCCAAGCGCATGAAGGGCGAGTTTCTGTTGGGCGAGCTTGCCCGGCGCGGGTTCACGCCTGCCTATGGCTTTCCGGTCGATGTCGTCAGCTTCGACCATCTGTCGGGACATGACCGCGAAGCAACCCTTGGCACCCCGCCGATCGCTTTTGGTGATCGTCAGGGCGGCGCGTCGCGAACACTGGATGTGGCAATCCGCGAATATGCGCCGGGTGCCGAGGTAGTGGTGGATGGCCTTGTGCACAAATCCGAAGGCGTGCTGCCCGCATGGGGCAGTAAGGCCGATGCCTCAGGGCTGGAGGACCTGCAACAGTTCTGGGAATGCCGGTCCTGCCGGGGCTTCGGCCTCGCGCGAACAGAGCCGAAAACCTGCCCGCTTTGCGATACGCCCCAACCTGACTGGAAACGCAGCTTGCGGCCCGCCGGTTTTCTTGGCCGCCACGCACCCCATACAGGCTATGAAAACCTTGGCCATGCGCCCTATGAAATGCCGCGGATTTCGGCGGCGGGTGCCCCTTGGCAATCGTTGCCCGATCCAGTGGCAGGGCGACTGCGCGCCGATCCGGACGGGCAAGTGATCACGCTGGGCAGCGGCATGAATGGTTTTGGCTATGCGATCTGTCTGGCATGTGGGCGCGCCGAAGCTGAAACCGAGGAGAACCCCGGCTTCAAATCGGCGCTACCGGCGGCCATCGCCCAGCACAAGCCTCTTGCCGCAGGTCATTCCACAAAGCTGGCGGGCGGCTATTGCCCCGGCGGCTATACCGAACCGCAGCTGGTTCAGCGCAATGTGCGCCTTATTCATGCGGCGCGTACCGACGTGTTCGAGCTTCAGTTGCCGCGCGAGTCGGAAAGGGCTGCGGGTCTTGCGCTGGCGGCTGCGCTGCGAGATGCACTTGCGGAACGACTTGGGGCGGATACGCGGGAAATCGGGTTGGCAGTTGGTGGCTCGGTTGATGCGACCAAAGACCCGCGCGTTTCGATCTTTTTGCATGACAGGGCAGCGGGTGGGGCGGGGCTGGTGGCAAGGCTGGCCGAGGCTGAATGGTTTAGGCTGTGCCTCACGAATGCAACCGAGCGCCTAGAATGTAGTGAAGCCTGCGCCCATGGCTGTCCGGCCTGCATCCTTCGCCCTGACCTGAATTTCGGCGAAGAGCGGCTCGATCGGCCTGCCGGTCTTGCCTTGGCCAAAGCACTGCAAGAACGCCTGAACCTTCCGACCGAAATGCAGATTTTCGGTTCCGAAACTCGTGTTCTGGGCCTGCCTCTGCCCGATTGGCTTGATCGCCAACTGCGGGTCGGTAGGCTGCAATCAGTGACGCTTTACCTCCACGCAGCCCCCGCGGAATGGGAGCTGCCCGGCTGGCCAGTGGCCCGGCTGCTGGCGCGGCTGAAGGATGAAGGCGTGGTGGTGCAGTTAGTGCTCGCCAGTGCAGCCCTGACCGACAAAGCGCTGGAAATGGCGCAAAAGCTGGATCTGCACCGGCTGTCGGCCCATGTGGCTCTGGCCCATACGCCAGAACTGCCCGAAGTCGGAGGATGCCCGGTTCTGGCGGTCGTTACTGGCCCCGACGGCAGCACCGCCATCGCCGCCCCTGACCGGGCCGAGGCTGTCCCTGGCCCCGGCTGGGGATTGGGTGCCAATAACGTCCTGGTACGGGGTGTGGCACCCGCAATACCCGCAGCCCAGACCATCGGCAGCGAACGTTTCATCGCACTGTCCAGCGGCAACGCGCGCCTGATCCGTCTTAGACGCCAATTGGATGGTCCGGTGGCGACCTTCGGTCGAGCGTTCTGGAAGGCGATCGCCGCCGAGGCACCGCTGACGATTGCAGCCTTGCAGGCCCATGGCGTGCAGCAGGTCGAATACACCGATCGCTACCTGCTGAACCCGCTATCATTGCGCTTGTTGGCCGAGGTTATGGTCGCAATGCCGGGCACCAAAGCACCGCCCACCAGAACCATACTGACCGCCCGGCAGGATCGAGCTGAGCCTAAAGGGTGGGCGATCTTTCATTCGTTCCCCGACGACAGCATGCGCCGCACTCTGGTGGAGGCCCTATTGCCTCGCGCAATTGTGGAAATCCGTTCCAAGGCAGCCCTGCTGCATGCCCGAAGTATGGCGTTGGTACTAGGTGATGGACAGCGCATTACTTTTTTGTTGGATCAAGGGTTCGGAGCATGGCGCGCTGAAGGCCAACCCCGCCACGATTTCAGTTCAGACCCGGTGGCGCAGGCAAGGGCCTTGAAGGTACAAGTTTTTTCAGTCAGCGTGAATAGCGGTCAGGACGCTCCTCTGGTGTTGGAGCAGGGCTGATATGCCATTGACTCAAGAATCAGACGAATTTTTCAAATCGAGGCAGACTATGGGTGATGAGGACGCATTCGAAACAGGCTTAACGCCAGAGATTTTGGCCGAAGTTTGGCCGATTGCCCCATCAGACCGCCGCAAGCACAGCGACATTTTTGAAGACTTGCTTCCAACCGGCGACTGCAAGAACGATAAACTGTTCTACCCGGCGTTGCTCGCGCGCATCCGCTCGGATCACGCATTTTTTCTCCGGCTTGACCGGCGTTTCTGGAACAGCCCGTCCCCCAAAGAAAAGAACAAATCCTTTGGAAGTCGCTCTTACGGGTGGCTGATGCGCCGTCTTGATGTTGGCACTCAAGTTAGCGATCTAGACGACGCGCATTTCGATCCTTGGACTCCAGAGCAC
>PFEX01000140.1 GCA_002783145.1 Rhodobacteraceae bacterium CG17_big_fil_post_rev_8_21_14_2_50_65_11 | reverse complement strand
GTGTTCACCACCCGCTCGAACGCGAGGTCATCCTCGGGGCTGACCACCAGGCGGAAATAGGCCATGGCATCGCGGATCTCCATCCGCTCGTAGAACCGTGGCCCGCCGATCACGCGATAGGGCAGGCCGATGGTCAGGAAACGGTCCTCGAAGGCGCGCATCTGGTGGCTGGCGCGCACAAGGATCGCCATGCCGTCGGGGCTGATCGGGTCCATATGCCGGGTGCCGCGCGCCATCGCCTCGATCTCGTCGCCGATCCAGCGGGCCTCCTCGTCGCCGTCCCAATGGCCGATCAGGCGAACCTTGTCGCCGCCCTGCGCCTCGGTCCAGAGTTCCTTGCCGAGGCGGCCCTTGTTGCCCGCGATCACGCCCGAGGCGGCGGCGAGGATATGCGCGGTGGAGCGGTAGTTCTGTTCCAGCCGGATCACCTTGGCACCGGGAAAATCGGTGTCGAATCTCAGGATGTTGCCCACTTCCGCGCCGCGCCAGCCATAGATTGACTGGTCGTCGTCGCCGACGCAGCAGATATTGGCATGCGCCTGCGCCAGCAGCCGCAGCCACAGGTATTGCGCCACGTTGGTGTCCTGGTATTCGTCCACGAGGATGTAGCGAAACCAGCGCTGGTATTGCGCCAGCACGTCCGGATGGGCCTGAAAGATGGTCACCATGTGCAGCAACAGATCGCCGAAATCGCAGGCATTGAGCGCCTTCAGCCGCGCCTGGTAGGCGGCGTAGAGGTTCACCGCGCGGTTGTTGAAGGCCCCGGCCTCGCCCGCCGGCACCTTTTCAGGCGTCCAGGCGCGGTTCTTCCAGCCGTCGATGATCGACGCCAGGGCGCGGGCGGGCCAGCGTTTCTCGTCGATGTTCTCGGCGATGATGAGCTGTTTCATCAGCCGGACTTGGTCATCGGTATCGAGGATCGTGAAGTTCGATTTCAGCCCCGCCAGTTCGGCGTGCCGGCGTAGAAGCTTGACGCAGATGGCATGGAAAGTGCCCAGCCACGGCATTCCCTCCACCGGCTGGCCGAGGAGGTTGGCGACGCGCATCTTCATCTCTCGCGCGGCCTTGTTGGTGAACGTGACGGCGAGGATCTCGTTGGGACGCGCCTTGCCGGTCGTCAGCAGGTGCGCGATGCGCGCGGTCAGCGCCCGGGTCTTGCCGGTGCCCGCGCCGGCCAGCATCAGCACCGGGCCGTCGAGCGTTTCCACCGCTTCGCGCTGCGGCAGGTTCAGCCCGTCGAGATAGGGCACGGGCCGCGCGGCCATGGCGCGGGCGGAAAGCGAGGCGGAGGCGAAAGCCTCTTCGTCGTCGAAAATATCCATGTATGCGACCCTAGACCAACCCTTTGCCGAGTTAAAGTAGTGTTCACGATCTGTTCGGAGCCGACCGTTTGCGCCGATTGCATCGTCGCGGCGGTGGCGTCCGCTTCGCCCGCCCCATGAAGGGGCGGTCTCATCGCACGCTTGGGGCCAGCCCCAAACCCCGGGAGTATTTTTGCCAAGAAGAAGCGTAACGGGGCTGGACAGGAGCCGCGCCCGGGGGTTGTCTGCGGAACCATGGACTTGCACCAGAGATATCCCGGCGTGAGCGACCTCAAGGCGCAGGCGCGGCGGCAGATCCCGCATTTCGTGTGGGAATACCTCGATTCGGCCACCGGCATCGAGGCGGTGCCGCGCCGCAACCGCGCCGCGCTCGATGCCGTGTTGATGCGGCCTTCCGCATTGCACGGCGAGGTCACACCGGACCTGACGTGCCGGTTGATGGGGCAGGACTACCCCGCGCCCTTCGGTATTGCGCCCGTCGGCATGTCGGGGCTTGTCTGGCCGGATGCGGAGCGGCGGCTGGCGCGCTTTGCCGCCGGGGCGCGGGTGCCTTACGGCCTGTCCACCGTGGCCACGCGGACGCCCGAGGAGGTCGGGCCATTGGCCGGCGGCATGGGCTGGTTCCAGCTATACCCGCCGCGCGACCCGGAGATCCTGGCCGACATGCTGGACCGCGTGCGGAGTGCCGGGTTCGGGACGCTGGTTCTGACGGTGGATGTGCCGGTCGCCTCGCGGCGCGAGCGACAGACCCGCAGCGGCCTGACCAACCCGCCGCGCCTGACCCCGCGGCTCGCCTGGCAGGTGGCGCGGCGCCCGGTCTGGGCGCTTGGCACGCTGCGCCATGGCATGCCGAGGATGCGCACGCTCGACCGCTACATCACGCAAGAAAAGCGGCTGCCCTCCACCGCGCATGTCGGCTACCTGTTGCGCACCGCGCCGGACTGGGATTACCTTTGGCGCCTGCGCGACGGCTGGCGCGGCAAGCTGGTGGTCAAGGGGGTGCTTGACCCGGCGCCGGTGGCGCGGATGGAGGCTGGGGGGGTCGATGCGATCTGGGTGTCGAACCATGCCGGGCGGCAGTTCGACGCGGCCCCGGCCAGCATCGACGTGCTGCCCGCCATCCGGGACGCGACCACGCTGCCGCTGATCATGGATGGCGGAATCGAGGGCGGGCTCGACATCCTGCGCGCCCTCGCAAAGGGGGCCGATTTCGTGATGCTGGGACGGGCGTGGCATTATGCGCTTGGGGCACTTGGTGCGCGCGGCCCGGCGCATTTGCACGATGTGCTGTTGCGCGACATGGCCTCCTGCATGGGGCAGATCGGCGCGCGCCGCCTTGGCGACCTCGCCGGGCGGCTGATCGCGCACTGACCGGTCAGCAGCAGCCCGGCCCGGCTTCGTCCCCTGCGCCGGTCCCGCAGAACGGCGAGGCCGCGCCGCAGCCGGGGAAAATGCCGTAATGCCGTTCCCATGATCCGATGACCTCGAAATGCGGCGCGAACCGGGTGTCCGTCAGCATTCGCAGCGTGTTGCCACAAACCGGGGTGGTCCGCCCGGTCTCGAAAACGTGGTGCGCGTCGAGCGTGACGGCATCGGGCGCGTGGGGCAGCGTGCCGCGATAGATCACCGCCTGCCCGTAATCCTCGCAAGCCGGCTCCAGCCCCGGAATGTTGAACAGCCGGCAGGTCGCCGAGGTGAAAGCGATGCGCCCGGTTCGCGCGGCAAGCTGCGGGTTCTCGATGGCCAGCGGGCGGTGCGCCACCAGCCGGGGGTCGGCAAAGCCCGCCGCGCGCGCGATTCTCTCGAAATCGTTCCAGTAAAGTGCCCCGGACAGGCATTCGCCGTAGAGCACCGGATCGTCGCGCAGCGCCTCGGGCACGCGGCGGTCGGCATAGACATCCGCAAAATACATCTCGCCCCCGTCTTTCAGCAACCGGTGCGCCCCGCGCAGCACGGCTGCCTTGTCGGTGGCCAGGTTCACGACGCAGTTCGACACGATGATGTCGAAACTGCCCGGCTCCAGCGGCAACGCGTCGAGTTTCTCGATCAGGCCTTCGTGGAACGCCGTGTTCGGGGCGGCATGGCCGAAGGCGCGGGCGTGAAAGTCGCGGTGCGCGCGGGCCACGACAAGCTGCGCCGGGGTCATGTCGACGCCGACGACCGAGCCGGTTTCGCCGACAAGCGCCGACAGGACATAGACATCGCGCCCCGCCCCGCAGCCGAGATCGAGGATGCGCATGCCCTCCAGCGCGTCGGGCGCGATCAGGCCGCAGCCGTAGTACCGATCCAGAACGTCATCGTGCAGCAGCGACAGGATCCGCTTGACGTGATCGGGCATGGCATCGGGCGTGCAACAGGCATTGGTTTGCAGATCGGCGCTGCTTTGCAGGGTTTCGCCGTAATACTGCTTGACGCTGTCATGCTTCATGGCGCTGGTCTTTCTGTGTGGTTTGCGCGGCTGGTCAGACCGCGCATAGGCCCGCGCCGCACCCGCTTGCAATGCTCAAGCGCGGGTTCAAGCGGATGTGATGGCGCGTGGTTTGATGTGAGGCGCCGAATTGCCCGCAGCGGGTCGATCCCGTGCGGCACCCGGTCGCTTGCCGTGCAGGACACCGCCGGCGACATGCCGGAACGCATGAGACCGGCGCCAGCCGGGCACCACGCGCCGAACCGGCACCATAATCGGGATTGTTAGCGCTACCGCCGCAATTGCACTCCTGCCGCAACAATGCTGTTGGCAGCGCAGCAAAACTTGCCTAACGTCCGCGCCATCCGGACCAAAGGGAAGTGTTCATGGCCAATTTCGAGAAAATCCTGATTGCCAACCGGGGCGAGATCGCCATTCGCGTGATGCGCGCTGCCAACGAACTGGGCAAGCGCACCGTGGCGGTCTATGCCGAGGAGGACAAGCTTTCCCTGCACCGGTTCAAGGCCGACGAGGCCTACAAGATCGGCGAGGGACTGGGGCCGGTCGCGGCCTACCTGTCGATTGAAGAGATCATCCGCGTGGCCAGGGCCTGCGGCGCCGACGCGATCCATCCCGGCTATGGACTCCTGTCGGAAAACCCCGATTTCGTCGATGCCTGCAATGCCGCCGGGATCGCCTTCATCGGGCCGAAAGCGGAAACCATGCGCGCCCTTGGCGACAAGGCCAGCGCGCGGCGCGTGGCGATCGAGGCGGGGGTTCCGGTCGTTCCCGCCACCGAGGTTCTGGGCGACGACATGGACAAGGTCCGCGCGGAGGCCGAGGCAGTCGGCTATCCGCTGATGCTGAAAGCGTCGTGGGGCGGCGGCGGGCGCGGCATGCGGCGGATCATGGGCCCGGACGAGTTGGAGGAGAAGGTCCGCGAGGGCCGGCGCGAGGCCGAGGCCGCCTTTGGCAATGGCGAGGGCTACCTGGAAAAGATGATCACCCGCGCGCGCCATGTGGAGGTGCAGATCCTTGGCGACAAGCACGGCAATATCTACCACCTCTACGAACGCGACTGCTCTGTCCAGCGGCGCAGCCAGAAGGTGGTGGAACGCGCGCCCGCGCCCTACCTGTCAGAGACGCAGCGCGAGGAGCTTTGCCTTCTGGGCAAGACAATCTGCGAGCACGTCAATTACGAATGCGCCGGCACGGTCGAGTTCCTGATGGACATGGAGACCGGCCATTTCTACTTTATCGAGGTCAACCCGCGGGTCCAGGTGGAACACACCGTCACCGAGGAAGTGACCGGCATCGACATCGTCCGCGCGCAGATCCTGATCGCCGAGGGCAAATCGCTGATCGAGGCCACCGGCACCGCCAGCCAGTACGACGTGACGCTGGACGGCCACGCCATCCAGTGCCGGATCACCACCGAGGATCCGACCAACAATTTCATCCCCGATTACGGCCGCATCACCGCCTATCGCGGGGCGACGGGCATGGGCATCCGGCTGGATGGTGGCACCGCCTATTCGGGCGCCGTGATCACCCGCTATTACGACAGCCTGCTGGAAAAGGTCACCGCCTGGGCGCCGACGCCCGAGGCCGCGATCGCGCGGATGGACCGCGCCCTGCGCGAGTTCCGCATTCGCGGGGTCAGCACCAACATCGCCTTCGTGGAGAATCTGCTCAAGCACCCCACATTCCTGAACAACACCTACACCACCACCTTCATTGACGAGACGCCGGAGCTGTTCGACTTCCGCGCCAAGCGCGACCGGGCGACCCGGATCCTGACCTATATCGCCGACATCACGGTGAACGGGCACCCGGAAACCGAGGGCCGGGTGAAACCGAAGCCGGACCTGAAACCGGCCAGGCCCCCGGCCCCGCGGTCCGAGCCGGCACCGGGCACAAGGACGTTGCTGGAAGAAAAAGGCCCGCAGGCCGTCGCTGACTGGATGGCGGCGCAAAGGCGGCTTCTGATCACCGACACCACGATGCGCGACGGGCACCAATCGCTTCTGGCAACGCGGATGCGGTCGATCGACATGATCAAGGCCGCGCCCGCCTACGCCGCGCACCTGCCGCAGCTTTTCAGCGTCGAATGCTGGGGCGGGGCGACCTTCGACGTGGCCTATCGCTTCTTGCAGGAATGCCCGTGGCAGCGCCTGCGCGACCTGCGCGCTCGCCTGCCCAACATCATGACGCAGATGCTGCTGAGGGGCAGCAACGGCGTGGGCTACACCAATTATCCCGACAACGTGGTGCAAAGCTTCGTGGCGCAGGCGGCGAAAAGCGGCGTTGACGTGTTCCGCGTCTTCGACAGCCTCAACTGGACCCCGAACATGCGCGTGGCGATGGATGCGGTGGTCGAGAGCGGCAAGCTCTGCGAAGGCACGATCTGCTATACCGGCGACATCCTGAACCCGGACCGTGCCAAGTACGACCTGAAATACTACGTCACGATGGGCATGGAATTGAAGGACGCCGGCGCGCATGTGCTGGGGCTGAAGGACATGGCGGGGCTGTTGAAACCGGCCTCTGCCAGCATCCTGATCAAGGCGCTCAAGGACGAGGTCGGCCTGCCGATCCATTTCCACACCCATGACACGGCGGGCATTGCGTCTGCGACCATCCTCGCCGCGTCCGAGGCCGGCGTCGATGCCGTCGATTGCGCGATGGACAGTTTCAGCGGCAACACCTCTCAGGCGACGCTTGGCACCATCGTTGAGGCGCTGAAACACACCGAGCGCGATACCGGCCTCGATATCAGGGCAATCCGCGAGATCAGCGATTACTTCGAAGCGGTGCGCGGCCAATACGCGGCGTTCGAATCCGGCCTTCAAGCCCCCGCCTCCGAGGTTTACCTGCACGAGATGCCGGGCGGTCAGTTCACCAACCTCAAGGCGCAGGCGCGCAGCCTCGGGCTGGAGGATCGCTGGCACGAGGTGGCGCAGATGTATGCCGACGTGAACCGGATGTTCGGCGATATCGTCAAGGTCACGCCATCATCGAAGGTGGTGGGCGACATGGCGTTGATGATGGTCAGCCAGGGCCTGACCCGCGAGCAGGTGGAAGCCCCCGATACCGAGGTGTCCTTCCCCGACAGCGTGATCGACATGATGCGCGGCAACCTTGGCCAGCCGCCGGGGGGCTTTCCACCGGCCATCGTGAAGAAGGTGCTGAAGGACGAGCAACCCAATCTTGAGCGCCCCGGCAAGCACCTGCCGCAGGTGGATCTGGACGCCGCGCGCGCCGAGGCGATCGAGAAGGTGGGCGAACCGGTCGATGACGAGGATCTGAACGGCTATCTCATGTATCCCAAGGTGTTCACCGATTACCGCGCGCGCCACGCGGAATACGGGCCGGTTCGCAGCCTGCCGACCAAGGCTTTCTTCTACGGCATGCAGCCGGGCGAGGGAATCGAGGCCGAGATCGACCCCGGCAAGACGCTGGTGGTGCAGTTGCAGGCCGTGGGCGAGACCAACGAGGATGGCGAGGTCAAGGTTTTCTTTGAGTTGAACGGCCAGCCCCGCGTGATCCGGGTGCCGAACCGCAAGGTGCAGGCCGCGACGGCTAAGCGCCCGAAGGCGGAGCTTGGCAATCCGAACCATGTCGGCGCGCCGATGCCGGGTGTCGTGGCCAGCGTCGCGGTGCAGCCGGGGGCAAAGGTCACGCAGGGTGATCTGTTGCTGACCATCGAGGCCATGAAGATGGAAACCGGCATCCATGCGGAGCGTGACGGATCGGTCAAGGCGGTGCATGTCAGCCCCGGCGGTCAGATCGACGCCAAGGACCTGCTGATCGAACTCGACTGACCCGGAAACCGGCATCTTGGGCGAAATTCTGTGCGATTTCGCCCGCAACGAGACAAAATTTAACCATTTTCCCGCGTTACCCATCGTTCTGGAACGAGTAGCGAGGATTTGGATATGTCGGATCATGTGACCTTCTGGTCAGACGAAAACGGCGCTGTCACGGTGGACTGGGTTGTCCTGACGGGGGGCGTCGTGGGGCTGGGGCTGGCGACCATCGGGGTCGTCTCGGGCGGGGTGGAAACCCTGTCGCGGGACATCGCCGGGCAGCTATCCTCCGACGGCTGGAACCTGTTCGGTAATGGCATGCAATCTTTGGCGTCGTTCGATTTCACCGGCGGCAATGCCGTGGGCTGGCTGGGCGGCCAGGTGATGGACATGGGCGGATCGCTTGGCGAGGTGCTGGTGCTTGGCGCCGGCCAGGCAACGGCCTACACGGTGGAGATTCCCGATGCCACCGCAGAGGCGGTGATGACCTTCGACCTGATCGCAGGCGACAGCATCGACAGCAGCGACCAGTGGGGTTACGACAGCGCGACGATCACGCTCAACGGCCAGACCGTCGCCATCGCCGCGGCGCAGGGCAGTTCCATGACCTTCGACATTCCGCAAACCGACGGCACGACCGTTCAGGCGACCGTGACGGTCGCGGAACAGCACCTCGGGGGCAATCCCGGCTGGACCGACTCGGCGGCGGCGGTGACGGTGACGGTCGACCATCCGACCGAACCGATCCAGTTCGAGGTGCATTCGAATTCCAACCAGGGCATCAATGACGAATTCTGGGCGATCGACAATTTCGACGCCGCGACGACCGCCGGGCCGGGCTTCTGAGCCACCCCCACCCCAGATAGCGTGTCCGGCTTCCCCGTGCCGACGGCAGCGCGCGCTTGCGTTGAACGCGTGTCGCTGGTCCCTTCATCCTGACTGGAAAGGATTGGTGTCTCTATCGATACTGTCCCGTGATACATGGCACCGGTTGGTCCATCAGCGAATCGGAGACATGCCATGCCGGGCGCCGCCACCTTCTGGGACAGGTTCGCCCCGAAATACGCCGCCAGCCCGATCCGGGACGTTCCCGCCTACGAGGCAACCCTCCAGCACACGACGCAGCACCTCGCCGCCAACGACCGGGTGCTGGAGATCGGCTGCGGCACCGGCAGCACGGCGCTGCGCCTGGCGCCACATGTGGCGCAGTACGTGGCCAGCGACCTGTCGGGCGAGATGCTGGCGATTGCGCGTGAGAAGGCCGAGGCGGCGGGGCAAGGCAATCTCAGCTTCGAACAGGCGGCAGCGGATTGCGGGCAATTGCCCGAAGGCCCGTTTGACGCGGTGCTGGCGTTCAGCATCCTGCACCTCCTCGACGATCTCGACCGCGGTTTGTCGGAGGTGCGCGCCGTGCTGAAACCCGGCGGGCTGCTGATATCCAAGACGGTCTGTCTTGGCGGTGTCCTGATCGTGCTGCGTCCGGTGGTCGGGGCGATGGCGCGTTTCGGAAAGGCCCCGCATCTGCGGTTCCTGACCGGGGCGCAACTGCGCGCCCGGATCGAGGCCGCCGGGTTCGAGATTGTGGAAAGCAGGGATTTCCACAACTCCTCCAAGCGAGTCCATTTCGTGGCGCGCAAGATCTGACAGGCTTTGACAGCCCTGCGCCCGCTTCCTAGATTGCCGGGGCAGTTTCAAGTGGCGGGGCCGATGTCAGAGTTACCAGAGTTCTACTTCCGGGTCCGCGAAAACGGCGCCGCCGTCTACCGGGTCGACACCCAGAACCGGCAGCGCCGGATCGAGATGACCGAGATCGCGGTGATCAACGTCAAGAATGGCCGTGTGAAACCGCACGGGTCGCATGAATTGACGCCCGAGGAAACCACCGTCATCGACGACTGGATGGCCGAGCGGGCGGCGCTTCTGGCGCGGCGCGATCTCGATGACATCCACCGCACCGTCGACCACCTGAACCTGACCGCGCAATGGGCGCAGGGCCGCGCCTCGGACGCGGAACTGGAAGACGTGACCGACCGGCTGCTCTTGGCCATGCACGACCTGCGCAGCGTTCTGGTGCGCAAGAAGGCCGACCGGCTGGCGCCCCGCGACAAGGGCTGACGGATCAGTCCCCCAACCGCGTGTAATCGCTTGTCATGACGTAATCCTTGCGCGGACCGCTGACCCGCCACAGCGCGCGCCACCGGGGCCAGCCGCTGAAATCGTAGCGCACGCGGTAAAGGTCCGGCGGGCAGTCATGCCAGGCCTCCGGCGCGGCG
>PFEX01000038.1:73879-80235 GCA_002783145.1 Rhodobacteraceae bacterium CG17_big_fil_post_rev_8_21_14_2_50_65_11 | reverse complement strand
TCTCGGCGCAGTGCTGCGTGGGCTGGCGCAAGTCTGGCCGCTTCTGGTGCTGATCCTCGCGGTGATCGGCAGCATCATCAAAGGGCTGGCCACCCCGACGGAGGCCGCAGCACTCGGCGTCGGGCTGGCAACGGTGATTTCGTTTCTCTGGGGCGACCTGACGCTGACGAAATTGCGCGAGGCGGTCTTTCACGCGACGCTTCTTTTCGCCGCGATCGGCTTTGTGGTGATCGGCGCCACCATCCTGGCGCAGTCGGTCAGTATCCTCGGCGTGCCGCATCAGATCCTGAACGCGGTTGGCGACAGCGGGCTTGACCGGTACACGATCCTTCTGCTGGTGGTGCTGGTCTATCTGGTGCTGGGCTGTTTCTTCGATGGTCTGTCGCTGATGATCATGACCCTGCCGGTGGTGTTTCCGCTGCTGGTCGGGCTGGGCTACGATCCGATCTGGATCGGCGTGATGATCACCATCTTGATCGAGATCGGACAGGTCACGCCGCCGGTCGGCCTGAACCTGTCGGTCCTGGCCAGCCTGACCAACAACGAGGTCAGCCTTGGCCGTGTCGCCCGCGCAACGGTGCCCTACTGGATCATCCATCTGCTGGCCATCGGCGTGCTGACGGTATTCCCGGCAATCGCCCTGTTCCTGCCGGATCTGTTGTTCTGATCGCGCACGGTCACGCCGGTCATGCTTCCCGACAACCGGCAGCGACCATAACGGGCCGCAAGGTCAGCCGAGGGCGTAGCCCGCCCCGCGAACGGTGCGAATCGGATCTTCCTGCGCGCTGCCCGATTTCAGGGCCTTGCGCAGGCGTCCGACATGCACATCGACGGTGCGGCTATCGACGTAGATGTCCCGCCCCCAGACCCGATCCAGAAGCTGTTCGCGCGACCAGACGCGACCGGGCCGTTCCATGAAGGCGGTCAGCAGACGAAATTCGGTCGGGCCAAGCGAGATCTGGTCGCCGTCGCGAAAAACGCGGTGTTCGGCCATATCGAGGGTGATATCCGCAAATTCCAGTTGTTCACCCACGGCACCGGGCCGCGACCGACGCAATTGCGTGCGCAGCCGCGCCAGAAGTTCGGCCACGGAATAGGGTTTCACCACGTAGTCATCGGCGCCGGTTTCCAGCCCGCGCACCCGGTCCACCTCTTCCGAGCGGGCAGACAGCATGATCACCGGGATCTTGCTGGTCTCGGCGTTGGTTTTGAGTTGCCGACACACCTCGATCCCCGAAACCGAGGGCAGCATCCAGTCAAGCACGATCACGTCGGGCGGCGTTTCGCGCACCATAACCAGTGCCTCGTCGCCGGCGCTCGCAGTGATAACCGAATAGCCTTCCGCGCGGATGTTGTACGCCAGGACTTCGCGTTGCGCAGGTTCATCCTCCACCACAAGGACAAGTGGTTCGCCGGCCATCTGTCAGACCTCCCCGTTCCCCGGATCGTAGGAAGACCGGTCGCCCTTCTCTCGGTCTTCGTCGGGATAGTCGCCGGTGGAAAGGTAAATCACCTGTTCCGCGATCGTGGTTACGTGGTCGCCCATGCGTTCGATGTTCTTGGCCATGAAATGCAGGTGCATGCAGGCGGTGATGTTGCGCGGATCTTCCATCATGAAGGTAAGGTATTCGCGGAACAGCGCCGAATACATCTGGTCGACCTCAAGGTCACGTTCGCGCACATCGGCGGCCAGGTCCACGTCGCGCTGAATATAGGCGTCGAGCACGTCCCTCAGCATCAACTCCACCTGCCGCGACATGCGGCGCAGACCGGCAGCCGCGCCATTGATCTGCTGCATCTGCATCACAACGCCGGCCCGCTTGGCCATGTTCTTGGCATAGTCGCCGATCCGTTCGAGACTGGCCGAGAGGCGGAACACCGTCAACACCGTGCGCAAATCCCCGGCCGCGGGCTGGCGCTGCGCGAGGATGCGGGCAGCTTCCTCGTTGACCCGTTCTTCCAGCTCGTCGATGGCCTTGTCGCCCTTGCGCACCTTGAAGGCGAGATCCTCGTCGCGGTTTTCCAACGCGGCGGTCGCCTCGGCGATCGCCGTTTCGACGAGACCGCCCATCTTCATGATCATCGCCTGGATGCCTTCCAGGTCGCGATCGAAGGATGAAACGATGTGTTCTTTGTTTTCCATGATATACTGGCCTTTCCTCAACCGATCCGGCCGGTAATGTAGGATTCCGTCCGCGTGTCCTGCGGATTGGTGAAAATCTGGCTGGTCTCACCGAATTCCACCAATTCACCCAAGTGGAAGAAAGCGGTTTTCTGACTGACCCGTGCCGCCTGTTGCATCGAGTGGGTGACGATCACCACCGAGAAGCGTTCGCGCAATTCGTCGATCAGTTCCTCGACCTGCGCCGTGGCGATCGGGTCGAGGGCCGAGCACGGCTCGTCCATCAACAGAACCTCGGGGTTGGTGGCAACGGCGCGGGCGATGCACAGCCGCTGTTGCTGGCCACCCGACAGGCCGGTGCCCGGCTGGTCCAGCCGGTCCTTCGCCTCGTCCCAGATCGCCGCGCGGCGCAGGGATTTCTCGACGATCTCGTCGAGCTCGGCCTTGTTGGTGGCAAGCCCGTGGATGCGCGGCCCATAGGCCACGTTGTCATAGATCGACTTGGGAAACGGGTTCGGCTTCTGGAACACCATGCCGACCTTCGCACGCAGTTGCACCGGGTCGACGCGCGGGTCATAGATATCTTCTTCGTCGAGGCGGATATCGCCGGTGACGCGGCACACGTCGATGGTGTCGTTCATCCGGTTCAGGCAGCGCAGAAAGGTCGATTTCCCGCAACCCGAGGGGCCGATAAAGGCGGTGACCGTTTTGTCCTGGATATCGACATCGACAGTCTTGATGGCCTGGGTATCGCCGTAGAAGACATCCACGCCGCGGGCCTGCATCTTGATTTTCTGGTCGGTCATGTTCCGCTCCGTCAGGCGCATATCATTCATGTTAGCATCCTCCATCGCGCTCACCAGCGGCGTTCGAACTTGTTTCTGAGGTAGATGGCGATAGCGTTCATCGTCACGAGAAAACCGAGAAGCACAAGGATGGCCGCCGAGGTCCGGCTGACGAAGCCGCGTTCGGGGCTATCGGCCCAGATGAAGATCTGGGTGGGCAGCGCGGTCGAAGCGTCGAACGGCGACGAGGCGGCCGAGGTGATGAATGCGTTCATCCCGATCAGCAGCAGCGGCGCGGTTTCGCCGAGCGCCTGCGCCAGACCGATGATCGTGCCGGTCAGGATGCCGGGCATCGCCAACGGCAGGACATGGCCGAACACCACCTGCTGTTTCGAGGCGCCGACACCGAGGGCGGCTTCGCGGATCGAAGGCGGCACCGCCTTGAGCGCGGCACGGGTGGCGATGATAATCGTCGGCATGGTCATGAGGGCCAGCGTCATGCCGCCCACGAACGGCGCCGAGCGCGGCAGCCCGAACCAGTTGAGGAAGACCGCGAGGGCCAAGAGGCCGAACACCACCGAGGGCACCGCAGCAAGGTTGTTGATGTTGACCTCGATGAAATCCGACATCCGGTTCCTCGGCGCGAATTCCTCAAGGTAGATGGCCGCCCCGATCCCGATGGGGAAAGAGATCACGAAACAGGTCAGCAGCGCCCAGAAAGAGCCGACGATGGCGCCCTTGAGGCCGGCAAGCTCCGGAAAGCGCGAGTCGGCATGGGTGAAGAGTCCGATGTTGAACGGGGTCGAGATCAGGCCGGCCTCCGCAAGCGTGTCGAACCACGCGACCTCCTGGTTGTTGACGCGGCGTTGATCTTCCGGCGTCTCGCGGTTGACCCCGCCCTTGTTGAGCTGGTCGAAAGGGTCCGACACCGGCGCCGTCAGGGTGATCGTCTGCCCGATCAGAGACGGATCGGCCACCACACGGTCGCGCAAATCAAATTGTGCTCCGTTCGACAGGATGTTGCGCACAGCGCGCGCGTCTTCGTCCGGATCGGCCTCGGGCAGGTTCTCCAGCAGCGCCGCCGTCAGAACATCGCGAAACCCTCCGCGCGGCAGGCCCTCCTCAGAGATCTCTCCGGGATCGACGAACACCTCGAGCGTCACATGCGTCTGCACGAAGGCGGTGTAGCCGGTCCGCACCAGCGATGCGACGAGGATGAAGAGCACGCTGAAGGCGATAAGGATCGCCGCGATGCCGAAGCCCTGAAGCACGACGTCCTTGCGCTTGCGCCGGGCGACCTGCGCCGAGCTATGGGTCAGCGACGTCTTGCGGGGCGGGGTGCCCATCTGAGTTGTATCAACCATGAGAGATGCGCCCTAGTCGTAGATTTCGCGGTACTTGCGAACAATGCGCAGCGCCAGAACGTTGATCCCCAGCGTGAGGATGAACAGCATCAGGCCAAGTGCGAAGGCTGCAAGCGTTTTCGGATTGTCGAAGGCGGTGTCGCCGATCAGCAGGGTGACGATCTGCACGGTCACCGTGGTCACGCTGTCAAGCGGGTTGATCGTGAGGTTGGCCATCAGACCCGCCGCCATGACCACGATCATGGTCTCGCCGATCGCCCGACTGACGGCCAGAAGCACGCCGCCGACTATGCCGGGAATGGCTGCCGGGAACTGCACCTTCAGCATCGTCTCGCCCCGCGTCGCCCCGATCGCGAGCGACCCGTCGCGCAGAGCGCGCGGCACCGCGGACAGCGCATCGTCGGCGAAGGAAGAGATGAAGGGGATCAGCATGATGCCCATGACCCCCCCGGCAGCGAGCGCAGTGTTGGGCGAGATCCCGATGCCCAGATCGGCCCCGGCGCCGCGCAAGGCGGGGGCAACGACAAGGATCGCGAAGAAGCCGTAGACCACCGTCGGGACGCCGGCGAGGATTTCCAGGACCGGCTTGACGACGGCGCGCAGCCCTCGGGGGGCGAATTCATTGAGGTAGATCGCGGTAAGCAGCCCGATCGGCGTCGCCAGAAGCATCGCGATGGTCGCAACAACGGCGGTGCCGACGATGACGGGCAGCCAGCCAAAGGCCCCTTCCGCCGCGATCTGGTCTTCGCGGATCGGGATCTGCGGTTCCCAGTTCACCCCGAACAGGAAATCGGTGAAGGGCACCATTTCGAAAAAGCGGATGGCTTCGAAGGCCAGCGCGAGAATGATACCGATCGTCGTCAGGATCGCGACCGTCGAACAAGCGATCATGAACCCGTGAATGATCGTCTCGGCGGCTTGCCGGGCGCGGAACTCGGCGGTGACACGGCGCCGGGTCAAAACCAGGATGACGCTCGACAGGATGATGACCATCGTCACCATCGCGATATCTGCATATTGATAAAGTGCGACCATCCGCTCCGCGGCTATGATCTTCCAATCCTCGGGGGTGCCAAAGACGCGCCCCTGCGACACCGACCGGATTTCCGCCAGGACAAGCTGCTGGGCCCCGTCGCCCATGCCGTCGAGGACGCCGTCGGGCAAGCTCGCCATCGTCACCATGTTGATGATCGGCGTTTGCAGCGCGAGGTAGAGGCACAAAAGCACAAGCACCGGCACCAGCACGGAGAGCAGCGAGAACAATCCGTGGAAATGCTTCAAGGAATGCAAGCGCGTTCCGTCAGCGGTGATCGCGGCCGCCGCCTGACGGTTGAGGACATATCCGACCGTTGCAAGGACGGCGAGAAGGATGAAGGCGATCAAGGTCATCAGGGCATCCGGTCAGAAAGGGTTTGCCTGGCCACGGGGGCCAGGCAACGTGTCAAAAGCGCAAGCGCGATCACTCGATCGAGAAGGCGGCGCCGTTCAGTGCGGCGGCCTGAACTTCCGTGCGGCGTGCCCGGTTCAGCGGGACCATGCCACGCTCGGACAGGTAGCCGCCGTCGCCCATGGCGTCTTCCGAGACGTATTCCTCGATGAACTCCACCAGGTTCGGGATCACGCCGCGGTGTGCGTTCTTGACGTAGAAGAACAGCGGACGCGAGATCGGGTAATCGCCAGAGGCGATCGTGTCGGCATCGGGCTCAACACCGCCGATGGTCACGGCCTGCAGCGTGTCGAGGTTCTCGTACAGGAAGGAGTAGCCGAAGATACCCACGGCGCTCGGGTCGGCCTGGAGACGCTGAACGATCAGGTTGTCGTTCTCGCCGGCTTCGACGAAGGGCCCGTCGGTGCGCATGCGTGCGCAGTTTTCCTCGGCCCAGTCTCCGTCATGGTTGGCCTCGACATAGTCGAGTTCCATGCAGCCGGCGATCATGGCCAGCTCGACGAACGCATCGCGGGTGCCGGAGGTCGGCGGCGGGCCATAGGCCAGGATCTCGACGGCCGGCAGGTCTTCGTTGATCTCGCTCCACATGGTGTGCGGATTGTCGACCCACTCGCCATTGACCGGAACCATGGCGCCAA
>PFEX01000038.1:72083-73872 GCA_002783145.1 Rhodobacteraceae bacterium CG17_big_fil_post_rev_8_21_14_2_50_65_11 | reverse complement strand
GCCACAGCGCAAATTCAGACGCCTTCATGGCGCGCGATGCACCAGTGATGTCGGGATGCCCTTCGCCGATCCCGCCACAGAAGATCTGCATGCCGCCGCCGGTACCGGTCGATTCGACGATCGGCGAGGGGGCGCCGGTGTTGTTCGAGAACTGCTCGGAAACAGATTGGGTGTAGGGGAACACGGTCGACGAGCCGACGATGCGGATTTCTTCGCGGCCCTGCGCGAAGGCTGCGGTGGCGGACACCGCGGCGACTGCGATGAGCGCAGTGGAAAGCTTGAGGTGAGACATGGTTTCTCCTGATTTCATCCGAGACGGCTTCCGTCCCGCAGCGGTGCCTACCCGGTTTCCATGACGCTTGTTCTACAGTTTTGTAACAGTTTCATGACAAGGTGGCTGTCGTCTGACCGGCCGGGCACTGGACATTCGTCTTTGCGCAAAAGCGTTGTTCGCCTCGGATCACGGGACCACGGCGATCAGCGACCGACGCAAAAATCCGGGAACGGCATTGAAAACAGCGCAAATCTGCACACACTATCCGAAAACGAACGAAAAGCCCCATGTCGCAAGCAGATCGCTACCCTGAAATCCTGAACATCGCCCGACGCGAGGGGAAAGTCACCGTCGAGGGGCTGGCCAAGCGGTTGGGCGTGACGGTTCAGACCATCCGCCGCGATCTGGCCGATCTGGCCGACGCCGGGCGGCTGGAAAGGGTGCATGGTGGCGCGATCCTGCCATCGGGCACCTCGAATCTCGCCTATGAACAGCGTCGCAATCTGCACCGGGAGGCAAAGGAGATCATTGCACGGGCCTGCGCCGCCGCGATCCCGGGCGACTGTTCGCTGTTTCTCAATATCGGGACCAGCACCGAAGCAGTGGCAACGGAGCTTCTGACGCACAGGAACCTGCTGGTTGTCACCAACAACATGAACGTCGCCAATATTCTCACCGCCAACCCAGATTGCCAGATCGTCGTCACCGGCGGGCAATTGCGTCGCTCCGATGGTGGGCTGGTTGGCAAGATCACTGGCGAGGCGATTGCGCAATTCAAGTTCGACCTCGCCGTCATTGGCTGTTCCGCCCTCGACAAGGACGGCGATATCCTCGATTTCGACATACAGGAGGTCGCGGCCAGCCAGACGATCCTTGCCCAGGCGCGCCGCGTCTTCCTTGTGGCCGATCACTCCAAGCTCAAACGCACGGCTCCGGCGCGAATCGGTTCACTGCAATCCGTCGACACGATCTACACCGACCAGCCCCTGCCCGGCGCCCTCGCCTCCCGATGCCGGGATTGGGGGGTGCGGGTCGTGGTGGCAATGTAAAGGGCGGCAGCGATGGCCCACAGCAAACCCAACCTGCCGACAAAAACCTGCGCCACCTGCGGGCGCCCGTTCACGTGGCGCAAGAAATGGGCGAGGGTCTGGGACGAGGTGCGCTATTGTTCGCACCGGTGCAGGAGGGGAAAACCGGTCAGCAGAGCGTGACGCCCGCCGCCTGCATTCCCCCAAGCGCCGCGTCCAGCGATCCGTCAAGGTCGATCGCGCGGCACAGATCCTGCCGCAGCGTCACGTCGAAGCCCAGTTTCGCGCCATCCACGGCCGAGAAATTCACGCAGAAATCGGTGGCGAGGCCAACCATCGTCAACCGTTCGATACCGCGTGCGCGCAGGTAGCCCTCCAGCCCGGTGGGCGTTTCGTGATCGTTCTCGAAGAACGCAGAATAGCTGTCGATTGCGCGGCGAAAGCCCTTGCGGATGATCAGGTCGGCGCGGTCGGTCATCAGGTCGGG
>PFEX01000038.1:57805-72054 GCA_002783145.1 Rhodobacteraceae bacterium CG17_big_fil_post_rev_8_21_14_2_50_65_11 | reverse complement strand
CGCAATGATCGGGCCACAGGACTTGCGGGCCGTAGGGCATCTTTGTCACCTCCATCGGCGCCTTGCCGGCGTGCTGGCCGGCAAAGCTGGAATGATCCGCCGGGTGCCAGTCCTGAGTCAGGATCACCACCGCGAACTCCGCCATCAGCGCGTTGATGCCGGGCACGATCGCATCGCCTCCGGGCACGGCAAGGGCACCGCCGGGGCAGAAATCGTTTTGCGTGTCGATGACGACAAGGGCATCTGTTTCGGGGCGCATCGGGAACCTCCGGTCGTTGTCTGGTCTCTGTCTGGTCGCGCACCAGCCTACGGCTTGCGGGCCGATGTGCAACGGCGTATCTGCCGGGTCATGTATACCATTGCTGCGCTCTACCACTTCACGCGTTTCGACGACCCCGGTGCACTGCGCGCGCCCTTGGGCGCGACCTGCGAGGCGGGCGGGGTTCGCGGCTCTCTGCTGCTGGCGCGCGAGGGGATCAACGGCACAATCGCCGGGCCGCGCGCGGGCATCGACGCGGTGCTCTCCTATATCCGCGCCCTGCCCGGCTGCGCCGATCTGGAATGGAAGGAAAGCACCGCGAGCGTGCCGCCCTTCGCCCGCCTGAAGGTGCGCCTGAAGCGCGAGATCGTCACCATGGGCGTTCCCGGTATCGACCCAAAGGCACGCGTCGGCCACTATGTCCGCCCGCAGGACTGGAACGCGCTGATTTCCGCGCCGGATGTCGCGGTGATCGACACGCGCAACGAGTACGAGGTTGCCATCGGCACGTTCGAAGGCGCGATCGACCCCGAAACAAAAAGTTTTCGCGACTTCCCCGCGTGGTGGGAGGCCAACAAGCACCGCTTTCACAACAAGCGTATCGCCATGTTCTGCACCGGTGGCATCCGCTGCGAGAAATCCACCAACTACCTGATCGGCGAAGGGGTGGAGGCGGTCTATCACCTCAAGGGCGGCATCCTGCAATACCTTGAGGATGTACCGAAAGACGAAAGCCTCTGGCGCGGCGACTGCTTCGTCTTCGATGAACGGGTTTCAGTCGGCCACGGGCTGGTTGAGGGGCCGCATCTGCTCTGCCGAGCGTGCCGCCAGCCGCTGCTGCCAGAGGATACCGGGCGCCCGGAATTTGAGGCGGGCGTGTCCTGCCATCACTGCCTGCACGACCACAGCGACGCAGACCGCGAACGGTTCCGCGAACGGCAGAAACAGATCGCTTTGGCAACGGCGCGCGGTGAGAGGCATCTGGCGGGCGGCTGATGTGATTTTCCCGGCCCGCCGTTTCCTTGCCGGCAACCTTGCCCGCGCGGCGCTGGCGCTGCTCATCGGCGTCGCAGCGGGCGCTCTCGCCTACCGGGTCGGCCTGCCCCTGCCGTGGATGCTGGGACCGATGATCGGCACGACGGCGGCCTCCATTCTCGGCGCAGCGATCGCCGCCCCCAACCCTTTGCGGCCGATCGTGATACCCGTCATCGGGGTCATGCTCGGGTCGGGTATCACGCCCGAGATTCTCGACGCACTGGGCGACTGGGCGATCAGCTTCCTCGTGCTGCCGCCGTTTCTGATCGTGGCGGCCGGCGCGTCCTTCCTGTTTTACCGGGTGATCGGTAAATACGATCCTGTTACCGCCTATTTCAGCGCCATGCCCGGCGGACTGAACGAGATGCTGATCCTCGGCGCCGAACAGGGCGGCGATGAAAAGCGGATCGCGCTTGCCCATGCCAGCCGCATCCTCCTGGTGATCGGCTTCGTGGCGCTGTTCTTCGGGCTGGTCCTCGGCGTCACCTCGGGCGGGCAGACCGGCGCGGTCTGGACCGGGATGCAGGAGGTCGACGCGCGCGATTACATCATCCTCGCGGTCTGCGCGGTGGCCGGCGTCTGGGCCGGACGCCTCTTGCGCCTGCCGGCGGCGGCGGTGCTGGGGCCGATGCTGCTGTCGGGGCTGGCGCATTTCTTCCATGTCGTCGAGGTGCCGCCGCCCTCGGTTCTGGTGATCGCGGCGCAGATCGTCATGGGCACGGTGATCGGCTGCCGCTTCATCGGGGCGACCGCGCGCGAGGTGGGGCGCGACATCTTTCTCGGCATCTTGTCCACCATCGGCATGTTGATCACCGGGGTCGGCTTCGCCTGGGTGGTCGCGGCGCTGACGGCAACCGAGCTCAGCCAGGCCTTCCTGGCCTATTCACCGGGCGGGCTGACCGAGATGAGCCTTCTGGCCTTCGCCATGGGCGGCGATATCGCCTATGTCTCGATCACCCATATCGTGCGCATCGTGCTGGTGATCTTCGCCGCGCCGCTGGTGTTTCGCCGGTTCGGCCGAGGCTAGGGTTTGCCGCCTGGCGAAAGGTCCCCGCGCTTCCTGGGCACTTCGGTCGCGACCATCAGCGTTGCGGGACGCAGCGGACGGTGGCGCGTGACGTTGACTTGGTCCGGGTTTGGCCTTGAGCGGACGGTCGCCAACCGTTCCCCGCGCGGGCTCAAGGCGTGCTTGCCCGCCGCCGCGCATCCCGCCACGGCCAGACACCCGCAAAGGGAGCCAAGCCGACATCGGGTCTCTTGCGTGATGTGGCGAACACCGGGAATGTGAAACCCGGCAGGACATCCCCCGCGACACCCCCATGACAAAGCCGCGACTTCGCTTGAAGCGCTCCGGATTTGTGCCACAATCGGTTCCTAGCGTTCACCAGGACACAGGCATCAAACGAAGAGGCAGGCGCGTGAGGGAAACGGCAACCGGTGGCCGCGACAGGTGGCAGGGCGGACGAGACAGAAAGCAATGCGGATGCTGAGGCGGCTTGCCCTGCTGGCCACGCTCGGCCTGTTGGTCGCTTGCGCCGAACAGGCCCCCGATCCGCTGGCGACGCGGGCGGCAACGTCGATGCCGCAAGATCTGCCCACCATGGCGATGTTCGGCGCACCCAACCCCGCGCCGCCGACGCGCGGAAATACCGCGATCGCGCGCGATTTCCTCGACCTAGCCTTCCAGATGGAAAGCGGGCGCGCGGTCCCGGTCATGTCGCGTTTCGAAACCCCCATCACCGTTGCCGTCGCCCCCGGCGCGCCACAGACCCTGTCGCGCGATCTCGACCGGCTGCTGGCGCGGTTGCGCCACGAGGCGCGGATCGACATTCGCCGGGCGGCGGCGGGGCAGCCCGCCGCGATCACGATCGAGACGCTGCCGCGCGCTCGGATGCAGCGGGCGGTGCCGCAGGCGGCCTGCTTCGTGGTGCCGCGCGTGTCGTCATGGGCCGAGTTCCGCGTCGCCCGCACCAATGCCCGCACTCTGGACTGGACGACGCTGGCGTCGCGGGAACACGCGGCGGTGTTCATCCCCAACGATGTCAGCCCGCAGGAAGTGCGCGACTGCCTGCACGAGGAAATCGCGCAGGCACTCGGGCCGCTCAACGATCTCTACCGGCTGCCCGATTCGGTCTTTAACGATGACAATTTCCATGCCGTGCTGACCGGGTTCGACATGCTGATCCTGCGCACCTATTACGACCGTGCGCTGGCCTCAGGCATGGACCGTGCCGAGGTCGCAAACCGCCTGCCCGGCATCCTCAACCGCCTCAACCCGCAAGGCGTGGGCCAGGGGGGGGCAGTTCCCGCACCGGTCGACCGTGACTGGATCGCCGCCCTGGAGGAGGCGCTTGGCGGGCGAGGTGCGACCCCGGCCCGGATCGCCGCCGCGGAGCGCGCGGTGCGGATCGCCACGGCGCGCGGCTGGCGCGACACGCGTCTGGGCTTCAGCTACTTCGCGCTCGGCCGGCTGACGCTGGCGCGCGACGCGGAACGCTCCATCGCCGCCTTCGTCACCGCCGGCAACGTGTTTCACGCCACCCACCCCGGCGGAATCCAGGTCGCGCATGTAAACATGCAGCTTGCCGCCTTCGCCCTCTCGGCGGGCGACGCGGACCGGGCGCTCGCGCTTGTCAACGCCGCCCTGCCCGCTGCCACACGGGCCGAGAACGCATCTCTTCTCGCAACGCTTCTGATGGTCAAGGCCGAGGCCCTGGAGCTTCAGGGCCGCATGTCCGAAGCCGCCTCCGTGCGGCTCGACTCCCTTGGCTGGGCGCGCTATGGCTTCGGCCCGGAACGCGACGTTCAAAGCCGCCTGACGGAAGTGGCCGCGCTGTCGCCCCGAAACCGCAACTGACCGCATTTCAAGGGACTGACATGGTAAATCTTCTGGGCCTCCTGATCGGCGCAACCCTTGGTGCGTTGATCGCGTGGCGTCGTAACGGCAACCGACTCGACATTCTGCACTATGCCGGCGTGTTTGGTCTGATCGGGCTGATCATCGGCACCTTCGTCGGCGTTTACATCGTGCGCGGCGGCGCCTGAGGCGGCGGCGATGTTCCTGCCGTTCTTCGACACGCTGCGCCGCGCCGGTTTGCCGGTCTCGTTGCGCGAATACCTGACCTTTCTGGAGGCCGTGGGCACCGGCATGGTGACCTATGACATCGACGGGTTCTACTACCTCGCGCGCACCGCGATGGTGAAGGATGAACGCCACATAGACCGCTTCGACCGCGCTTTCGCCCATGCCTTCCGAGGGCTCGACGCGATCACGCCGGAACAGGTGATGGAGGCGGCCGACATCCCCGCCGAGTGGCTGCAAAAGCTGGCCGAAAAACACCTCAGCCCCGAGGAAATGGCCGAGATCGAAGCGCTTGGCGGGTTCGAGAAGCTGATGGAGACGCTGCGCGAACGCCTGAAGGAACAGGAGGGCCGCCACCAGGGTGGCTCCAAGTGGATCGGCACCGCCGGCACCTCGCCCTTCGGCGCCTACGGCTACAACCCCGAGGGCGTGCGCATCGGCCAGACCGAAAGCCGCCACCGCCGCGCGGTGAAGGTCTGGGACAAGCGCGAGTTTCGCAACTTCGACGACAGCGTCGAACTGGGCACCCGCAACATCAAGGTGGCGCTGAAGCGCCTGCGCCGATGGGCCCGCACCGGCGCCAAGGAGGAACTGGACCTCGACGGCACCATTCGCTCCACCGCCGAGCAGGGCTATCTCGACGTGAAAACGCGGCCCGAACGGCACAACGCGGTCAAGGTGATCCTGTTTCTCGACGTGGGCGGCAGCATGGACGACCATATCCGCGTGGTCGAGGAGCTGTTCAGCGCTGCCCGGTCGGAATTCAAGCACCTGCAACATTACTACTTCCACAACTGCCTGTATGAAGGGGTCTGGAAGGACAATGCCCGCCGCTGGACACAGCAGATCCCGACGCATGACGTGCTCAATACCTTCGGGTCCGACTACAAGTGCATCTTCGTGGGCGACGCAGCGATGTCGCCCTATGAAATCGCCATGCCGGGCGGCGCCAACGAACACTGGAACGCCGAGGCGGGCCAGGTCTGGCTTCAGCGCGCCCGTACGCAATGGCCCGATCACCTGTGGATCAACCCAACGCCGGAAGCGTATTGGCGCTACACCCAGTCGATCCAGATGATCCGGGAGACCTTCGAGGGACGCATGGTGCCGATGACGCTGGACGGGATCGACCGGGGCATGCGGCAACTGGGGCGGTAACAGGCCGGCAGAGATCACGGGCAGCAATGCGGGACGTGGGGGCGTCCGGCGAAAGCCGCGCGTCGACGGGCCGCGAACCCGAACGGCACACGCTACTCCTGCCCCTGCCCCGGAAAATGGGTGGAGAGCAACCGGATCAGCTTGCGGTGCGCCGACCGGTGCCGGTTGCGCAAGTGGATCGCGGAATAGACCGGCTGCGGGATCACCGGGGACTTCCGGACAGTGTGAAACCGGCCACTGGCCACCATCTCCACCGCCGTGCCCTCCAGCACGTAACCCGACCCGCCATGCGCGTTCAGCAGCGCCTGCACAAGGGTCTCCTGCCCGCAACTCACCGTCGCCGTTTCCAGCTGCGGCAGGCGCGCGCGGTGCTGTTCCTCGAACGCAGGCGAGTTGTTGGCCCGCACGTAACTGTCCGGTGGCACCGCGTCGATGTGATCCACCACCGAGGACACCATGCGAAAGCGCACTTCCGCCACAGTTTCAAAATGCAGGTCGGGGTGCGGATAGGGCGTGTAGATCAGGCCGACATCGAGGTGTCCGCGCACAAGGTCGCTGCACATCTGTTGCGAGAAATCGGCCTCCATGTATAGCGCGGTGCCGGGCAGGATCTCGCGGAAATCCTGCACCCAGTCAACGATGCCGGTGCTGGTCAGGTCGCGCTGGATGCCGACCCGCAGGGTCGTCGCGGTCGGGCCGGAGTCACGGGTGGCGCGCAGCGCCGCGGACCAGCCCACGCGCAGGCTGCGCGCGTGCGGCTCGAACCGCATACCTTCCAGCGTCAGGCTGGTGCCCGCCCGACTGCGCAGGAAGAGGCGGCGGCCCAGGTCCTTTTCCAGCGCCCTGACGCGGCCCGAAACGGTGGATTGCGTGATGCCGAGCCGCTCTGCCGTGCGGTTGAAGCTGCGCGTTTCGCAGATGTCGAGGAAGGTTTCGATAAGGTCGATCTGCATGGGCTGGATCCGGGGCGCTCCGCCTCACCCTCCTGTCGGAGGGATCGCCGAAGCGCGGCCTGCCGGCGGCGAGTATTTGGACCAAGAAGAAGGGGCGGCGCGCGAAGGTTAATGATTGGTTGGGAGCGTGGCACCGCTAATCGGTCTTGTCGATCAATAATCACGATCAAGAGCGATTGATCGTCATGAATTCCGTGTCGATAGTCATCGGAACAGCAGGGGTCAGGAGGCTCGGATGGCAGGATTTCCAAAATCGGCAAGGGTCGTCATCATCGGCGGCGGCGTGGTTGGTGCATCTTGCCTTTATCACCTTGCCATGAAGGGCTGGGGCGATTGCGTTCTCCTGGAAAAAAACGAACTGACCGCCGGATCAACATGGCACGCGGCGGGCAATGTGCCGACCTTCTCGACCTCGTGGGCGGTGATGAACATGCAGCGCTACTCGACCGAACTATATGCGCGTTTGGGCGACGAGGTCGGCTACCCGATGAACTACCACCAGACCGGGTCGATCCGGCTGGCGCACTCGACGGAACGCATGCAGGAGTTTCAGCGCGCCAAGGGCATGGGCCTGCAACAGGGGATGGCGCTGGAGATCCTGACGCCGGAGGAGGTGAAGGCGCGCTATCCGTTCATCGAGACGCATGACCTGAAGGGCGCGCTCTACGACCCGAACGACGGCGATATCGACCCTGCGCAACTGACGCAGGCGCTGGCCAAGGGGGCGCGCGACATGGGCGCGAGGGTGCTCCGGTTCTGCCCGGCAACCGGTGTGACGCAGACAGCCGATGGCCGCTGGATCGTGCAGACCGACAAGGGCGATATTGCTTGCGATTACGTGGTGAACGCGGCTGGCTATTACGCGCAGCGAGTGGGCGAGTGGTTCAAGCCGTTTGGCGGACGCACCGTGCCGATGATGGTGATGAGCCACCAATACGTGCTGACCGAGGAGATCCCCGAGATCGAGGCCTGGAGCAAGGAGCACGGCCACAAGCTGCCGCTTTTGCGCGACGTCGATGTCTCCTACTACTTCCGGCAGGAAAAGCACGGCTTCAACATCGGCCCCTATGAGCCCAACTGCCGCGCCCACTGGACCACGCCCGAAGATGCGATGCCCGATGACTTCAGCTTTCAGCTCTGGCCTGACGACCTGGAGCGGATCGAGGATATCGTGGCGGATTCGATGGAGCGGGTGCCGCTGGCCGCCACCGCCGGGATCGGCCGCATCATCAACGGCCCGATCCCCTACGCACCCGACGGGATGCCGCTGCTTGGCCCGATGCCGGGGGTAAGGAACGCCTACGAGGCCTGCGTCTTCACCTTCGGGATCGCGCAGGGCGGCGGCGCGGGCAAGGTGCTGGCCGAGTGGATCGTCGATGGCGCGCCCGAATGGGACATGTGGGCCTGCGACCCGCGCCGCTATACCGACTACACCGACCCCGACTACTGTGTGCAGAAGGGGATGGAGGTTTACGGCAACGAATACGCCATGCATTTCCCGTGGCACCGCTGGCCCGCCGCCCCCGACCGCAAGCTGTCGCCGGTGCATGATCGCGTGAAGGCTCTGGGCGGCCAGATGGGGGCCTATAACGGCTGGGAGCGCGCCAACTGGTTCGCGCATCCGGGCGACGATACCTCGCAGGCGGCGACACGGACCTGGGACCGGGCAGGCCCGTGGGAGCAGCGTATCCGTGAGGAATGCGAGGCGGTGCGCGATCATTGCGGCGTGCTCGACCTGCCGGGGTTCTCGCGCTTCAAGGTGCAGGGGCCGGGGGCCGATGACTGGCTGCGCGGTCTGGTCACCGGGGCCCTGCCCAAGGTGGGCCGCGTGGGGCTGGTCTATTTCGCCGATGACCGGGGCCGCATCGTCACAGAGATGTCGGTGACGCGCGAGGCGGAGGACCGCTTCGTGCTGGTCACCGCCGCCGCCGCGCAATGGCATGACCGCGAATGGCTGGAGCGGCACATGCCCGAGGGGGCCGGTTTCACGCTGGAGGACTGGACCGACCGGATGTCGACCCTGATCGTCACCGGGCCTGCGTCGCGCGATCTGCTCGGCCCCCTTACCGATGCGGACCTGAGCCTGCCCTGGCTCAGCTTTCAGGAGTGCCGGGTGACGGGACAGTGGGCCGCGCTGCTGCGCGTGTCGTTCGCCGGCGAACTGGGCTGGGAAATCCATGCGGAGACTGCTGATATTCCGGCCATTTACGAGGCGGTCCTTGCCGCGGGGGCCAAGCCCTTCGGCATGTGGGCGCTCAATTCCCTGCGCATCGAGAAGGGCTATCGCGCGTGGAAGGGGGACCTTTCGACCGACTACACGATGCTGGAGGCGGGCCTCGACCGGGTCGTGAAATTCGACAAGCCGCAGGATTTTCCCGGCAAGGCCGCGCTTCTGGCCGAACGGCAACGGGGCGCGGCCAAGCGGTTCGTCACCCTGATCGTGGAGGCGGGCGCGGCGGATGCGCCCTACATGTCGGCGATCTGGCACAACGGTGCGATCGTGGGCGAAACCACCTCTGGCGCGTGGGGCTACCGGGTTGATGCCTCGGTCGCTCTGGCCATGCTGCGCGCCGATCTGGCAGTGCCGGGCGCGGTGCTGGAGGTCGAGATCTACGGCCAACGCTGCCGCGCGGTGGTGCAGGAGGACGGCCCGCTCTGGGACCCTGACAATGCGCGGCTCAGGGCATGAGCCTGCCCGGCACCATGTCAGGGGTGCAACTTGTCCGTCACGGCGGGCCGCAGGCGCTGGAATGGCGCGAGGACATCCCGGTGCCGCGCCCCGGCCCGGGCGAAGTTTTGCTGCGGGTGCTGGCCGCAGGCGTCAACAACACCGATATCAACACCCGCGAAGGCTGGTATTCTGCGGATGTCACCGGCGCCCCGGGCGAAACCGCTGCGGGCGTCGAGGCCGGGGGCTGGTCCGGTGCGCTGGATTTCCCGCTGATCCAGGGCGGCGACCTGTGTGGCGAGGTGGTGGCGCAGGGCGCCGGCATCACCGCCCCTGCGATTGGCGCGCGCGTGACCTGCCCGATCAACATCCCCCGCCCGACGCAGGACAACCCCGTCGGCTTCATCGCTCTCGGGTCGGAAATCGACGGCGCCTTCGCCCAATACTGCCTGATGGCCGCGGCGGATCTCTACGACGTCACCGACGCGCCACTTTCGGATATCGAGATCGCCGCAACCCCCTGCGCCTTCGGCACCGCGCTTGGCCTTCTGGATCGGGCAGGCGTGGCCGAGGGGCAGGAGGTGCTCATCACCGGGGCCTCGGGCAATGTCGGGCTCGCAGCGGTGCAACTGGCCAGCGCGATGGGTGCGCGGGTCACCGGCATTGCAGCGCCCGCCAAGGCCGCCATCGTGCAGCAGGCGGGCGCGGCAGAGGTGATCGCCCGCGACGCCCCCCTCCCCGAGGCACGCTTTCACGCGGTGATCGACCTCGTGGCAGGCCCCGCCTTTCCGGCGCTCATCGACACCCTGCGCCCCGGCGGGCATTACGCGGTAGCCGGAGCCATCGCCGGACCGCTGGTCACTGCCGATCTGCGCCGCGTCTACCTGCGTGACATCACGCTGCACGGCTGCACGTATCAGCCGCCGCGCGTGTTCGCCAAGCTCATCGGGCTGATCAGGCAGGGCGCCGTGCGCCCCTTGATCTCGAAGACCTACCCCCTCCGCGGAATCGCTTCAGCGCAGGAGGATTTCCTGTCCAAGGCTGTTCCGGGAAAAATCGTATTGATGCCATGGGAGAATGAAAATGCGTGACCTCCCCACATCCGCCCGTGTGGTGATCATCGGCGGCGGCATCTCGGGCTGTTCGGTTGCCTATCACCTTGCGCAACAGGGCTGGCAGGATATCGTTCTGCTGGAACGCAAGCAACTGACCAGCGGCACGACCTGGCACGCGGCGGGGCTGGTCGGGCAGCTGCGCGGCAGCCAGAACGCCACCCGGCTGGCGAAATACTCCGTCGATCTCTACACGCGGCTGGAGGCGGAAACCGGCATCGCCACCGGTATGCGGCAGAACGGATCAATCTCGGTCGCGCTGACCTGTCACCGGCATGAGGAACTGCTGCGACAGGCGACGCTGGCCCGCGCCTTCGGGGTGGAGGTGGCAGAGATCAGCGCGGCGGAGGTCAAGGCGCTCTATCCCCACCTCAACACCTCGGACGTTGTCGGCGCGGTGCACCTGCCGGGCGACGGGCAATGCGACCCGGCCAATATCGCCATGGCACTGGCCAAAGGCGCAAGGATGCGCGGCGCGCGGATCGTGGAGGGCGTGACCGTCACCGGCGTCACGCAAACCGGCGGGCGGGTGACCGGCATCGACTGGGACGATGGCACGGTGCAGGGTCATATCGCCACCGAGGCGGTGGTCAATTGCGGCGGCATGTGGGGGCGGGATCTGGCCGCCACCTCGGGCGTCACCCTGCCGCTGCATGCGTGCGAGCATTTCTACCTCGTCACCGAGCCGATCGAGGGGCTGGGGCGCCTGCCCGTCCTGCGGGTGCCCGACGAATGCGCTTATTACAAGGAGGATGCCGGCAAGATGATGCTGGGCGCCTTCGAACCCGTGGCCAAGCCCTGGGGCATGGCCGGCATCCCCGAGGATTTCGCGTTCGACAGCCTGCCCGAGGATTTCGACCATTTTGAGCCGATCCTGGCCATGGCCATGGACCGCATGCCGATGTTTCGGACGGCGGGCATTCACACCTTCTTCAACGGGCCCGAAAGCTTCACCCCCGATGACCGCTATTACCTGGGCGAGGCGCCGGAGCTGCGCGGCTACTGGGTTGCCGCCGGCTACAACTCCATCGGCATCGTGTCCTCGGGCGGCGCGGGCATGGCGTTGGCCCGATGGATGGAGGACGGCGAGCCGCCCTTCGACCTGTGGGAGTCCGACATTCGCCGCGCCCAGCCCTTCCAGCGCAACCGCCGCTACCTGCGAACCCGCGTCAGCGAAACGCTCGGCCTGCTCTACGCCGATCACTACCCCTACCGGCAGATGGACACCGCGCGCGGGGTGCGCCGCTCGCCGCTGCACGAACACCTCAAGGCGCGCGGCGCGGTGTTTGGCGAGGTTGCAGGGTGGGAACGCGCCAACTGGTTCGCCGTCGACGGGCAGGAGCGTGAATACCGCTACGACTGGGCCGGGCAGAACTGGTTTGCCAACCACGCCGCCGAACACATGGCGCTGCGCGAGGGCGTCGGCCTGATCGACATGACCAGTTTCGGCAAGGTCCGGGTGGAGGGGCCGGGTGCGCTGCGCTTCCTCGACCGGCTTTGCGCGAACCGAATGGACGTGGCGCCGGGGCGCATCGTCTACACTCAGATGCTGAACGCGAAGGGCGGCATCGAGTGCGACCTGACGGTCACGCGCCTGTCGCACACCGCCTTCCTGCTGATCGTGCCGGGGGCCACATTGCAGCGCGACCTTGCCTGGCTGCGCCGCCACCTCGGCGACGATATGGCCGTCATCACCGATGTGACCGCGTCCGAGGCGGTGCTGTGCGTCATGGGGCCGAAATCGCGCGCCGTGATGCAGGCGGTCAGCCCCGATGATTTCTCGAACGCCGCCCATCCCTTTGGCACGGCCCGCGAGATAGAGATCGGCATGGGGCTGGCGCGCGCGCACCGCGTCAGTTTCGTGGGCGAACTGGGGTGGGAAATCTACGTTTCCTCCGACATGGCCGCGCATGTCTTCGAGGCGCTGGAAGAGGCGGGCGCCGGCATCGGGCTGAAGCTCTGCGGGCTGCACGCGCTCGATTCCTGCCGGCTGGAAAAGGCGTTCCGCCATTTCGGCCACGACATCACGGATGAGGATCACGTGCTGGAGGCCGGGCTCGGTTTTGCCGTCAAGACGGACAAGGGCGATTTCATCGGCCGCGATGCGGTGCTGAAGAAGCGCGAGCAGGGTCTGCAACGGCGGCTGCTGCAATTCCGCCTGCACGACCCCGCGCCGATGCTGTTTCATAACGAGGCGATCCTGCGCGATGGCCGGATGGTCGGCCACCTGAGCTCCGGCAATTACGGCCATGCCCTCGGCGCCGCGGTCGGGCTGGGCTACGTGCCCTGCGCGGGGCAGGACGCCGCCGACCTCCTTTCCTCCGATTACGAGATCGAGATCGCGGGCGGGCGCCACACCGCCACCGCCAGCCTGACACCGATGTACGACCCCACCGCCGAAAGGGTAAAACAGTGATGGACAGCCCCGATCCCATGCCCGGAAAGATCCGGCCGCGCCGCGCCGGGGGACGGGCCGCGCGCCACACCTTGCGCACCAACCCCCTGGCCGAGGACAAGCGCCCGGTGCGCCCCGGCCTTGACGGCGGGCAATACCGGCCGCTGACCGCGGCGCAGGTCGCCCGCATCCACGAAGCGGCCCTGCAGGCGCTCGAGGAAATCGGCCTGTCCCAGGCCCCGCCCTCTGGCGTCGCGGCGATGACGGCGGCGGGCGCGATCATGGGCGATGACGGGCGGCTGCGATTCCCCCGGTCGCTGGTCGAGGACATGCTGGCCAGGGCAGCGCGCGACATCACCCTCTTCGCCCGCGACCCGAAGCACGACCTGCACCTGTCGGGCACCCGCACCCATTTCGGCACTGCCGGCGCGGCGGTTCATATCGTCGATCCCGAAACCGAAAGCTACCGCGAGTCCACCACCGCCGACCTCTACAACGCGGCGCGGCTGGTGCAGCATCTCGACAACATCCATTTCCTGCAACGCCCGATGGTCTGCCGCGACGTCGCCGACCCGTTCGACATGGATGTGAACACGATCTACGGCTGCTGCGCGGGCACCGTCAAACATGTCGGCGTGTCCTTTTCCGACCCGTCGCACGTTGCCGGCTGCACGGAGTTGATCCACCTCATCGCGGGTGGCGAAGCGGCATGGCGCGCGCGCCCCTTCATCTCGAACTCCAACTGCTTTGTCGTGCCGCCGATGCGCTTCGCCCACGAAAGCTGCCTGGCGATGGAACACTGCATCGCCGCCGGCATGCCGGTGCTGTTGCTATCCGCCGGTCAGGCCGGGGCGACGGCGCCCGCCCCCATCGCCACGGCGATCGTGCAGGCGGTGGCCGAATGCCTTGCCGGGGTGGTCTACGTCAATGCCATCGCGCCGGGCCACCCGGCGATCTTTGGCACCTGGCCCTTCGTCAGCGACCTGCGCAGCGGGGCGATGTCGGGCGGATCGGCGGAACAGGCGCTGCTCAGCGCCGGCTGCGCGCAGATGCACCGCTTCTACGATCTGCCCGGCGGCGCGGCGGCGGGCATATCCGACAGCAAGCTGCCCGACATGCAAGCCGGGTGGGAGCAGGGCATCACCAACGTGCTGGCCGGGCTTTCGGGGCTGAACATGGCCTATGAAACGGTGGGAATGCACGCCTCGCTGCTGGGCTTCTGTCTCGAAAGCCTGGTTCTGGGCAACGATATCCTCGGGCAGGTGCAACGTTGCGTGCGCGGGATCGAGGTGACGGAGGATTCGGTGGCGCTCGACACCATGCGCGAGGTCTGCCTTGGCGGGCCGGGGCATTACCTCGGTGCCGAGCAGACCCTGCGCCTGATGCAAAGCGAATATGTCTACCCCGAGATCGGCAACCGGATGAGCCCCAAGGAATGGCAGGAGGCCGGCAAGCCGCGGCTTCTGGACACCGCCCGCGCCCGCAAGGAGGCGATTCTCGCCACCGCCGGCAGCACCTTCTCGCCGGCACTCGAAAGCGCCATCCGGGCGCGTTTCAACATCGCGATCTGAGCGGCCGGAGCGCGGG
>PFEX01000038.1:34462-57747 GCA_002783145.1 Rhodobacteraceae bacterium CG17_big_fil_post_rev_8_21_14_2_50_65_11 | reverse complement strand
GTTTGGCGCGTTCCAAGCCCGCCCTTGCCCCGCCGCGCGGCCCTGCCTATACCGCGAGGCGAGCCAACCGGCAGAGGCCGCCATGACCTTCACCAAGCGCCACCTTCTGGGCATAGAGCCCCTGCATCCCGTCGAAATCACGACGCTTCTGGACCTTGCCGACCGCTACGCCGAGATGGGGCGCGGGGTTGCAAAGCATGGCCACGCGCTTGACGGGCTGACCCAGATCAACATGTTTTTCGAGAATTCGACCCGCACGCAGGCCAGTTTCGAGTTGGCGGGCAAGCGGCTGGGCGCCGACGTGATGACCATGTCGATGCAGACAAGCTCCGTGAAGAAGGGCGAAACGCTGATCGACACGGCGCTGACGCTGAATGCCATGCACCCCGATCTGCTGGTCGTGCGCCACCCCCATTCGGGGGCGGTCAACCTGTTGGCGGAAAAGGTGAATTGCGCGGTTCTGAACGCCGGGGACGGGCGCCACGAACACCCCACTCAGGCGCTTCTCGACGCGCTGACGATCCGCCGCACCAAGGGGCGGCTGCACCGGCTCAATATCGCGATCTGTGGCGACATCGCACATTCCCGCGTGGCGCGGTCGAACATCCTTCTGCTGGGCAAGATGGAAAACCGGGTGAAGCTGGTCGGCCCGCCGACGCTGATTCCGGCGGGCGTCTCGGACTGGGGCGTCGAGGTCTTCGAGGACATGCGCGAAGGGCTTGCCGGGGCCGACGTGGTGATGATGCTGCGCCTCCAGCGCGAGCGCATGGATGGCGGTTTCATTCCGTCGGAACGGGAATACTACCACCGCTACGGGCTTGATGCCGCAAAGCTTTCCTGCGCCAAGGACGACGCCATCGTGATGCATCCCGGACCGATGAATCGCGGGGTGGAAATCGACGGCACCATCGCCGACGACATCAACCGCTCGGTCATCCAGGAACAGGTGGAAATGGGCGTCGCCGTGCGCATGGCCGCGATGGAATTGCTGGCCGCCAACCTCAGCGCGGCGCGCGAGGCAGCCGCCAGCGGGGTCACCGCATGACCGCCCCGAAACTGCATGTCGTCGCACTGAACGAAGGCTTCGAGATCAGCACCACCTTTCTCAGCCGCGAAAGCGACGCCGACAGCCCCGACTTGTCCGCACTTGCCGAGGCGCTGAACCTGCCCGGCGTCGATACCGCGCAGCTCGAACTCTTCGCGGTGGAGGATCTCGGCGACATGCGGCTGAGCGATTACATCACCGAGGCGTTCGCACCGAAAGACCCGATCGGCGCCGACACCCGCGCGCGGATCAATGCCGTCGGCGGCCATGTCGTGCTGCTGCTCGACCGGGCAATCCCCGAGGGCGCGGCCCTGCGATCCGGCCCGAGGGCGCGGCTGATCGCGTCGCTGCCACTGCTGGAGGCGGATCATTCCGCTGATCTGCCGAAGGCCGACCTGACCGGCCGCGCGTCGGTGCCCGATAGGGAGGACGCCCCGCAGGAGGCGGCTCTTGCCCACTTTACCGCCGACCGCAAGACCTATTGGCGCGATCACGCGTGGCTGGCGGCGATCGCCATGGCGCTCGGCATGGCGGCGCTTTGGATCGTGGGCAATCCTCATGTCTGGACTGGTGCCATCGGCGGGCTTTTCGCGGTTGCCGTGCGCGCGTTCTACCTCGCCTCGGACGAGGCGACGGCGCAATGGGTGCTGACAGACACCGCCCTGAAAGGCCCCGACAATCGCCATGTCCGACTGAACGAGATCGCAAGGCTGCGCACGCTTGGCAGCGCGGTGCAGATCATCACCCGCGCGGGCGACAAGCACCTGATAAAATACATGGCCGACCGGCCCGCCGTGGTCGCACGGATCGAACGCGCAGCAGGAAGGACACTGTCATGACCGAAACGGGCAACGGTTGGAAGGGCATCTTGGAACCGGGCGAGCGGATCCTGTGGCAAGGCCAGCCGCGCCGCAACATTGACTGGTCGGGGTTGGTGAACCCGATGACCCTGATGGGCGTCTTCTTCACCGGCTTCTCGCTGTTCTGGATCGCCATGGCCTTCGCCATGACGGTGGGCACCGACGCGCCGTTTCCGTTCAATTTCTTCCCGCTGTTTGGCCTGCCCTTCCTGCTGATCGGATTATGGATGCTGGGCGGGCGGCTGGTGGTGGACGCATGGCTGCGCGGCCGCACCTGGTACACCCTGACAAGCCAGACCGCCTTCATCGCCCGCAACGCTTTCGGCAAGAAAACACTGGAAAGCTGGCCGTTGCAGGACATGGACCGCATCACTTGGGAAGAGGGCGATCCCGGCTCGGTCATCTTTCACATGCGCGGCGGCGCGGGCGTGCGGCGTAGCAGCAACGGAACGCCCATCCAGTTTCCGGGGTTCCGCCAGATCGACGGGTCGCAACAGGTCTACAGCCTGATGCGCAAGCTCCGGCGCGAGGTGAGAGAAATAGACGAATGACCACCCTCATCGTCAATGCCCGCCTGATCGACCCCAAGGCGCTGACCGAAACCACCGGCTGGGTCCTGCTGCGCGACGGGCGGATCGCCGACCGGGGCGAGGACAGCCCCCCGGGGCTGGAGGAGCCGCACCGCCTGATCGACGCAAGGGGCAAATGCCTTGCACCGGGAATCGTCGATGTCGGCGTGAAGACCTGCGAGCCCGGCGAGCGGCACAAGGAAAGCATCCGCACGGCGGGCGCGGCGGCGGCGGCGGGCGGGGTCACCACGATGGTCACCCGCCCCGACACCACGCCGCCGATCGACACGCCCGAGGCGCTGTCCTACGTGCGCCGCCGGGGCGTGCAGGTCAGCCCGGTGCACACCCTGCCGATGGCCGCCCTGACCAAGGGTCGCGCCGGACGCGAGATGACCGAGATCGGTTTCCTGCTCGATGCCGGAGCAGCGGCCTTCACCGATTGCGATCATGTCGTCACCGACTCGCGCGTGCTGTCGCGCGCCATGACCTACGCGCGCAGCCTTGGCGCGCTGATCATCAGCCACCCGCAGGATCCGGGGCTGAGCCGTGGCTCCGCCGTGACCTCCGGCAAGTTCGCCTCCCTCAGGGGCCTGCCCGCTGTGTCACCGATGGCCGAGCGGATCGGGCTGGAGCGTGACCTTGCCATGGTGGAGATGACCCGCGCGCGCTACCACGCCGACCAGGTCAGCACTGCCGCCGCCCTGCCCGCGCTGATCCGCGCCAGAGAGGCCGGGCTGGATGCAACGGCGGGCGTCTCGATCCATCACCTGACGCTGAATGAATTCGACGTCGGCGATTACCGCACCTTCTTCAAGGTCAAGCCGCCGCTCCGGGCGGAAGAGGACCGGCTGGCCATGGTCGGCGCTTTGGCCGATGGCGTGATCGACATCATTTCCTCCATGCACACCCCGCAGGACGAGGAGTCGAAGCGCCTGCCCTTCGAGGTCGCAGCCTCGGGCGCGGTTGCCCTTGAAACCCTGTTGCCGGCCGCGATGCGGCTTTACCATGCGGGGCAACTCAGCCTGCCGCAGCTGTTCCGCGCCATGGCACTGAACCCGGCGCAGCGGTTGGGGCTGGAGACCGGCAGGCTGGCCAGAGGTGCGCCCGCAGATCTGGTGCTGTTCGATCCGGATGCACCGTTCGTCCTCGACCGCGCCACGCTGCGCTCGAAGTCGAAGAATACCCCCTTTGACGGGATGCGAATGGAGGGCAAGGTGATGATGACGCTCGTTGCGGGCGCGCTCGTCTATGAGAGGGCCACCTGATGCCGGTGATCGAGACCTCCGCTGCCCTGCTGGCGCTGACCGCACTGCTGGCCTACCTGCTCGGCTCGGTTCCCTTCGGGCTGGTGATGGCGCGGGCCTTCGGGCTGGGAGATATCCGGGCCATCGGCTCGGGCAATATCGGCGCGACCAACGTGCTGCGCACGGGCAAAAAGCCCGCCGCGGCGCTGACCCTGATCCTCGATGCGGGCAAGGGCGCGGCCGCGGTGCTGATTGCCCGTGCGATGCTGACCGGGGATGCCGCGCAACTGGCGGGCCTTATGGCCTTCCTCGGCCATTGCTTCCCGGTTTTTCTCGGCTTCAAGGGCGGCAAGGGCGTCGCGACCTTTCTCGGCACGCTTCTGGCGCTGTTCTGGCCCGCCGGGATCGCGGCCTGCCTGACATGGGTGCTGGTGGCGGCGGTGTCGCGGATTTCCTCGCTCTCGGCGCTTGTCGCGGCGGCCCTGACGCCGGTCTGGATCAGCGTTCTGGGGATGCCGCAGGCTTGGGTGGTCACTGCGTTGCTGGCGGCGGTGATCTTCCTGCGTCACGGTGCAAATATCAAACGCTTGCTGAACGGCGAGGAGCCGCGCATCGGCGCCAAGGGCTGATCAAGGGCTGATCAAGGGAAAATCGACGCCGCGCCTGCCACAAGGCGCAGCGTCGCGTAGTTTCAGGCGCGGCGTTCGAGGGTTTCGGCCGTGCGCTTGGTGTTGTGATAGATTCCGAGGAACAGGTAGAGCATCCCGCCAGTCAGGATCACGTAGAGCCCGCCGGCGATCAGGACGCCGACGGCCTTGAGGACACCGCCCATCGGGCTCATGGAGGTAATGACGGTACCAACCACGACACCGATGATCATCAGGATGACGAGCACGGCAATCAGCTTGTCGAGGGCTCCGATGAAGAAATCACGCATTTCAATAGCTCCTTGTTGCAAACAGTACCCGTAAGAGAGCCGAAAAGCGCTTATGGTTCAAAAGAAATTCAATAACTGAAGCCTTCGTAGATCCGGGTCAGGTCGCGGTTCCAGTCGCCGTGGTAATGCTCCAGTAACTCGTCGGCGGGCACCTTGCCGCTTTCGACGCTTTCCTTCAGCGCGTTAAGGAAATGGGTCTCGTCGGGCAACAGGCCACCGGCGCCGGGCCGGGCGCGCGCGGCCAGCCCCGCCTCTGCAATCGCGACCGCCTCGCGCGCCAGATCGTGCATGTTCACGCCGTTCACCTCAGCCTGCAACCCGTCGACGGAGGCCGCCACGCGCAGCGCCTCGCGCGTTTCGGCATCCCAGTCTTTCACGAGATCCCACGCGGCATCGAGCGCCGACTGGTCATACAGCAGACCGACCCAGAACGCCGGCAGCGCGCATAGCCGCCGCCACGGGCCGCCATCGGCGCCGCGCATCTCGATATATTTCTTGATCCGCGCCTCGGGAAATACCGTGGTCAGGTGGTCGGCCCAATCGCTCAGCGTCGGTTTCTCGCCGGGCAGCGCGGGCAGCTTGCCTTTCAGGAAATCGCGGAACGACTGGCCGAGCGCGTTGATGTAGTGTCCATCGCGGTAGACGAAATACATCGGCACGTCGAGCGCGTAGTCCACCCACGCCTCGAACCCGAAACCGTCCTCGAACACGAAGGGGAGCATGCCGGTGCGCGCCGGATCGAGCGAGCGCCAGACCCGCGCGCGCCAGCTTTTGTGCCCGTTCACCTTGCCCTCGAAGAACGGCGAGTTGGCGAACAGCGCGGTGGCCACCGGTTGCAGCGCGAGCGCGACGCGCAGTTTTTGCACCATGTCCGCCTCTGACCCGAAATCGAGGTTCACCTGCACCGTGCAAGTGCGCCGCATCATGGTCGTGCCCATGGTGCCCACATCCTGCATGTAGCCGTCCATCAGCTTGTAGCGCCCCTTGGGCATCAGCGGCATCTCGTCATGCGTCCAGATCGGAGCGGCGCCAAGCCCGATGAAGCCGACGCCGATCTTGTCGGAAATGTCCATCACGTCGCGCAGGTGGTCGTTCACCTCGTCGCAGGTCTGGTGAATCGTCTCTAGCGGCGCGCCCGACAATTCCAGTTGGCCACCGGGTTCAAGGCTGATATTGGCGCCCTCCTTTTCCAGCCCGATAAGGTTGCCGCCCTCGACCAGCGGCGCCCAGCCATGGGCGTCGCGCAAGCCTTCCAGCACCGCGAGGATCGAACGTGCGCCGGCATAGGGCAGCGGCTTCAGCGTGTCCTTGCAATAGCCGAATTTCTCGTGTTCGGTACCGATGCGCCAGTCCTCTTTCGGCTTGCAGCCATCGGCGAGGTATTCGGCAAGCTGTTCGTGCCGGTCGATCGGACCGCCGCCGGACTGTGGGATGGACATCGGGCAAGCTCCTGCAATGACGCGTTTCGGGCGCCGTTGATGGGCGCAAACGCGGGCAGTGTCAATTCAGACGCCGCGGCCCGTTCGCGCCTTGCACACGTTCCCAGATCAGCACCGTTTCGCCCCGCGAATTGTTGAGTTTGCGCACCATGCGGCCGGTATTCAGCCCCGGCAGCCGCAGGAAGGCGTCGAAAAGCCTGTCGGCGCCCGTCGCGCTCACCGGGATGTGAAGCGGGTCGGCGCCGGGCCGGTGCAGGATCCAGACCGTCGGGCGCGACCGGGTGTCGAGCATCAGCGCCGTCAGATCCTCGATATCCGCCATGCCGCCATCGAGAGGGCCCATATATGTCACCCGACCCTCGTCCAGCGCCACGATGCCGGGGCCGGTCGCGGCGCGGCGAAAGCGACCTTTCTGCCAACCGCTGAAAACGAGGAAAGCCCCGAGCGCCACCACCGCCAACCCGACCCAGAAGAGCACGAAGGTCAGCGCGGCGAGGGCGATGGCCGCCCCGACAAGACCAACGGCAAGGCCGGTCAGCGCCTCTCGCCAGCGGCGCAGCGTGGCCATCGCCTCGGGTCTGAAAAAGCCGCTCACCAATCCCCCCGCGCGGCCTGGAACAGGGTCAGCGCCGCCACCGCGGCGGTATCGGCGCGCAGGATGCGAGGGCCGAGGCTGATGGCGGTACAGACGGGTAATGACCGCAAGCGGTTGCGTTCGGCATCCGAGAAGCCGCCCACGGGGCCGATCAGGATCGCCCATTTGTCCCCATCGGGTGCGGCATCGAGCGCCGCGCGCGCGCCGACCAGGCTTTCGTCGCAGAAGATCAGCCGCCGGTCGTCGGGCCAGCCGTCCAGCACCCGGTCCAGCCGTTGCAAGTCCGCGACCGGGGGCACGTAGGTGCCGCCGCATTGTTCCGCCGCCTCGACCGCGTGGGCCTGCAAGCGATCCTGCCGGACACGTTCGGCATTGGTGAACTCGGTCTGCACCGGCAGGATACGCGCCGCCCCCATCTCCGTCGCCTTCTCGACGATGAAATCGGTGCGCGCCTTCTTGATCGGCGCGAAGAGCAGCCACAGGTCCGGCGGCGACACCTGCGGTGCTGCCTGTTCGCGGCAGGTCAGCACCCCGCCGCGCTTGCCCGCCTCTGCAACCTCGGCCGTCCATTCGCCTTGCGCGCCATTGAACAGCGCCACCGACGCGCCCACACCCTGGCGCATGACACCGAAAAGGTAATGCGCCTGATCCCGCGACAGCGGAACCGTTTGCCCTGCCCCAAGCGGATGCTCTACGTAGAGCCGTATCTTTGCACGCGACGACATGGGCAGGACCATATGACCGGCAGAACCGAAACGCCAGAGGGGCAGGTGCAGGACGCCGTGCGCGGCAACTGGGTGGACCGCGTCGCGCCGCCGTGGTCGCGCCCCTACCTGCGGCTGTCGCGCGCCGACCGACCCATTGGCACCTGGCTGTTGCTGCTGCCCTGCTGGTGGGGGGTGCTTCTGGCCGCCGCCGCGCAAGGGCCGCAGTGGTGGGATCTGTGGATCATCGCCGGCTGCGGTCTTGGCGCGGTGCTGATGCGCGGCGCGGGCTGCACCTGGAACGACATCACCGACCGCGACATCGACGGCGCGGTGGCGCGCACCCGGTCGCGCCCGATTCCATCGGGTCAGGTCAGCGTGGCGCAGGCCCTCACCTGGCTGGCGGCGCAATGCCTTGTCGCGCTGACGATCCTTCTGACCTTCAACGCCACCGCGATCGCCATGGGCTTCCTCGCGCTGCTGCCGGTTGCCATCTACCCGTTCGCCAAGCGCTTTACGTGGTGGCCGCAAGTGTTCCTTGGCCTCGCGTTCAACTGGGGCGCAATGCTGGCCTGGGTGGCGCATACCGGTCGTCTCGACTGGCCGCCGGTTGTCCTTTACCTCGCCGGCATGGCCTGGACGATCTTCTACGACACGATCTATGCCCACCAGGACCGGGAGGATGACGCGCTGATCGGTGTGAAATCCACCGCAAGGCTCTTCGGCGACCGCACCAAGCCGATCCTGCGCGGCTTCCTTGTTGCTGCGGTCGCGCTGATGGCGCTTGCGATCATCCTGGCGCTGACGCCCTCGGCCAGCGTCCTGGCACTGGTGCTGGCGCTTGCCGGGGCGTGGGGCTTCGGCTGGCACATGGTCTGGCAAATGGGCCGGCTCGACATCGACGATGGCGACACCTGCCTGACGCTTTTCCGGTCCAACCGCGATGCCGGGCTGATTCCTGTGCTGTTTTTCGCCGGTGCCGCGCTCGCGTCGTTGAACCTCTAGGGCCGGTCGGGTAAAGCCTTTTCACACGTCAACGGGGGCCGCTACCATCCGCATGCGCTTTGCCTTTCCCTTCCTCGCCGTTACGGCATTTCTGTTTGCTATCGGACTCAGCCTGTTTGCCGCCGTCTATGGTGCCCGGATGGTCGAGCAGCAGTCGGTCCGTGACGTCCGGCTGGCCATGCGCCTTGACGGGCTGGACTGGGTCGAAATCGGTGCCGACGGGTTGCGCGTTCTGATGGCAGGCACCGCCCCGGACGAAGCCGCGCGCTTTCATGCGCTGCGCCTTGCCGGCGACGTCGTCGATGCCGACCGCATCATCGACGACATGAACGTGCGCGACGCCGAGGGGATCGAGCCGCCGCGCTTCTCGCTGGAAATGCTGCGCAACGGCGACGGGGTGTCGCTGATCGGATTGATCCCCGCTGCCGATGGACGCGAAAGCCTGACAACCGGCATCGCCGATCTGCACGCGGACATGCGCGTGGCCAACATGGTCGAAACCGCCGATTTTGCGGTGCCGCCGGGCTGGCGTCCGGCGCTGCGTTTCGCAATGCAGGCTCTCAGCGAATTGCCGCGTGCCAAGATCTCGGTCTACGAAGGCCAGGTGGTGGTGGAGGCGGTTTCAGGCAGCCGCGCCGAACGCGACAACTGGACCGCTTTCCTGGAACAGAACCGCCCCGCGTCGGTCGAACTGGTGATGGAGATCTCCGCCCCGCGTCCCGTCATAACCCCCTTTACGCTGCGGTATGTCAGCACCCCCGACGGCGGCCGGTTCGAAGCCTGCACCGCCGAAACCGAAGCCAGCCGCGATGAGATCCTCGCCGCCGCACGCGAGGCCGGGCTGACCGGGCGCGATGCCTGCCGGATCGGCCTTGGCGTGCCCTCGCCCAACTGGGCCACGGCGGCCCGGCTTGCCATCGCCGCCACAGCGCGGTTCGACAATGCCACGGTGACCTTTTCGGATGCCGATATCACCCTGATCGTGGCGCAGGGCACCCCGCCCGACCTTTTCGACGAGGTGATCGGAGAGCTTGATGCGGCACTGCCGGCTGTATTCTCACTTCACGCTGTTCTACCGCCGCCGCCGCCCGACGAGGGGGGGGAAGAGGAGGGGCCGCCCAATTTCACCGCCACCCGCAGCCCCGAAGGCTACGTGCAACTGCGCGGGCGCTTGCCGGACGATCGGATCACCGCCGCGTTGTCCGCCTATGCGCAGGCGCTGTTCGGACGTACGGATACCTATGTCGCCACCCGCACGGATGGCGACCTGCCCGGCGGCTGGACGCTTAGGGTCATGGCCGGGCTGGAGGCGCTCGATCGGTTGCACAACGGGTCGGTGGTGGTGGAACCGGACATCGTCCGCATCCGCGGTAATTCCGGCAGCGAAGACACCACATCCGACCTCAGCCAATTGATGGCCGAGCTTCTGGGCACGGCCGAAGATTTCGAGATCGACGTAACCTATGTCGCCAGCCTCGACCCGCAGACAGGCCTGCCCACGGCCGAGCAATGCCTGGAACGGATCAACAGCGTGCTGGAGCGGCGCAAGATCACCTTCGACCCCGGCTCTGTCGAGATCAACGAGTCGACCGGAGAGATCCTCGACGCGCTGGCCGAGATCCTGCCCGATTGCTCCCATGTTGACATGCAGATCGGCGGCCACACCGACAGCCAGGGCCGCGAGGAAATGAACCTGCGGCTCAGCCAGGGCCGCGCGGACGCGGTGCTGAACGGGCTCTTGGCGCGCCGGGTGCTGATCTCGAACCTGACCGCGCAGGGCTATGGCGAGACCCGCCCCATTGCCCCCAACGACACCGAGGACGGGCGCGAGACCAACCGGCGGATCGAGTTCCTGCTGGCCAGCGACGTGGCCGAACGCGATGCCCGCGAAGCCGCCGAGGCGCGGGCCGAACTGCTGGCCGACGCGCCACGCCCGATGATGCGCCCCGACAACCTTGTGCCGGCAGCCGCCACAGAGGACACAGAGGACACAGAGGACACAGAGGACACAGAGGACACAGAATGACCCGCACCGAATTTATCGTCGTCATTGCCATCATCCTCTTCGTGGCCTTTGCGCTTGGCTGGTTCGCCAACTGGCTTGTCCACCGCCTGACCCGCGTTTCGGGCGTCGACATGAACGAGCTTGAGGAAATGGCCAAGGCGCTGCACGACGCCGAGGAAACCCGCGACCAGGCAATCTCCTACCTGCAACACAGGGAAGCAGAGCTGACCAACCAGATCAGCCAGACGGAAGCCGAGCTGCGCGCCGCGATGGACGGTCTGCGCGAGGCCCGCGAGGAGGCCGAGGGGATGCGCCAGTATATCGAGCGCGAAACTCAGGGCTGAACAACCCGGCGGATGGCGCAACGGGTGGCATCGCCGCCTTCCAGCGCCGACCCGCGCGATTTTTCGACGAAAAATCGAGGCGCTCGCGTCATCCGGGGCGTCTGGGCGGACAGCCGTTCAGTTGTCGTTTATGTCCTCGTCGAACGTCTTTACCTGCCCGCGGGTGACCCCCAGGAAGCGGCGCAGCAGCAGCCACGCGATCAGCGACATCACGGCGTATGACAGGGACAGCACGGGGATCGACCCGCCGACGAACGCCGCCACCGGACCGCCGAAGAGCAGCAGCGCCGCGATCACCCCGGCGCCGATCCCGAAGCCGAGCAGAACGAAGCTTGGCAGGATCACCTCGCCGATGGCCAGAAGGATCGCCGCCGCGCCCCAGACCCACCATGCTGTCCACAGGTCCATCAGCCGCGCCCTTTCAGCATCTGAAACGCCTTGCCGAACGCATCTGCGGCATCCGCCGGCACAACGATGGTCTGGCTACCCGGACCCTGCGCCACCTGCGCGATGGCCTCCACCTGTTTCAGCGCGATCTGGTATTGCGCCGCTTCCAGCCCGTTATCGGCAATCGCCTCGGCCACGGAGCGAGTGGCGTAAGCCTCTGCATCGGCCAGCACCTTGCGCGCCTCGGCGGTCCGCTCTGCCGCGTAAAGCTCCGCATCGGCGTTCAGTTCCACCGCGCGCTTGGCGCCCTCGGCCTCGGTCACCTGCGCGCGGCGGGCGCGTTCGGCGTTCAGTTGCTGCAACATCGCGTCGCGCGTCGCCTGGTCAAGGTTCACATCGAGGATTTCGGCCCGCGTCACCTCGATCCCCCAGGCGTCGACAGCATCCTCGACGTTTCGCTTGATCTCGCTGATCAGCGCCGACCGGTTGGACTGCACATCGTCAAGGTCCAGCTTGCCGATCTCGGCGCGCACGATCCCGGCCACCGTCGTGGAAATCGCGCCGTCCACGTCGCGGATGCGATAGACGGTCTTTTCCGGTTCAAGGATGCGATAGAACACCGAGGTGTCGATCTGCACCAGAACGTTGTCCTTGGTGATCGCGTCCTGGCTGGCGTTCGGCAACTGGCGTTCGAGGATGGAAATCTTGTGCGCCACCCGATCGAGGAACGGGATGATGAAATTGATCCCCGGCCCCAGCACGCTGCGCAACCGGCCGAAGCGTTCGACCACGTATTTCTCGCTTTGCGGCACGATCCTGATGCCAAGGTAAATGCTCAGCAGGATGAACCCCGCCAGAAGCAGGATCACAAGGTTGCCGCCCACAAGGGCGTCGATCAGCGCGTCGATATCGTTCATGGCACTATCCTCGTTCTTCATTCGGCAGACTTTGCTTTATTCGGCAGACTTTGCTTTCGGGTCTTCAAATGCAATATCTGCTCTTAAGCGACCGACCCCGTTCCGCACAAGCACGAACCCCATGCCCGCCCTCTGCCGCGACTGCCTGACCACCTTCGAGACCGGCGTCCGCTGCCCGGCCTGCGGGCGGCCGCGCATCGTGACCCACCCGGAGCTTTTCGATCTGTCCATCGCACACATGGATTGCGACGCCTTCTATGCCAGCGTCGAGAAACGCGACAACCCGGACCTGCGCGACAAGCCCGTCGTCATCGGTGGCGGCCGGCGCGGTGTGGTCTCCACCGCCTGCTATATCGCGCGGATCAAGGGGGTGCGCTCCGCCATGCCGATGTTCAAGGCGTTGCAGCTGTGCCCCGAGGCGGTCGTGGTGAAGGGCAGGATGGAGGTCTATGCCGAAGTCAGCCGCCAGATCCGCGCGATGATGGAAGAAATGACACCGGCCATCGAACCCTTGTCCCTGGACGAAGCGTTCATGGATCTCACCGGCACCGCGCGGCTGCATGGGCGACCGCCTGCCGTGATGCTCGCCCGTCTGGTAAACAGAATGGAGAAGGAGGTGGGACTCACCGGGTCCATCGGCCTCAGCCACAACAAGTTTCTCGCCAAGATCGCCTCTGACCTCGACAAGCCGCGCGGATTTTCGGTGATCGGGCAGGCCGAGACGATGGATTTCCTCGCCGAAAAGCCCGTTGGCATGATCTGGGGCGTCGGAGAGGCCGGGCAGGCATCGCTCGACAAGGCCGGCATCCGCAGCTTCGCCGACCTGCGTCGCTGGCGGCGCGAAGACCTGGCGGCGCGCTTCGGGTCGACGGGGGAACGCCTGTGGCACCTCGCGCGTGGGCAGGACGAACGCCGTGTGACTCGCAACGCGCCGATGAAGAGCCTCTCGTCCGAGACCACGTTTTTCGAGGATACCGCCGACCCCGAACTTCTGGACGGGCACCTGTGGCGGTTGTCGGAAAAGGTCGCAGACCGGCTCAAGGCCAAGGGGCTCGGGGGCCGTGTGGTGGTGCTGAAGCTCAAGCGCGCCGATTTCAAACTGGTCACACGGCGCCGCAGCCTGTCCGACGCCACGCAGATCGCCGACCGCATCTACCGCGCTGCGCGCGCCCTGTTCGACGCAGAGCCACATGCAAAACCCTACCGCCTGATCGGCGTCGGCCTGTCGGATCTCGGGCCTGCCGATCGGGCCGACCGCAGCGGCAACCTGCTCGACCCGCAAGAGGCGGCGCGCATCAAGGCGGAACGCGCCAGCGATGCGATCCGGCACCGTTTCGGCCCCGATGCCATCCTCAAGGGCAGATCGCTGCGCTAGGGTCCATCGTTTGACTGGAAATGCCCGACGACGATCGGGCGTCGTGTGCGGTTCCTGGTGGACGCCGCGCCGTGGCGCTATTGGCGCAAGACACCCCCCCTCAGAACGCCTTCCGCGCCCGTAGCGCCGCCGAGATCGTACCATCGTCGAGGTAGTCCAGTTCGCCCCCCACCGGCACACCTTGCGCCAGCGACGAGACGGCGACGCCGGTGCCTTCCAGCTCTCCTGCGATGTAGTGGGCGGTGGTCTGGCCGTCGACGGTGGCGTTGAGCGCAAGGATCACCTCGCTCACTCCATCCTCGCGGATGCGGGTCAGCAGCTTGGGGATGTGCAGATCCTCCGGCCCGATATCGTCGAGCGCCGAGAGCGTGCCGCCCAGCACGTGGAAGCGCCCGGAAAAGGCGTGCCCGCGTTCCATCGCCCAGAGGTCGGCCACGTCCTCGACCACGCAGATCTGGCCGTTGGCACGCTCCGGGTCGGCGCAGATCGGGCAGAGATGCGCAGTGCCGATATTACCGCAAGCCACGCATTCCTGCGCGGTGGCCGCGACATGGGTCATGGCGTCGGCAAGCGGCTGCATCAGGAGCGCGCGCTTCTTGATCAGGTGCAACACCGCGCGCCGGGCCGAGCGGGGGCCGAGCCCCGGCAGCCGGGCCATGATGTCGATCAGGGCCTCTATATCCTCGGTACCGCGGGCCATGGCGCACCGCCCTCAGAAGGGCAGCTTCATCCCTTCGGGCAGGTTCAGACCCTCGGTCAGCTTGGCCATTTCCTGCTGACTGCGGTCGGACGCCTTGGCCTGCGCATCCTTGATCGCGGCGAGAATCAGGTCCTCCACCACCTCTTTTTCATTGGGGTCGAAGATCGAGGGGTCGATGTCGAGCCCGGTCAGCTCGCCCTTGCAGGTGGCGGTGGCGCGCACAAGGCCGGCGCCGGATTCGCCCTCCACCGTGATCCTGGCCAGCTCGTCCTGCATCTCGGCCATCTTGCCCTGCATTTCCTGCGCCTGTTTCATGATCTTGGCCATGTCGCCAAGCCGGCCCAGTCCTTTCATCATCGTCATCCCTCCTTCGGGGTCTCGTGTCGTTGCCGCCTAGATACGCATGGCGCAGGCGGCGGGCAAGGTGGCGGTCAGTCGTCTTCGAACGGGTCCCATTCATCCTCGACCTCTGGCAGCGCGTCGGCCTCCACTTCGGCGGCGATCTGTTGCGGGGTGCGGATTTCCGTTACCCTGGCCTGCGGGAAGCACGCCAGAACCGCCTGCATCATCGGGTGTTGCAGCGCCTCTTTTTCCAGCGCGCGGACCTTGGCGGTCTCGGCCTCTTCGATGGTTTCGCCGCCGCCCTCATTGGCCAGCGTGACCGTCCAGCGTACGCCGGTCCAGTTTTTCAGGCTTTGACCCAAGCGCCCCGCGAGGTCGCGCGGCGCGCGCTCGGTCGGCTGAAAGGTGATGCGGCCGGGGCTGTAGGAGACAAGGCGCAGGCAGGTCTTTACCTCGACCAACAGCTTGATGTCGCGGTTCAATTCGATCAGTGCCACGATAGTGTCAAAGCTGTGGTAATGGGCCAGCGCGGTATCCGGGGCCTCGGCCAGTGCCGTCGCCGTCGTCGCGTGGGCGCCACCGCGCGGAGCGGCGGCGCGAGGCGGCGGCCCACCGGGTTGCGGGGCGGGTGCGTGAGTGCCGCCGCCGGGGCCTGCGGGCGGCGGTGTCGCGTCCTTCAGCCGGCGCACCAGATCCTCTGGCGGCGGCAGGTCGGCAACATGGGTCAGGCGGATCACCGCCATCTCGGCGGCCATCATCGCGTTGGGGGAGAGCGCCACCTCCTCCAGCGCTTTCAGCAGCATCTGCCATGTCCGGGCCAGCACCCGCATCGATAGCCGTTCGGCCAGCGCCCGCCCGCGGGCGCGTTCCTCGGGGCCGATGGTGGGGTCGTTCGCGGCTTCGGGCGTGATGTTGATGACCGACAGCCAGTGCGTCAGTTCCGCAAGATCGCGCAGCACCGCCATCGGATCGGCGCCATCGGCATATTGCGCCCCAAGTTCACCGAGCGCGCCCGCCGCGTCGCCGGACATGACCCTTTCGAACAGGTCCATGATCCGGCCCCGGTCGGCCAGCCCCAGCATCGCGCGCACCTGTTCGGCGGTGGTTTCGCCCGCACCATGGGACATTGCCTGATCCATCAGGCTCATCGCGTCGCGGACCGAGCCTTCGGCGGCACGGGTGATCAGGGCAAGCGCATCCTCGCTGATCTCGGCGCCTTCCTGCGCCGCAATGGATTGCAGATGGGCAATCATCACCTCGGGTTCGATGCGGCGCAGGTCAAAGCGCTGACAGCGCGACAGGACGGTGACCGGAACCTTGCGAATCTCGGTGGTGGCGAAGATGAACTTCACATGCGCCGGGGGCTCTTCCAGCGTCTTCAGCAGCGCATTGAAAGCGCTGTTCGACAGCATGTGAACCTCGTCGATGATGTAGACCTTGTAGCGCGCCGAGGCCGCCCGGTAATGCACGCTTTCGATGATCTCGCGGATATCGCCGACGCCGGTATGGCTGGCGGCATCCATCTCGATCACATCGACATGGCGGCCCTCGGCGATGGCAATGCAATGTTCGCAAACCCCGCAAGGGTCTGTCGTCGGCCCGCCGGTGCCGTCTGGCCCGATGCAGTTGAGCCCCTTGGACACGATCCGCGCGGTGGTGGTCTTGCCGGTGCCGCGAATGCCGGTGAGGATGAAGGCCTGCGCGATGCGGTCGGCGGCGAAGGCGTTTTTCAGGGTGCGCACCATCGCCCCCTGCCCGATCAGATCTGCAAAGCTGGCAGGCCGGTATTTGCGGGCCAGAACCTGATAGGCGGTGTCATAGGTCTCGGACATGGGGCCTCGTCTGGGGGATTGCTCCAACACAAGGTAGACCGTTTTGTAAGGGGGGGGAACAGGCGACCTGCGGTGGTGGTGCCATGGCGAGGGACATCGCGGCACATGCAGGCCGGAGCGTTCGGGTATCCGCGCATAAAAGTGATCCGCCCGGCCTTGCCCCGACCGCCGCAATCGCCAAACTGCGCTTTCGGTTCCAAGGATATCCCCGAATGCTCGACGCCCGGCTGTTACCCCTGCAAAGCAAACTCATGACGCCCCCGGCCCGGCTGTTGTCGCGGGCCGGGATCAGTCCCGACCAGGTCACGCTGACGGGATTTTTCCTCGGTGCCCTCGCACTGCCCGCGCTGTGGTCCGGGGCGACCGGCGTAGCGCTTGCGCTGATCCTTGCCAACCGGCTTGCCGACGGGCTCGACGGCGCGCTTGCTCGGCTGCGCACCCCGACGGCGCGGGGCGCCTTCCTCGACATCGCGCTCGATTTCGTCTTCTACGCCCTTGTTCCTCTGGGTTTCGCCCTGATGGACCCGGACCGCAACGCCTTGGCCGCCGCCCTGTTGCTGGCCAGCTTTGTCGGCACCGGATCATCCTTCCTTGCGTTTTCGGTCATCGCCGAGCAACAGGGCCTGACCGCGAGGGACTATCCCACCAAGGGCATCATCTATTCAAGCGGCTTGACGGAAGGTTTTGAAACCATTGTGTTCTTTTGCGCGATCTGCATTTGGCCAACCGCCTTCCCGATCCTCGCCGCGATCTTTTCTGTCGCTGCCTTCCTGACCACGGTCAGCCGCTGGGCGATGGGCTGGCACCTGTTCCGGCCCTAGGTTTGACCACTTGCCACAAGGTTCCTGATCGTAGCTTTGCGTCCTTGGCGGGCGCCTGCGGCGTTATTCGCGCGACGACGGAACCAACCTTCCGCAAAGCGACACAAGGCGTCACGGAGTATCTTCTGTCGGGTGTCAAACCCTAGCCCCGAGACGGCCAGCGCCAGTGTTCGTCGTCAATGACGATTTCGTGGCTGTGACGCCGGTTGCCGCCGTAGTCGCGCAAATGCGGGTGGTTGCCCGGCAGATCCGGGTGATCATGCGCAATGGCCGACGAAGACCCGGCAGGCCAGACCCGCCGCGCGACAAGGACCGCCGCCACCGCCACCGTCGACAACACTGCCAGCGTCGCCGCCAGCCCGAGCCATGGCCCAAGCCAGCCCGCCGCCGGATAGGCCAATAGCCAGCAAGCATGCGAAAGCGCAAACTGTGCCGTGAAGATCGCGGCGCGATCCGCCTCATGCGCAGACCGGCGCAGCAGCCGCCCGGACGGCGTCATCACGGCCGCATTACAAAAGCCGAGGCCCGCCCAGACTGCCAGCAAAAGGCCCCGACCCGGACCGGAACCGGCATCCGCAAGAACCGCCGCAAATCCAAACCCAAGCAGCGCCAGCCCGGCCCCGCCAGACAGCATGACCTTGCGATCGGTAACCCGTTTCAGCACTCCCGGAAGCGCCAGCGCCGCGATCATCGACCCGGCGCCGAACGCTGCCATGGCAAGCGCGACCGCGCCCTCGCCGCCGCCGAACCGGCCCCGCACCAGCACCACCGTATCGACCAGAACGAAGGCCACGACTGCGGCAACCGCCATGTTCAGCGCCAGAAGACCGCGCAGCCGCGGCGTGGCAAGGTAGATCCGCGCCCCGCGCAGCACCCGTTGCCGGAACGGCCGCTGCGCGTCGGCGACGCGCGGCGGCAACGCCGCGCTGACGATCAGCGCCGCCGACACAAGAAACCCCGCGACCGTGCCGAGGAACAACGCCGAATAGCTCATTACCAGCAGTGCAAGCCCCGCAAGCGTCGGACTCAGCAGGTTTTCCATGTCATAGGCCAACCGCGACAGCGACAGCGCGTTGGTGTAATCCGCCTCGTCGCGCAGCACATCGGGGATCGTCGCCTGAAAGGCCGGTGTAAAACTGGCCGAAGCCGCCTGTAGCACGAAAATCAGGACGTAGATCTGCCAGACCGCGTCGATGAAGGGTAGCATCAGGGCAACCGAGGCGCGGATCAGGTCTGCCCCGACGAGCACCGCCTTGCGCGGCAGATGACCCAACGCCGCCGCCAGCACAGGCGACAGGCCCACATAAGCCACCATCTTCAGCGTCAGTGCCGTGCCGAGGACCGTCCCGGCCCGATCGCCCGCAATGTCATAGGCCAGCAGCGCAAGCGCTATGGTCAAGAGACCAGTCCCCAGAAGCGCCACAACCTGCGCGGCGAAGAGACGGGCAAAAACAGGGTGGCGCAGGGTGCTCAGCATGGCGGCTCCGCATTTTTCCGGAAGACCGGGATTTGCCGCACCCGATCCAAACCGAGGAAAGCCCCGCAAGGGGCTTGAGGAGGTGCGCGGCGGACAATCATGCCGCGCACGGCGACCCTCCTACCGGACCTTGAGAACGATCTTGCCAATATGGGCGGAGCTTTCCATGCGGGCATGCGCCGCAGCGGCCTCTTCCAGCGGAAATTCAGAGTCCATTACCGGGCCGATCTTTCCCGCCGCCAGCAGCGGCCAGACATGCGCCGCAAGGTCCTGCGCGATCCGCGCCTTGGCCTGCACGCTTTGCGGGCGCAGGGTCGAGCCGGTCACGGTCAACCGCCGGGTCATCAGCTGTGCGAAGTTCACCTCTGCCTTCGGGCCTTGCAGGAACGCGATCTGCACCAGCCGCCCGTCATCGGCGAGCGCCTTGAGGTTGCGCGCGATGTAGGGCCCGCCCACCATGTCGAGGATCAGGTCGGCGCCACCAAGCGCGCGCAGCACCTCGACGAAATCCGCCTCGCGGTAGTTGATCGCCCGCTCGGCGCCCAGATCCTCGCAGGCGGCGCATTTCTCGGGCGACCCGGCAGTGGCGAAGACCCGCGCGCCAAACTCTCGGGCCAGCTGAATCGCCGTGGTGCCGATGCCGGACGATCCGCCATGCACCAGAAACCGTTCCCCGGCATTCAGCCCGCCGCGCATGAAGGTGTTGGACCAAACGGTGAAATGCGTTTCACACAAGGCTGCGGCGCGGTCCATCGACATGCCTTCCGGCACCGGCAGCGCGTGGTCGGCATGGCTCAGCGCGTAATCGGCATAGCCGCCACCGGGCAGCAGTGCCGTCACGGCGTCGCCGACAGACCAGCGCGACACGCCCGGCCCCACGGCAGCAACCGTGCCCGCAGCCTCCAGCCCCGGCAGCGGCGACGCATCGGGCGGTGGCGCGTATGCCCCGGCGCGTTGCAGCGCATCCGGGCGGTTCACGCCGGCATAGTCCACCGCAATCAGGATCTGCCCGGCACCGGGCGCGGGCACCGGCACCGTCACCGGGCGCAGCACCTCCGGCCCGCCGGGCTCCGAAATCTCCACCGCGCGCATCATCTTGGGCAGGGTCATCGCTTATCCTTCCTCTTGCGTCTTTTCGCGGCTCCAATGGCCCGGCATGTCGGCCACGCCGCCTTTTGACGGCGCCTTGATGTGGCTCAACACCCAGTCCGGCCCGGCCATCAGCGGTTGCAGCAGCTTGCTCTGCCGCACCTGTGCCTTGACCTTCTCCATACGCATGACGTCTTCGATCCGCCGGTCGAGGAAGGCCCATGTCGCCGCGTGGCCATCGGATGTATCGCCCAGCCAGTAGAGCACGACCGAGGAATAGACCCCGGACAGCGTCAGGCGTTTGGTATACCAGTTGTAATCGTCGCTTTCGTCGCCGATCGCGGTCCAGATCGCGTCGGCGGTTTCCCACAGGGCGCGGGCGCCATCGGCGGCATGGATCGGCAGCGCGAACAGCGTCGTGCCCCGGCGCACCGCCTCCTTGTCCATCTCCATCAGCTCCAGCCGGGTGCGGACCGCCAGCGTGATCTTCTCGCGGATCTTCAGCCCGGCCAGCCGCTCCGGCGTCAGGGCGGCCACCATCGCCGCGTCGCCCTTCCGGTGAAACGCAAGCGCAAGGTCCACCGCGCCGCGCGGGACCAACGCCCGCGCCTCGCCCGGATCGGCGCCGGTATCGGCGATTGCGGCGGCAAGCGTCGCCTCCGACCAGCCGTCGAAGACGACATGGATCAGCGCGGCATCGAGGATTCGGTCTTTGAGATCTTGCATCGGGGCCTCCTTTACGAGACGCGGGGGAGATACTGGACATATAGCCGGGGTTTTGCTAGACGGCTACCTCCTGCAAATTCTTGCAACTCCAACTTAGAAAGGTGGTGAAAACCACATGCAGGTTAGCGTTCGTGACAACAATGTCGATCAGGCCCTTCGGGCTCTGAAGAAAAAGCTGCAGCGTGAGGGTGTTTTTCGTGAGATGAAGCTCAAGCAGCATTACGAAAAACCGTCCGAGAAAAAAGCGCGCGAGAAAGCCGAAGCAATTCGCCGTGCTCGCAAGCTGGCTCGGAAGAAAGCGCAGCGCGAAGGAATGCTTTAAGCGCCCTTCAGGCTTTGCGAACCAAGGGGCGGCTTGCTGCCCGGAAAGAACCCCCGCGCCGCCCGGCCCGGGGGTATTTTTTTGCGGCCATGCCCGAAGTGGCTGAATGTAGCTTCCATCGCGCGGCGTCCACCAACCGTGCACTCCGGGCTCAAAGCCGGCATCGGGTATCTTGTCTCGGGTGCAGTCAGATAGATATGTAGAAATTAATATTCAATTCCGCCTTCTTGTTGTCAAAATCTTCAGGCTTTCTCGATTCCGACGCAGCGCTATCGCGCGATGAATAGAATTGAGTAGCGAATCCATGGACAACGATACCGATATGAGGATCCTTGCCGTCGATGACGAACCGGTGTTCCTCGATATCCTGGAGCAGCATCTGGTCACGCTCGGGTTTACCGGTGTCGTTTACTGCGAATCGGCCGAGGACGCGCTTGCAACGCTCGACCTTGGACAGCAGGAATTCGACTGTTTCCTTGTCGATATCAAGATGCCGGGGATGGACGGGATCGAGCTATGCAGGCGTATCCGGCGGCGCCCGGCTTGCCAGTCGACGCCGATACTGATGCTGACCGCGATGTCGGAAAGCAACTATATCGACGCGGCGTTCCTTGCCGGCGCGAGCGATTACATCACCAAACCCATCAAGAAGGTCGAACTGTCGGCGCGCCTGCGCTCGGCCCGCGAACTTGGCCGCGAACGCAGCCGCGTCGCCGCCCTGACAAGCACGCTCAAGGGGCAGGGTGCCAGTCAGCCGGCATTGCAGTTTTCCGATGCGGTCCGGTTGCACGACCTTGAAGGCGCGGTCGATTACGTTGCGCTGAAGAATTATGCGCTCACGCTCGGCAATCTTCGCATGCTGAACTGGCAGGCGGTCGGGTTCCACGTGTCCGGCGCATCGCAATTCCTCGCCGCAACCAGCCCGGCCGAATACCTCGAAATGATGCAAGATGTCGGCAGCGTCCTGTTCGACATTCTAAAGCTCGGGCGGGTGATGATCTCGCATGCCGGTTCGGGCAATTTCGTCGCGCTGATCGGGCGCGAGCGCGGCTATGACCGCGACGAAACGCAGGCGACGGCCAACGCCCTGCTGGAGCCGTTCAACGACTATTACCGAACCGTCTGCCCGGTGCGGATCGGCGTCATTGCCGGCGAGGCCAGGCGCAACGCGCTGCTGTCTTTCCAACCGGCGGACAGATCCATCGAGCAAGCCCTTTCATCTGCCCTGATCCGTGCGGCCAATGTCGGATTGACCGCAGGATGACAGCGAGAACAGCACCATGACCGCAATGACCGAAACACGCCTTTCCGGATCAGACCTGACACAGCGGGTCGCTCAGGTGCGGGCCGGATTTCTGGACACGCTCGACGAGCGGATTCTCGATCTGGAGGGTCTGAAAGCGATGGTGATCAAAGGGCAGAAACGCGGCGAGGCCCTGCAAGCCATTGCCAACCAGGCGCACCGTATCCGTGGTGTGGCGGGAACATTGGGATTCGCGGCGCTTGGCGCGCTTGCCGGTCAGGTCGACGATGCCTTCAGCGCGTTCTGCGACGCGGAAAGTCGGTCACATCAACAACTGCGCGCGTTCTGGAAAGACGGTGGCCCGCTGCTGGAGTCGATGCTCGACGAAATGGAGCGCCTCATGGATCAATAGTCCCCGGCCCGATCCCGCAAGCTTGCAGGGTCAGCGGGACGATTGAGCCGAACGTTCGGAATGCCACCCGCCAGACGGGATCAATACCCACCCGGCAGCAAAAAAAGGGAACCGCCCGCCTTGCGATCCTCAAAAAGAAAATCCCCGAAGCTCAACCTGTTCTTTCTGAGCGCTTCCGCGATGATCGTCGCGGCTTCTGTCATGACGGGATTGACCCTCAACACCTACGGCAGTCAACAGGCGCGCGACACCGCGCAGCTAGAGGCGATCACCGTGTCGCAAAACCTCGCGGACCGGATCGAACGGTATTTCGGGCAGATCGAGGTCACCAGCCTGAGCCTGTCGGCAATCGTCGCCAACAACCCGGACATGTCGCAAGAGGCATATGACGAAGTCGCGGAGCGGCTGATATCGGCGCTGCCGGAGGTCATCAACGTGGCCGCTGCGCCCGATAACATAGTGCGCTTCGTTCACCCCGAAGAGCCAAACCGTTCCGTCATCGGGCTGGACTATCGGCGCGACCCGTCGGTCATGGCGATCATGGATCGCGCCCGCCACACCCGTCGCCCGCAATTGGAGGGGCCTGTCAACCTGGTTCAGGGCGGCGAGGGGTTCATCGCGCGAACGCCGGTCTATGTCGCGGGGGCCAACACCAATACGGAACGATACTGGGGCGCCTTGGCGTTGGTTTTCCGAACCGACGGGCTGTTCGAAGCGATCGACCTCTTGCGCGACGAAGACCGTTGGCAGATCGGGATCAGCAGGGTCGATGCCGAAACCGACCTTGGGCGGCTTGTCTACGGCTCGGTCTCGCGTCGATCGCCGAACGCGGTACGCAGGGAAGTCTCGGGGTTGGGCCTGGAATGGGAAGTGGCGGTGATGCCGGCAGGCGGCG
>PFEX01000038.1:29777-34391 GCA_002783145.1 Rhodobacteraceae bacterium CG17_big_fil_post_rev_8_21_14_2_50_65_11 | reverse complement strand
CCGCCGCTGGCGCGACATGGACGATCCTTGCCGGGACGGCTGGCTTTCTGATCCTTGTCCTGCACACGTTCCTGAGCCTCTTTCGCAGCCGCGAGATCGCCCAGACCCGGCTTGAACAGGCGATCGAGAGCCTTCAGGATGGCTTCGCGCTCTATGACGAGGATGACAGGCTGGTCCTGTGCAACGAGAAATACAAGCAAACCTACCTCGCGCCCGAGGCTGGCATCGCGCCCGGCGTCCAGTTCGAGGATTTGGTCCGAAGCGGCGTTGCCCGCGGCCTGTATCCGGCGGCCGAAGGGCGCGAGGAAGCGTGGATACAGGAACGATTGCGGGTTCATGAAGAGGCCAGCGCCGAATTCGAGGAACTGCTTTCCGATGGCCGCTGGTTGAAGATCTCCGAACGCGAGACACCCGATGGCAGCACCGTGGGGCTGCGCGTCGACATCACCGAGTTGAAGACCTCCATCGCCAGGGCAGAAGAGGCCAACCGCGCGAAATCAGAGTTCCTCCAGGTGATCAGCCATGAATTGCGCACGCCGCTGACGGCGGTGATCGGGTTCCTGTCGTTCCTCGCCAAACCGGAGCTTTTGCCGGCCGCGCGCAAGATGGCGATCGCACTTGCCGACGAAACGACCCCGCGCGAAGACCTTGTGCGGCTGAATGGCGAGCAACTCAAAAGCCTGTCGGATTTCGCAACGCGCGCACAGGTGTCCAGCGATCACCTGCTGCGGTTGATCGGCGATGTGCTGGTCTGGTCCAAGCTGGAACGCCACGAGGTGATGCTCGACATGCAGCCGATCACCACCTTGGACCTGGTTGACCGGCTGAAGGCCCAGGTCGAGGAACTGGCGCGCGCCCGGAAGGTCGATCTGAGCATTCGCGCGGACGAGGTCGGTTTGACCGCCGACCCCGACAGGCTGACGCAGGCGTTGCTGAACCTTTTGTCGAACGCGATCAAGTTCGCGGAGAAGGGCAAGGTCATGCTGCGCGTGGAGCAGACCGATAAAGCGCTGCTGTTCCGGGTGCTGGACTCGGGCCCCGGCATTCCGGAGCATTTGCAAGAGAAGATCTTCGAACGCTTCTATCAGGCCGACACATCCAAGACGCGGGCACATGGCGGCATCGGGCTGGGATTGTCGATCGCGCGTCATCTGGTGGAACTGCACGGCGGTCGGCTGACGGTTTACAGCGAACCCGGCAAGGGCAGCGAATTCACCATCGCCCTGCCCCGCAAGCAAAAACTGCGGCGCGCGGCATGATCGGGCAAGCGGCACAACCGACAGACCGTGCTTTCACCATATTGATCGCTGCAATGCACCAATTCGCCATCTTCTTGACCCAAAACCAGACTACTTTCCTTACAAGTTAATACAAAGTTTTACCGGATCGGACGCGTAGAATGAGAACATTACCAAGCTCCAAAAATTGGTCAGCACGCGCCAGCACCAACGGCAGCGGCAAGATGGCGGTGCCCGCGATGGTCCTGCTGGCTGCCGGGGGGCTTGTGCTTCTGCTGAACCCCGGTGTCGCCAATGCGGCGCTTCTGTCCGGGATATCCGAAACCAACATGGTGATGTTCGCCTCTCTCTTGCTGTCTTCAGCCTGCACGTGGATCGTGGCGCACAAAGTCTATCGCCGGCGTATTCTGGCACGCACCAAGGCCCTGAGCGCGCGCATGGCCGACGAGATCAGCTTTCGGGACATGGCCATCGAACGTCACTGCATCGTCGCGGTCACCGATCCCGATGGCCGGTTCATGAAGGTCAACGACAAGTTCATGGCCGCCTTCGGATACGACCGCGACGACGTGATCGGCAAGGGTGCCGATATTCTCTACCCCGACGAATCCGAGGCGGGAGGCGACGCACAGAACGCTGACGGCGTCGTACAATACCATGCGATCTGCCACATGATCCAGGAGAACCGCCCGTGGTCCGGCGAACAGATCCTGCGCACGGCGGATGGCCAACCGATCGTCGTCGCCTCGACCATCATCCCGCAGGTGGATGACGCGGGCCGGCACCTGTGCACCGTCTGCCTGCTGACCGATATTACCGAACAGAAGCTTTCGGGTGTGCGCCGGCAGTTGGGCAATGTTCTCGACGACCTTCAGGACGAGGTCTTCATCTTCGAGGTCGACAGTCTTGCCGTTACCTACATGAACAAGTCCGCCCTTGTCCGCTTCGGCTGGACCGAGGAAAGCGCCAAGGGCAAACGCATTGCCGACACCGATCCCGATTTCGATGTCGCGCTGTTCCGCCGGCACACGGCGCCGCTGTTCAACGGATCGCGCGATTTTGTGGAGATTCAGGCCCGCCACGGCAACACCGATGTCGAGATTGTCACGAGGCTGCACCGCGACGCCTCGGGGCGGCGTGTCTTCCTGTCGGTCCTGCGCGATATCACTGGCCGCAAGCGGATCGAGAAGGTGAAGATGGAAACCGTGGCCCGCGTCAGCCACGAACTGCGCACGCCGCTGACCTCCATCAAGGGCGCGCTCGGGCTGCTGCTCTCAGGCTCCGTCGGCGATCTGCCCGACAACATGCTGCACCTTCTCGATATCGCCAACCGCAACAGCGACCACCTGTTGACGATGGTCAACGACATTCTCGACCTCGAACGAATGAATGCCGGCCGGATGACCCTTGAAAAGCGGCCGGAGAACCTGCTCGACATCGTCGACGAAACGCGCAACCTGAATTTGACCTTCAGGGAGGATGCTGGCCTGACGACCCGGCTGTGCGCGGACACGGACCAATATCCGGTTGCCTGTGACCGCAGCCGCATCGCGCAGATCGTGATAAACCTGCTGTCGAACGCGGCCAAGTTTTCACCCCGGAACGGCGTGATCGAGATCGCCCTGACCCGCCACGACAATGTTGTGCGCGTTTCGGTGCGCGATCATGGCCCCGGCATTCCGGTCAGGGAACAGGGCAAGCTGTTCAGGGATTTCGCGCAAGTGGCCTCGGGCGATGGCAAGACGCGGGCGGGCACCGGGCTTGGCCTTGCAATCTGCAAGAAGCTGGTGACGATGCACGGCGGCAATATCGGCCTGACCTCGACCGAGGGGAAGGGCACAACCGTCTATTTCGAACTGCCGTTGCTGGTTGCCGGGCGGGACGCTGAAAGTGCGCCGCAACCCGCGGCCATTCTGGCAGCGCCAGACGCTGACACGATCCAGCGCGCGGGCTGACGCGGAACAGGGGACAGGCCAACATGACAGACCTCAAGCGCATCCTGCACGTCGACGACGACAGGGATATCCGCGACATTGCAATGCTTTCGCTTCAGCATGTCGGCGGCTTCGAGGTGCTGCAATGCGCCTCAGGTCAGGAGGCGATGGAAAAGGCGGCGGGGTTCGACCCCCAACTCTTCCTGTTCGACGTCATGATGCCGGAAATGAGCGGCGACGACTTGTGGGCGGAATTCCAGACGGTTCCTGCGTTGTCCGATGTGCCGGTCATCTTCATGACCGCCAAGGTTGAACGCCAATACGTTGAGGAACTGATGAGAAAGGGGGCGCTCTCGGTTCTCGAAAAACCGTTCGACCCGATCACGCTGTCCGAAGACATCACCCGGATCTGGAACGAGCAGACCTGACCGGGGCGTCTTGCTGACGTTGCCTCCTTCTCGTGCCACCCTGGGCCTTGCCCCTGCCATGGCATTCGCGCCGCAGGGGTCTGGGAAAAGACCGGAATGGCGGAAATTTTCGTTGTCAGATCACGAAGCGGTGAGTTTCATGGCGCGCATACCGAACCTGAAAGATTCGGATTTCAGCCATAGGGAGACAAGATATGGGAAAACGTGACGATTTGATCACAACATATGCGGATGACCTTCGCAATAAATGCGGGGTGGAGCCTGACATGGACCTGCTGACCAAGGTCACGATCGGATGCGGACCGGCGATTTACGATGCTGATGCGTCGACCGTGGCAGGCTCCCAACCGTCGGAGCTGGAGACCGTGAAAGCGAATTTCCTCATGAAAAAGCTGGGCTTGGCGGATAGTCCGGACCTGATGGACGCGATCAACTCGGTGATCGAGACCTACGGCAGATCGGAACGCAACAAGTACCGCGCCGTGGTCTACTACCTGCTGACCAAGCATTTCGGCAAGGAAAGCGTCTATCGCTGACCTGTCCGAAACGACCCGTCGTTTCGGCTTTGGCTAAAACTCTCCGGGCATTTCCGTTGAACACGCGGGGGTCATGAGGCTATGGTTGCCGTGTCCCGACCAGGATGGCGGACCCTCATAGAACACGTGCGGAGCGAGTAATTGCGCGTGGGTAAAGGAGGGTTCCGGGGGGTCGGGGCCCTCCTTCTTTTTTGCCGTTTCAGAATAGCATCAGCACCACGCCGACGATCGTGCAGCCGATCACCGGATAGCCGCCGTCGATCCAGATCAGCGACGGGGACCGGAAGCTGAACAGCACGTTGTTCACCATCCATGGCAGGGCTACGAACATCCCGAGACCGCCGCCGACCATGAAGCCGCCGCCCACGGTGGTGATCCCGGAACTGGCCAGGATGTGCCGGGTCATACCGGCGACCAGAACCGCCATGACGAAGCTGACGATATAGGGTGTCGGGGTGGCGCTGGCCTTGATCTGGTC
>PFEX01000038.1:23573-29763 GCA_002783145.1 Rhodobacteraceae bacterium CG17_big_fil_post_rev_8_21_14_2_50_65_11 | reverse complement strand
GATCGCCCCGAAGACCCATGCAGCGGCGCCCGCTGCGATCACGCTGAGATAGTCCATGAATGCTCCTCCTGTTCCACGGGGGGGCATCATGCCATGGCGAACGCGCAACCCTAAGCAGAAAAGCCGCCCATCCCGCAGACGATGCGCCATTCTTCCTCGGTCACCGGCTGCACCGAAAGGCGGGGATTCCTGACCAGAGCCATGTCGGACAGGCGCGGCTCCGCCTTGATCTCGGCCAGTGTCACCGGGCGCGGCAAGGCGCCGACCGCCTTGATATCCACGCAGACCCACCCCGGATCGTCGGTGGTGCTGTCGGGATGCGCCTCGGCACAGACCTCGACCACGCCGACCACCGCCTTTTCTGCCTGCGAATGGTAAAAGAATCCGCGCTCGCCAATCGCCATCTGCCGCATGACATTGCGCGCCTGGTAGTTGCGCACGCCATCCCATTCCTCGCCCGCATCTCCCCTGGCGACCTGGTCATCCCACGACCACGTGTTTGGCTCGGATTTGAACAGCCAGTAGTGCATCAGCCAACGACCTTCTTCCACGCCTCGATGCGAACCGCCTCGAACAAACCGGCCCTGGCATAGGGGTCATTCGCGGCCCAGGCCTCGGCACCCGCGCGGTCCTCGGCCTCGATCACGACGAGCGAACCAGTCATCTCGCCCGCCTCGTTCAGGAAGGGGCCTGCCATCCGGGCGCCCGTCTCATCGAGATAGGCGAGGTGCGCACCCCGGTTCGTCTTGCGGGTCTCGATATGGCCGGGCTTGTCGGTGCAGATCACGGCAAACAACATGGGTTACTCCGGTTTCAGGGGACGGTTGAGAAGCGCTGCCATCACATCCTGCACAGAGGCCTCGCCCCGGCACAAGGTGGCAACGGCATCGGCGATCGGGGTCTCAAGCTCGGCATGCGCGGAAAGCTCCTCCGCCGTTGCGGCGCCTTCCACGGTTGCCTGCGCGTCCAGCCGCGCCGCTCCGGCAAGCGCCAGCCCGTGACGGAAATTGCGCGACTTGTCCGAGGTGCAGGTGAGAACCAGATCGCCGAAGCCCGACAGGCCCAAGAGCGTTTCATCGCGCGCGCCGCGCGCACCAGCGACCCGCCGCATTTCGGCAAAGCCGCGCGCCATCAGGGCGGCGCGCGCGCTTTCGCCCAAGCCTGCGCCGATGACCGCGCCAGAGGCAATGGCGATGACGTTCTTCAGCGCCCCGCCAAGTTCCGCGCCGGTCACGTCCGTGGTGCGGTAAAGCCGCAGCGTGGGCGTGGACAGCCTGTCCTGCAAGGCCGCGCCAAGCGCCGCGTCGGGCAGCGCGAGGGTCAGCGCCGTGGGCAGCCCGGCGGCGATATCGGCGGCAAAGCTCGGCCCGGTCAACACGCCGGTCAACACGCCCGGCCGGTGCTGCGCGATCAGTTGGCAGGGGCTGAGCCCGGTGGCCAGGTGGATGCCCTTGGCGCAAGAAATCACCGTCCGGGCCGCGTCGGGCAGATGCGGCAGCACCTCGTGCAGGCGTTGTGTCGGTACGGCCAGCAGCAGCAGATCGGACGTCAGGCCGTCGATATCCCCGGTCACGCGCAGCGCCTCGGGGAAGGGATGACCCGGCAGGCGGCGGATATTCTCGCGCGCGTCCTGCATCCTGTCCGCGCCGGATCGCGCCCAAAGCGTCACCTCGCGCCCGGCACGGGCCAGCGTGATCGCCAGGGCCGTGCCGAAGGCGCCCGCGCCTGCGATATCCACACGGGTCATGCCTTGGCCCCCTTCTTGCCCGATCCAATCAGCGCCGGGCTGCGATGGTCCAGCGGCCAGCGGGGCCGCGCGGCAAGGTCCATCCCGTCGCGCCGACCGGCGCGGAATGCCTCCAACCCCGCCCAGGCGATCATCGCAGCATTGTCGGTGCACAGCGCAAGCGGCGGCGCGAGGAAACGGAGGCCCTGCGCCCCGGCAACCCCTTCCAGCGCGGCACGCAGGATCTGGTTGGCGGCAACCCCGCCCGCAACGGCGAAACAGGTCAGATCACCCTGCCCGGACAGAGCACGGCGCGCTTTCTCTGCCAGCACGTCGCGCAACGCCGCCTGAAAGGACGCGCAAAGATCGGCACGGTCCTGTTCGCTCAAGCCGCCCTGCGCGGCAACCAGCGTGTCACGGGCGCGCAATACCGCCGTCTTGAGGCCGGAAAAGGACATGTCGCAGCCCGCCCGGTCCAGCAGCGGGCGCGGCAGGGCAAAGCGCGCGGGATCGCCGGACAAGGCCGCCCGTTCCACCGATGGCCCGCCCGGCTGCGGCAGGCCCAGAAGCTTGGCGACCTTGTCGAACGCCTCGCCCGGCGCGTCGTCGATGGTACCGCCAAGGCGGGTGAAATCGTCTGCGCCATCCACCCGCAGGAACTGGCAATGCCCGCCGGAAACCAACAGCATCAGGTACGGAAATGCCACCCCGTCGGTCAGCCGTGGCGTCAGCGCGTGACCGGCCAGATGGTTCACGCCGACAAGCGGCACACCGAGGCCAAGCGCCAACCCCTTGGCGCACATCACCCCCGACAGCACCCCGCCGATCAGCCCCGGCCCGGCGGTCACGGCGATGGCGTCGATGTCGGACAGCGCGATGCCTGCTTCGGCCACGGCTTGTTCGACCATCAGGTCAAGCCGCTCGGCATGGGCGCGGGCCGCGATTTCCGGCACCACGCCGCCATAGGCCGCATGCAGGTCGCTCTGGCCACTGACGAGCGAAGAGAGCAGCGTCACCTCGCCTCCCGCATCGCGCAGAACCGCGGCGGCGGTGTCGTCGCAGCTGCTTTCAAGGCCGAGGATCGTGATTGGCGCGGGCATGGCGGGCTTCGTTGCAGATCGGGATAGCCGCAGGTATCATCCGGTCCCATGCCTGACAATGCCAAGCCCCTCATCCTTCTGACACGCCCGCAGGCGCAAGCCGAGCGTTTCGCCGCCGAACTGCACGACCGCACCGGCGGTGAGGTGGAGGTTCTGATCGCGCCCCTGCTGCGCATCGAGCCGCTCGACCTGCCGCCGCTGCCCCCCGACGCGGCGCTGGTCTTTACCTCGGAAAACGGGGTGCGCGCCTATGCGGATGCCGGCGCCGCAGCAGGGCAGTTCGCCTATTGCGTGGGCGACCGCACCCGTCAGGCAGCGCGCGATGTCGGCTTGCAGGCCGTGTCGGCAGGCGGGGCGGCGAACGACCTGATCGCCCTGATCCGGTCGCATCCACCGACCGGGCCGCTTGTCCACCTGCATGGGCGGCATGTGCGCGGCGAGTTGGTGGAACGGCTCCGACAACACGGCATCGTGATCAGTGGGCATGCCGTCTACGACCAGGTTGCGCTGCCCCTTGCCGCCGCCGCACGTGGGGCGCTTCTGTCCGGGCAAGAGGTGTCGGTGCCGCTTTTTTCACCGCGCAGCGCCAAGCTTTTCGCCAAGGCGCTGCCCGACGGGTCAATATGCCGCCCGGTCTGCATCAGCACCGCGACCCGCGCGGCCTTGCCTGCACCGATTGCAAACCGGGCCAGCGTTGCCGAGGCCCCGACCGGCGCGGCAATGCTGAATGCGGTGACGAGACAACTTAGCCCCTAGCCCTCCCCTGCCCGGCCATGCAAACCTGACGGGTGACTCGGCAGCGCGGAAATGATTTGCTGCGCTGCGACCATGATAGATGGGAAGGATGCAGCGGTGGCCAAACCGACGACACCCAAGACCGACGAAGACAGGATCGAACCGGAAACCGAAACGCCCAACGTCGAGGCGACAGACACCGTTGAAGACGCCGAAGCGGTTGAGGATTCCGAAGTGGCCGACGACGCATCGGAAGCGGAAGAGGCGCCCGGACCGGACGATGACGTGGCGCAGAATGCGGCCGCCGGCGAGGATGCGAACCGGGACGACGAACCCACCCGTGACGCCCCGGCGGCACCCGCACCCGCACCCGATGTGCGCCGTGGGCCGGGCGTCATGCCGCTCGTTCTCGGGGGCGTCATCGCCGCCGGTCTTGGCTACGGCGCGGCCTATATGGGCCTTGCGACAAACCAGCAGGATACCGGCACGCAGGATACCCTCGCCACGATCGAGTCCACCCTCGCAGGGCAGGGCGACAGCCTGACCACCCTGAGCACGCGCACCGCCGCGCTGGAGGAGGAGCTTGCCGCACTGCCGCCGGTGCCCGACCCTGTGGACCTGACCCCGCTGACGGAGGATATCGAGGCGCTCGGCACACGGATCGACACGGTTGCAGGGCAGATATCGGGCTTGACGGACCGCATTGCCTATCTTGAAAGCCTGCCGCTTGGCGAAACCGGAGCCGAGGACAATTCCGCCGCGATCGCCGCCGCAGTCGCGCAGCTCCGCGAACAGATACGGGCGCAGTCGGAAAACCTTGCCGCGCAACAGGCGGAAAGCAGCGCCCTGATCGAACGGATCCGCGGTATTGCCGCCGAGGCCGAGGCCAGCATCGCCGCCGCACAAGAGCGCGCCGAAGCCCGTGTCAACGCAGCAACCGCGCAAGCCGCGCTTGGCCAATTGCGCATTGCCGTGGCCTCTGGCGCGCCCTTTGGCGATGCGCTGAGCGATGTCACCGCCGGCGCCGAGGTGCCGGAGGCGCTGTCCGCGGCTGCCCAAACCGGTGTGCCGACACTGGATCGGCTGCAAGCCACCTTCCCCGCCGCCGCCCGCGCCGCCCTGCCGGTCGCCCTGCGCGACACAGCGGGCGAGGATGCGGTCGACCGCTTCACCGCCTTCCTGCAAAGTCAGGTCGGGGGCCGGTCGCTCGACCCGCGCGAAGGCGATGACCCCGACGCGGTCCTGTCACGGGCCGAGGCGGCCCTGCGCAGCGGAGACCTTGACGGCGCAATCACGGAACTCGCCGCCTTGCCCGAGGGGGCGCAGGCGGTAATGGCCGAATGGACCTCCGCCGCAGAAACCCGTCGTGACGCACTGGCGGCGCTGGACGCCGTCGCCGCCGCGCTCGACGGCACGAACTGAGGACGTCGCTCATGCTTCTCTGGTCTGTCCTGAAAATCATCGCCTTCGTCCTGGCAGTCGTCGCACTGACCTTCGGCGTCGGCTACCTGCTGGAATCGAGCGATGTTCTGCTGATCGCCGTGGCCGGGCGCGAATTCGCGCTGACGCCACTGTCGGGGGTGATCGCCGGCGCGCTCTTGCTGCTGGCACTCTATGTGGCGCTGAAGCTGATTGGCCTGCTGATCGCGGTCATCCGCTTCCTCAACGGTGACGAAACAGCGATCACCCGGTATTTCAACCGACGCGCCGAACGCAAAGGCTATCAAGCCTTGTCCGAGGGGATGCTGGCGCTCGCCTCCGGTGAGGGGCGGCTGGCGATCCGCAAGGCAGAACGCGCCGAGGGCTATTTGAAACGGCCCGCACTGACCAACCTTCTGGTCGCGCAGGCCGCCGAGATGGCAGGGGATCGCACCAAGGCGGCAGACACCTACAAGAAACTGCTGGCCGACGACGCGACCCGCTTTGTCGGTATACGCGGGTTGTTGCAGCAAAAGCTGGAGACCGGCGACACCGAGACAGCGTTGAAACTGGCCGAGAAAGCCTTCGCAATTCGCCCCGCCCATCATGGCGTGCAGGACATGCTGCTGACGCTGCAAGCCGGGGCCGAGGATTGGGCCGGTGCGCGTCGGACGCTGGCGGCCAAGCTGAAATCGAGTGCCCTGCCCCGCGACGTTCACAGGCGCCGCGATGCGGTTCTGGCCCTCGCCGAGGCCCGCGATGCCCTGTCCGAGGGAAAGATCGAACCCGCAAGGCAGCATGCAACCGAGGCCAACCGCTTGTCGCCCGATCTGGTGCCCGCCGCCATCATGGCCGCGCGCATGGCTGTGCAGGATCACAAACCCAAAGTGGCCACCCGTGTGATCCGCAAGGCTTGGGACGCGGCCCCGCATCCCGACCTTGCCGCCGCCTTCGCCGAGATCGAGCCGGAGGAAACGCCGGCCGAGCGGCTCAAGCGGTTCCGCGTGTTGCTGGGCGGGCATCCCGGTGACCCCGAGGTCAAGCTGTTGGAGGCGGAACTGCATATCGCCGCCGAAGACTATGCCGCCGCCCGCAAAGCGCTCGGCGATCTGCCCGAAACCGCACCCACCGCGCGGTCGCTGACCATCATGGCGGCGATCGAACGTGGCGAGGGCAGTGAAGACCGTGTCGTGCGCGGCTGGCTGGCCAA
>PFEX01000038.1:12067-23565 GCA_002783145.1 Rhodobacteraceae bacterium CG17_big_fil_post_rev_8_21_14_2_50_65_11 | reverse complement strand
CCGCGCTTTCGGGACCAATGCAGATGCTGCCCCTGATCGTCGGCGCTCTGGAAGACCGTCGAGACGACGAACCCAGCCCCCCCGACATGGGACGCGCGGATGATATCGAGGACGCGGAACCGGCGGACGACGCGGAACCGGCAGATTTTGAAAGCGCCCCGATGGCCGATGATGCCGGGTCCGAAACCGAGGCGCAGGACACCGCCAGCGAAACGGATGACCCGTCAGAAGACCAACAGTTGCGCAGCGGCGCAAATTAGGGCTGTTCAAGCATGGGCAGCCTTGCTAAGAGCCTGCCCGCACCCCGATGTCGCCTCAAGATGTCGCCTCAAGATAAAGAGTGGCAGTCTCTATCGGTTGGGTAGTTGAGATTGACGTTTCAAACCAGCCGTTTACAAGCGGTGCAAAGGAAGTGACGTGGCCCGTTCGCGGCCGCGTCAAGAAAAAAGTGCCGGTGTAGCTCAGCTGGTAGAGCACGTCATTCGTAATGATGGGGTCGTAGGTTCGAGTCCTATCACCGGCACCACTTTTCTACATCAAACCGATGTTTGGTCCCACGCTCTCCGGTCAACGCAGTCCGATGCTGTATCGCCTTCCACGCAGGTTCGGCGAATGGCGGGTGCCGAAGAGCTTCTGACGCTTGTGCCCGGAAGGCTGCCGGGATCTGCGCCGACCCGCTGTCCGGGTCATCGCGCAGCGCATACCGCCCGGAAAAGCTTAGGTCCGCTGCCGGTCTCGGCATCGCAACCATCGCTGCCAATTCGGAAAACCGGAACGCGGGATCTGGAATGATCGTTCTGAATATGCCTAACTATGCAAAGGGCGTCCGTCAGGGGCGGCAGGAAAAACAGAGAGGTCATTCATGTTTCGCACCACATTTCCCGTTGCAGCGCTTGCGCTGAGCACCACGTTGCTGTCATCGCTGCCGGTCGCGGCAGAAACCTTTCGCTGGGCCGGCACCACCGATCCGCAGACGATGGACCCGCACGCAGTGAACGCGGCGCCGGTCCTGTCCTTTCTCAACAACGTCTATGAAGGCCTTGTCCGGCGCGACCCCGAGATGGGCGTCGAGCCGTCGCTGGCAACGTCGTGGGAGGCGCTGCCGGACGGTGCCGGCTGGCGTTTCACGCTGCGCGAGGGTGTGACCTTCCACGACGGGTCGGAGTTCAACGCCGATGACGTGATCTTTTCCTATGAACGCGCCGTGTCGGAAGCGTCCGATGTCCGGTCATGGTTCGCCTCGGTGACAGAGGTCGTGCGGGTGGATGATTTCACCGTCGATTTCGTGACCACAGCCCCGAACCCGCTGTTCCCCGGCTCAATCGCCAACTTCATGATTCTTGACTCGGGCTGGGCGGCTGAAAACGGGGCAGACCTGCCCGCGCGCGACGCCGAGAACCACGCCACCCGCAACGCCAACGGCACCGGCCCCTTCATGCTGGCGGCGCGCAACCCCGGCATCGAAACGCGCCTTGTTCCGAACGAAAACTGGTGGGACACGGCCGGGCACAACGTGACCGAGGCGATCTTCACCCCGATCGGCAACCCGGCGACCGGGCTGGCGGCGCTGCTGTCGGGCGAGATCGACTTTATTTCGCCGATCCCGCTTCAGGATGCCGAACAGGTCGAAGAGCGCGACGGTTTCGAGGTGCTTGCCGGTCTGGAAACCCGCGTGATCATGCTGGGCTTCGGGCACGACCATGACAGCCTGCTCTATTCCGAGGAAACGACCGGTGCCAACCCGTTCCATGACCCGCGGGTGCGGCGTGCCGTTGCGCAGGCCATCGACGTCGAGACGATCGACCGGGTGATCATGCGCGGCGCTGCCGAACCGGCAAGCCAGCTGGTGCCGGCGGGCCTCTCGGGCTATTCGGACGACCATGCCGACCGCCCCGACTACGACCCAGACGCGGCACGGGCGTTGCTGGACGAGGCCGGCTACGGCGACGGGTTTTCCTTTGGCCTGATGTGCCCCAACGACCGCTACATCAACGACGAGGCCGTGTGCCGCGCCGTCGCCTCGATGCTGGCGCGCATCGGTGTGGAGGCGAACGTCAACGCGATGCCGGTGCGCGGCTACTGGGATGAGCTTCGGGCGGATAATTTCGACATGTATCTGCTGGGCTGGTCGCCGGGCACCTTCGATGCCGAACACCCGATCCGCTTCCTCGCCCACACCCCGACCGAGCGGCTTGGCACCTGGAACTTCGGCGGATATTCGAACCAACGGATCGACGCGCTTCTGGCCCCGATCCAGTCCGAAGTCGACCCCGCGGCGCGGCAGGCGATGCTCGACGAGGTCGCCGGCATCCTGCAAGAGGATGTGGCTTACGTGCCGCTCTACACTCAGCCGCTGATCTGGGCGATGCAGGAAAACGTTGACGTGGTGCAGCGCCCGGATGACTTCTTCATGCTGCGCTGGGTCACGGTGAACTGACCGAAAGGAGGACAGGCGATGGTCGCCTTCGCTGTCAAACGGCTGATCCAGTCGGTTTTCGTGATGCTGGCCGTCGCCTTCCTCGCCTTTTCGCTGTTCGCCTTCGTCGGCGATCCGATTGCCCAGATGACCGGCGTCGAAACCTCGCTTGAGGATCAGGACCGCCTGCGCGAAGATCTGGGGCTGAACGACCCCTTCGTCGTGCAATTCACGCGCTTTACAGGCGACATGCTGCGCGGCGAGTTCGGCTATTCCTTCCGCACCCGCGAACCGATTGGCGCGATGATCCTGTCGCGGCTTCCGGCAACGCTGGAGCTGGGCACCGTGGCGCTGCTGATCTCGCTGATCGTCGGTATCCCGGCAGGGATCTACACCGCCCTGCGGCCACGCGGCGTGATCAGCCAGTCGCTGCTGATCGGCACGCTGATCGGGGTGTCGATCCCGACCTTCGTGATCGGCATCCTGCTGATCTTCCTGTTCGGTGTGCAGCTTGGCTGGCTGCCCACCTACGGACGCGGCGGCACGGTCGAGATCGGCTGGTGGCGATCCTCGCTGTTTACCGCGCAAGGGTGGCGGTCGCTGATCCTGCCCGCCATCACGCTGGGGCTGTTCCAGTTGACGCTGACCATGCGGCTGGTGCGCGCGCAGATGATGGAGGTAATGCGCACCGATCACATCCGCTTTGCCATCGCGCGCGGCGTGCCATGGCGCAGCATCCGTTACCGCCACGCGCTGCCCAACACGATGATCCCGGTCATCACCATCATCGGGCTTCAATTCGGCGGCGTGATCGCCTTTTCGATCGTCACCGAAAGCGTGTTCCAGTGGCCCGGCATGGGGCTGTTGTTCCTTGAATCGATCCGCTTCGTCGATATCCCGGTGATGAGTGTCTACCTCGTCGTCATCGCCTTCTTCTTCGTGGTCATCAACCTTGCCGTCGATCTGCTTTACGTCGCCATCGACCCGCGCCTGCGCGTGAAGGAGAGTTTCTGATGCTGACCCGCCTGATGCGGAACGAGGGGGTCTGGCTGTTCACGCGCAGCCCCGCGGCGATCCTCGCGGCCATTGCCACACTGGCGATCGTCGCGGGCGCCGCCTTCGCGCCGTGGATCGCGCCGACGAACCCCTATGACCTTGCGTCGTTTTCGCTGATCGACGGGCTACTGCCCCCGGCCTGGGAGGACGGCGGCAGCCCGCGCTTCCTGCTGGGCACCGATGATCAGGGGCGCGACATGCTGTCGTCGATCCTTTACGGCGCACGGCTGTCGCTGTCGATCGCCGCCATGGCGATGGCGGTGGCGCTGCTGCTGGGGGTCGGGCTGGGGCTGGCGGCGGGGTATCTGGGCGGGCGCTTTGATGCCATCGTAATGCGCATCGCCGATGTCCAGCTTGCCCTTCCGGCAATCCTGACCGCGCTGCTGATAGACGGCATTTCGCGCGGAATACTGCCGCGCGAGATGCACGACGATCTGCGCGTGACCGTGATCACACTGGCAATCGCCCTCTCGCTCTGGGTCAATTTCGCGCGCACTGCGCGGGCGTCGGTCTTTGTCGAACGAAGCAAGGATTACGTCTCTGCGGCGATCATGATGGGCCAGCACCCGCTCAGGATCATGTTGCGCCACATTCTGCCCAACATCGTCGGGCCGCTGCTGGTGATCGCCACCGTCGATCTGGCATCGGCCATCCTGCTGGAGGCGACGTTGTCCTTCCTCGGGGTCGGGTTGCCGGCGGACTCGCCGTCGCTGGGAACGTTGATCCGGATCGGGATGCAATACCTGCTGTCGGGCGAATGGTGGATCCTGTGGATCCCCACCGTATTCCTCGTCGTGCTTGTCGTCGCCATCAACCTTCTGGGTGACTTCCTGCGCGACCTGTTCAATCCGGGGATGCGCTGATGCTGGCGGTCGAGGGGCTGAGCGTGCAATTCACCGACCGGTTCGGCACCAACATGGCCGTCGAGGACGTGTCGCTGTCGGTCGACCGGGGCGAGATTCACGGGTTGGTCGGGGAATCCGGCGCCGGCAAATCCACCATCGGCGCCGCGATCATGGGCTTGCTGCCGGCCGCCGGGCAGGTGACCGCAGGCAGGATGACCCTTGGCGAGACCGACCTTCGGGCGCTGACCCCGGTCGCGGCGCACCGACTGCGCGGCAAGCGGATCTCGATGATCTTCCAGGACCCGCAGACCAGCCTCAACCCGCTGATGACGGTGGAGGCGCAGCTGATCGAAACGATCCTCGCGCATGAAGATATCGGGGTCGCGGCGGCGCGCGCGCGGGCGGTGTCCCTGCTGGAGGAGATCGGCATCGCCAATGCCAAGGACCGCATCCGCGCCTACCCGCACCAGTTTTCCGGCGGCATGCGGCAACGGGTGGTGATCGCGCTGGCGCTGTGCAGCAACCCCGAACTGATCATCGCCGATGAACCGACAACCGCGCTTGACGTGGCGGTTCAGGCGCAGGTGCTGGACCTGATCCGGCGGCTGGCCAGCACACGTGGCGTGGGCTTCATCCTGATCACCCACGATATCGGGGTGATCGCGCAGGTGTCCGACCGCGTCACCGTGCTGCGGGGTGGCAAGGTCATGGAACAGGGCCAGACGCTGCGCGTGCTGGGCCAGCCCGAACATCCCTACACCAAGGCGCTGATGGCCGCCGTGCCGCCGCTGGATCGCAAGCTCGACAGGTTTCACCTGCCCCGCATCGCCGGCGAAGCGCTGCCACAGGCCGAGACCGACACCGCGCGCGTGGCCGAGGACTGGCTGATGGCCGGAACCGGATCGGGCCCCGGTCCGTCGCTGGACCTGTCGGGGATCACGGTGCGCTTTCGCGGCGAAAGGCGCGGCCTGTTCGGCCCACGGGATGATTTCGTCGCACTTGACGACGTGTCGCTGTCGGTGCGCCCCGGCACCGTCATGGGGCTGGTCGGGGAAAGCGGATCGGGCAAATCGACGCTGGCCAAGGTCATTGCGGCGCTTGTGCACCCAGCGGAAGGCGAGATGCGGCTGGACGGCGCTGCCTTGCCACCGATGCGCGCGCGGCGCCGGGCAGATCCATCGCGGCGCCTCGTGCAGATGGTGTTCCAGGATCCGTATTCGAGCCTCAATTCCCGCCACCGGGTGCTCGACGTGCTGAGCGAACCCTTGTGGCTATACGGGCTGGAACCGGATGCCCGGCGACGCGCGCGGCTGGCGCGCGCGATGCTGGCGCTTGTCGGGCTCGATGCATCGGCCGCCGATCGCTATCCGCACCAGTTCTCCGGCGGCCAACGTCAACGTATCGCTGTGGCAAGGGCGCTGTTGTCACGCCCCGGCCTGCTGCTGTGTGATGAGCCGACAAGCGCGCTCGACGTCTCCATACAGGCGCAGATCCTGAACCTGCTGAAAGACCTGCAAGCTCGCTTCGGGCTGACCACGCTGTTCATCAGCCACAACCTTGCCGTCGTGCGGCAGATGTCCGACGATATCGCAGTGCTGAAAGAAGGGCGGCTGATCGAAACCGGCCCGTCGGAGGCGTTCTTCGCGGGGCCGGACGCCGCCTATTCACGCGATCTGCTGGCCCAGACCCCGACCGTGCGATTCGACATGCGGGCGGTCTGATCGCGCGCCGCAACGGCGCCCCGCCGCCTTGTAGCGGGCGGGGGGGGTGCGTAGTGGGTCAATCGACGCTGTAGGGGGCGAAGACGTCATCCACCGGGGTTCCGGCCAGGTGGTTGACGTAGTTGGAAAACGTCTTGCAGGCGATGGCAAGGACAACCCCCAGCACCTGCTGTTCGCCGTAGCCGGCAGCAAGGAACGCATCGACCGCCGCCTTGCCGGGGTTGCCACGCGAGACCACCATCGCCTCGGTGAAGGTAGCGACGGCGTTCAGTTTCTCGTCGGGCAGGTCCTTGCCCGCGCGTAGCGCAGCGAGGCTGTCGGCAGGCACGCCCGACACCTTGTCGGCAAGCATCGAGTGTGCCGCCATGCAATAGGTGCAGCCGTTCACCCGGCTGATCGTCAGGAACACGGTTTCCTGTTCGGCCGGGGTGAAGCCGGTCGTTTCGCGGAACGCTTGATAGGTCCCGAGGTAGCCTGCCAGAACGCCGGGAAGGTTTGCCATGTAGGTATACATGTTCGGCAGGAAGCCAAGTTTGGCCTCGGCGCCGGACAGAAGGGTTTCGGCCTCTCCTTGCGCGACATCGAGGGTGGTGGGCGACATCTTCAGCAGGGGGGTTCGGGTCATCGGGTGCTCCTATATTTACAGAATGATCGTTCTGTATATTGTGTGATTGCTCGTCACCAGTTATTTCCGGACGGGTTGGATCAACTATGGGTGAGAGTGTGCAATCCGAAAGCCACGCCCCCCGGCCACGCGGCAGGCCACGGGGCTTCAAGAAGGATCAGGCGGTTGGTGCCGCGATGCGCGTATTCTGGTCCGAAGGCTTTGATGCCGCCTCGGTGGATCGGTTATGCCGCGATACAGGCATGTCGCGCACCAGCCTCTACCATGATTTCGGCGGCAAGAAGGGTTTATTCCTCGCCGCTATCGCCCATTACATCGAAACACAGATGGGTCCGGTTGCGTCGGCCCTCGGGCCCAGCGGCACGCTGGAGGCCGACCTGTCGACCTTCTTCGCCGAGGTCGTCAGCCTTGCGACGCGCGACGCGGCCACGCCGGGATGTCTGATTTCCTGTGTCCTTGCCGAGGTCGCGGGGGCCGACGACACCTTCCGGCAGGAGCTTGACCGCCGCTTTGCCGCCCTAGAGGACAGGATTGCGCAGCGCCTGGCGCATGGGGCCGGATCGGGGGCAACAGCGGAGGAACGCGCCCTGGCGGGGATGCTGGCGGCGGTTGCCCGTGGCATCACGTTGCGCGCACGCTCAGGCATGGCCCCCGAAGACCTGCGCAGGATCGCGGCAGTCGCTGTCCGAAACGCGGTCTCGGCAGAGGGTGGATGCGCAAAACGAGTGTGCGTCACCTGACGAAACAATCCCCTGGTGTGCGTCGGAAAGCGACAACCACGAGGGGCTGCATTGCGGATTACCCGAAACGGGGGGCGCACACGCCCCCCCCTCCCGGGCCTCGCTCAACCTGCGTCGGTTGCCCAGCCGGACACGGCCTTGACCTCGCAGAAATCCTCCAGACCCCAGACACCGCCTTCGCGCCCGTTTCCGGATTTCTTCATGCCGCCAAAGGGGCTGCCGGCGCCACGACTCTGCCCGTTCATCTCGACCATGCCCGAGCGCAGCCGCCGCGCCAACCGGTTGCGCCGCGCGCCGTCCTGCGTCTGAACGTAGTTGGTGAGGCCATACGCGGTGTCGTTGGCGATGCGCAGCGCCTCGGCCTCATCCTCGAAAGGGATGATCGACAGGACCGGGCCGAAGATCTCCTCGCGCGCGATCGTCATCTCGTTGTCGACATCGGCAAAAACCGTCGGGCGCACGAAATAGCCCTTGTTGAACCCCTCGGGCCGGCCAAGGCCGCCAGCAGTCAGCCGCGCGCCTTCCTCGATGCCCTTGGCGATCAACCCCTGCACCTTGTCGAATTGCGTCGCGCTAACCAGCGGCCCGATATGGCGCCCGGACTCCGACGGCATGCCGACGGTGGTGGCCTCGGCGGTCGCGGTGGCGATCTCCACCGCCGCGTCATAATAGCTGCGTTCCACCAGCATCCGGGTCGGCGCGTTGCAGGACTGACCGGTATTGTTGAAACAGTGCAGCGCGCCGCGCTTCACCGCCTTTTCATCGGCATCGGCAAAGACGATATTGGCGCCCTTGCCGCCAAGTTCGAGGTGCACGTGCTTGAGCGTATCAGCTGCATTCTTCGAGATGGCAATCCCTGCACGGGTCGAGCCTGTGAAGCTGATCGCGTCGATGCCGGGATGGCCCGACATCATCGTGCCGACACCCGGCCCATCCCCGTTGACAAGGTTGAAGACGCCCGCGGGCACCCCCGCCTCGTCAAGGATCTCGGCCCAGACCAGCCCGGAAAGCGGTGCGATCTCGGACGGCTTCAGGATCATCGTGCAGCCCGTGGCAAGCGCCGGAATCACCTTCAGCGTGACCTGGTTCATCGGCCAGTTCCACGGCGTGATCATGCCGATGACGCCGACCGCCTCGTAGAGGATCCGGTCATTCGGGGCATGGTTGCCAAGCGGACGTTCGAAGTCGAAATTCTCAAGCGCGGTGATGAAGTTCGAGATGTGCCAGATCCCCGCGCCCACCTGCGAGGAGCGCGCCATGTCGATCGGCGCGCCCATCTCGGTCGAGATTGCCTGTGCCATGTCCTCGCCGCGCGCCTTGTAGACGTCGAGTATCTTGCGCAAAAGCGCCAAGCGTTCCTCTTTCGTGCTGTAGGCATAGGTTTCGAACGCGCCGCGCGCGGCGGCGACGGCGGCATCGACATCGGCCTGCCCCCCCAACGAGATCGTCTTGCAGACCTCTTCCGTCGCCGGGTTGATCACCTCGAAATCGTTGCTTGAGTGCGGTGCGACCCACTGGCCGCCAATGTAGAAATCCGTGCTGTTGGGCATGGTGTGTCTCCTTGTTCGGCGCGGAGCCTCTCACCCCCGTGTGCCAAGAGCAAGGGCCGACCGTCTTGACGCGACGGCGCGGGTGGATCGCGTGGCTCGACACCGGTCATGCGGCCGAATGTCTCTCTTTTTTGAAATCATTCTAAACTGCCCCCCCGTGCAACCCGGCAAAAGACACCCTATATTATCATTGACGTTCGCAACCAAATTCCAGGAGGTCACATGGCCCTGCGCATCAACGACACAATCCCCAACCTGACCGTCGAAACCGATCAGGGCACCTTTGCCCTGCATGACTGGATCGGCGATAGCTGGGCAATCCTGTTCAGCCACCCCAAGGATTTCACCCCCGTCTGCACCACAGAATTCGGCGCCGTGGCGCAACTGGCCGACGAATGGGAAAAGCGCGGCACCAAGGTGATCGGCCTGTCGGTCGACAAGGTTGCGGAGCATGTCGAATGGAAATCCGACATCGAGACCTATTCCGGCGCCAAGGCAGGTTTTCCAATCATTGCAGATGACAGCCTTGTCGTGTCCAAGGCGCTCGACATGTTGCCGGCCGACGCCTACCTGCCCGACGGGCGCACCGCTGCCGACAGCGCAGCCGTCCGGGTTGTGTTCATCATTTCGCCGGACAAGAAGATCCAGCTGACAATGGCTTACCCGATGTCGGTCGGGCGCAACTTCGCAGAGGTGCTGCGCGCACTCGACGCGCTTCAGGCAACCTACCAGACCCCGATCGCAACGCCCGCCAACTGGGTGCACGGTGAGGACGTGATTGTTGCACTGGGCCTTGACGATGAGCAGGCGAAGGAAAAGTTCGGCACCTTCGACGCCAAGCTTCCCTACCTGCGCATGACCAAGATGCCAGGCTGACGTCGCGGCGATTCTGATGCTGGCGCCCCGCGGCCTTGTGCCGTTGGGCGCTTTTTCGTATCAAACCGGGTGCAGTTGCACCCGCGTGCCAAGCTCCACCATGTCGTACAGCTCGATCACGTGATCATTGACCATGCGGATGCAGCCGGACGAGGCCGACAGGCCGATCGACCAGGGCTGCGCGGTGCCGTGGATGCGTAGAAGCGAATCCCGCGACCCGGCGTAAAGGTAAAGCGCCCGCGCGCCCAAGGGGTTGTCCGGCCCGCCTTCCATGCCGCCGGCAAATTGCGCGTAAAGCTCCGGTTCGCGCGCGATCATGTTGGGGGTCGGCGTCCAACGGGGCCACTCCGCCTTGCGCCCGATATGAAAGCGCCCCGCAGCCTGCCGTCCCTCTTGTCCGACAGCAACGCCAAAGCGCAGCGCGGTATCGTTTTCGCGGATCAGGTAGAGGTAATGCGCCCCCATATCGACATGGATCTCGCCCGGTGTGAAGCCGGGGTTGATGTCGACCACGCGCGGGGCGTATCGGCTTGGCAGGGTCCAGCCTTCCTGCGCGCCGGCGATGGTGGGCGTGAGGGCCAGGGCGGCCCCGGTGGAAATGAAATGGCGGCGGGTCAGCATCGGCGGCCTCCCTTCCTCGCAGTGCGAAAATACAGGTTGGCAAAGCTTCGCCGACAGAACGCGCGCAAGGCAAGCATTTGTTGGGCCGGCCTTGCCCTCATCGCGTCTTGCGCCTGTGCGCCCGACAGGTGCCGTCACCAAAGTAACATGCCATCGTCGTCAGGGTTTTACCTTCTCATCTTACCGCTTTGTACCTAGCCACCCAACCGAACGAGGTACGCCATGAAAGACGTCGATCTCAACAAGATCAGCGCCGACGACTGGGATGAAATGAATTTCCCGCGTCCTGAAAAGCAGCAATTCGACGACGTCGTCGAACGCGCGATCTCCCGCCGCGGGTTCCTCGGGGGCGTTCTGGCCTTCGGGTCTGGCGCTGCCGTCATGGGCACCGCAATGCTGAAGGGCTCCACCGCGCTTGCCCGACAGGCCGACCGCTTCGCCTTCACCCCGGTCCCGACCGCCACCGACGGCACCGTGCACGTGCCCGAGGGCTATGGCTGGCAGCGCCTGATCAGCTGGGGCGACCCGCTGTTTTCCGACGCCTTGGGCGATTTCAGCCAGGACACCGGCGGCAGCGTCGAGATGTCGGACCGCGTCTTCGGCGAGAATACCGACGGCATGGAACTGTTCCTGATCGGTGACCGGCAGGTGATCGCCGTCAATCACGAATACACCAACCGCAGGGTCAACCTGCCGCAGGCCGAGGATGGCATCCCGCGTAACGCCGATGACGTGCTCAAGCTGCAAAACCTTCAGGGCGTGTCGATCTTCGAGGTCGCAGAGGGTGAGAACGGCTGGGAGGTTGTCCTCGACAGCCCGTTCAACCGCCGCATCACCCACAACACGCCGATGCGTATTTCCGGCCCCGCCGCCGGGCATGCGCTGATGCAGACCGCCGCCGACCCGACCGGCACCGAAAGCCTCGGCACCATGAACAATTGCGGTTCCGGCCGGACGCCTTGGGGCACCTACCTGACCTGCGAGGAAAACTTCAACGGTTACTTCGGCGCTACCGGCGATGTTGCGGTTGAGGGGCTCGCCGCCGAAG
>PFEX01000038.1:0-11996 GCA_002783145.1 Rhodobacteraceae bacterium CG17_big_fil_post_rev_8_21_14_2_50_65_11 | reverse complement strand
GCCACCGGGACCCCGAACGAGCCGCATCGCGCCGGCTATGTCGTCGAGATCGACCCGGCCAACCCCGACAGCACCCCGGTCAAGCGCACCGCGCTGGGCCGCTTCAAGCACGAGAACGCCGCAACCGCGTTGGCCGATGACGGGCGCGTTGTCGTCTACATGGGCGACGACGAGCGGGGCGAGTTCATCTACAAGTGGGTCTCGCGCGATGTCTACGTCCCCGGCGGCGACACCTCGACACTGCTGGAAGAGGGGCAGCTTTATGCCGCCCGCTTCAACGACGACCAGACCGGCGAATGGGTTGCCCTGACGCCCGGTGTCACCGGCATGTCCGAGGCCGAAATCGCCATCTTCACCCGCATTGCCGCCTCGCGCATCAACGCCACCACCATGGACCGGCCTGAATGGGTCGCCGTGAACCCGGTCTCGACCGAGGCTTATTGCTGCCTGACCAACAACCGCAACCGCGGCGTCCGGGGCAATGCCGGCGGCGATTGGGCGCCCGCAGGCGGCCCGAACCCGCGCGAGGTCAACCACTACGGCCAGATCGTCCGCTGGCGTCCGGCGGGCGGCGACCATGCCGCCGATACCTATGACTGGGATCTTTACGTCATGGCTGGCAACCCAGAGGTCCACGACGATGCCTATGCCGGGTCCGGCAACATCAACGCGGGCAACCTGTTCAACTCGCCCGACGGCATGGCCATCGACTCCGCCGGCATGCTGTGGATCCAGACCGACGGCAATGACGGCAACGAGGGCGACTTTGCCGGCATGGGCAACAACCAGATGCTGGCCGGCGATCCCGCGACGGGCCGGATCGAGCGCTTCCTGACCGGCCCCTACGGCTGTGAAGTCACCGGCCTGTGCTGGTCGGCTGATCGCCGCACCATGTTCGTGGGCATCCAGCACCCGGATGCGCCGTTCCCCGAGGGCGAGGGCATGCTGCCGCGTTCCACGATCATCGCGGTCCGGCGCGACGACAACGCGCTGGTCGGTTGATCCCGACCCGCGCAAGCATATTTTACTGACGAATCCCTTGGATTTCGGGCCCGGCGGCACCCCCGCCGGGCCTTTTTATCAGGCCGCCGGGGTCAAAAGCTGCGCTTCCCATTGCCTGAGCATGGGCCGCGCGGCAAAAAGGCCACCGGGCACGGGACTGGACAGTTCTGGAAACAGGCGCAGAAGTTCCGCGCGGCTTGCCTCGGACAGCGCGGGCAGGGTCTGCGGACCGGGGCGGTAGCTTTCGGCGGCAAGCCCGTCGGCGCGCACGATCTCGTGACGGTCGAAGACGAAGTGGATATAGGTCACGCTCTCTGCGCGATGATCGCGCAGGATGCGGTGATCGTCGATCAGGTCGCGCGCCGCGACCAGCACCTCCGCCTCGCCGAACAAAAGCGTCACCCGCGCGTCCGACAGCAAAAGCCGGTGCTGCGGCGACACGCGCATGTCGCGCAGCGGGCGGCCAGGCCCGAAGGCATCTGCCCGGATCAGGACCGGGCGCAGCGAGGGATCGGCGGCAAGTTCGGCGGGGCCAAGCGTGACCTGCCCGACCCAACGCACCGGTCGGGCGCCAGCGTCCAGAGTCTCGACCAGATCGCCCGGCGCCAGCGTCTCGACCGGCACCGGGCCCTGGGGCGTGTCGACACGCGTGCCGGGGGTGAAGCAGGGCACCACAAGGTCGGTTGCCGGCAGGTTGGGCTGCCCCATGCTGCCCGGCCCCTCGCTCGCCTCGATCACGGTCAGCGGTTCGCCCACCGGCGGCCAGCCCTGCGGCGGGCCGACGAAGGCAAGCCCTTCGTTGGTGGCGTAGGCGGGGGAGGAATTGTTCACGTTGACGGCAATCACCTCGTAGGTGTTGCCATCCCCGTCCTGCACCGTGATGCGGTATTCCGCCTCGATCTTCGTGCCGTCGGAATAGCTGGCGCCGTCGATCGTCTGGCTGCCATCGAGCCGCTGATTGCCGTCGTTATCATCAAAATCGGTGTCGCCGTCGCGGATATCGACCTGCACCCAGTCGCGCGTATTCAGGGTGACAGTCTCACCCACCAAGTGACTGCCGTCGCCTTGGGTGATGCCATCCAGCGTCTTGCCGCCACTGACGGAGATGTTGGATTCACCCAACATCCAGATAGAAAACTTCGCCATTTCGCCTGCTCAATGCTCACTTCGCCCGGCCCCGTCTTTGCGCAAGGTGTCCGGCACACTCTCGACTGTGTATAGCCTGAAACGCCACGCGAGGAAAGCTTGGGCGTTGGCAAAAGCTGCAGAACAGCCTGTCACCCGTCACGGGCAGCACGCAAGCGCGGCTGCGGGGTCAGTCCGCAACCTTCTTCACGAATTGCGACTTGAGCCCGATCTGGCCCACGCCGGGGATCTTGCAGTCGATGTCATGATCGCCGGGCACCAGCCGGATGTTGCGCACCTTGGTGCCGACCTTGACCACCGTGGACGACCCCTTGAGCTTGAGGTCCTTGATCACGGTCACGGTATCGCCATCCGCCAAGGCGTTGCCGACGCTGTCGCGGATCACGTCTTCCTCCGCCTCGCCAGGTGCCCATTCATGGCCGCATTCGGGACAATTGAACAACGCATCCACCTGATAGGTGAAGGCCGAGGAACAGGCGGGGCACGGAGGCAGGGTGTCAGTCATGACGTTGTCTATAGCGGCGGCGGATCGGGCGGGAAAGCGCCTATGCTGTCGCAGCGCTGTCAGTTCCCGCCGTCCAGTCCCTCGGGTTGCCCGACCACCACAACATGCAGTCCCTCGGGGTCCAGCAGGCGGGCGGCGACGCGGGCGATGTCTTCTTGCGTGACGGCGCGGATATTGTCGTTGCGGGTGTTGATATAGGTGATCGGCATGTCGTCGATCTGCATCCCCGCAAGGATTCCGGCGATTGTGCCGTTGCCGGTGAACCGCAGCGGATAGGCACCGGTCAGGTAGGTTTGGGCGGCCGCAAGCTCGTCTGCCGTGACGCCGTTTTCGGCCATGTCCGCCCATTCAGCGCGCAGCACCTCCACCGCGTCGGCCACAAGGTCGTTGGAGGAGGCAAACTGCCCCAGCATCATCGGCCCGTGATCGAAGAGGACGAGGAAGGTCGAAATGCCGTAGGTCAACCCCCGGTTGACGCGCACCTCCTCCATCAGGCGCGAGCGGAAACCGCCGCCGCCAAGAATCTGGTTCATCACGTAGGCGGCGAAGAAATCGGGATCGTGACGTTCCAGACCGCGATGGCCGAAGAAAGCAGTGCTTTGCGGCGTCGGGTAGTCGACAACGGTGACGCCACCCTCAAGCGCGTAGGGCGCGTCCTCGGGCATCGGCGCGCCGGTTTCGGGCAGATCACCGAGCAGGCGGTCCAGCAGCAGGCCAAGCGCCTCCGCAGAGATGTCGCCGGCCACTCCGACATGCACCCGGTCGCGGGCAAGCGCGCCGCGATGCGCGGCGAGGATGTCGTCGCGGGTCAGGGCATTGACGCTGTCGGTCGTTCCCTCCTGCGCGCTGCCATAGGGGTGATCGCCGAAAGCGCGGGCATAGAAGGTGGAAGAGGCGATTTCGCCGGGATCGTTGGCGTTGCTGTCGATGATCGAAACCACCTGAGCGCGAATACGTTCGATCGCGCGCGGCGCGAATGTCGGCTCAACCAGCGCGGCGCGAAGCAGATCCACAGCTTCATCCCGGTTCTCGGTCAGCATCCGGGCGGTGACGTTGATCGAATCGCGGCCGGTATCGAAACCGAAATACGCGGCAAGCGATTCGGACCGCGCGGCAAACTCGGCATTGTCCATGTCGGCGGCGCCCTCTTCCAGGAGACCGGTCATCATGTAGGTGGCGCCGCGGGCATTGGCCGGGTCAAGCGAGGTTCCGCCTGCGAACAGGATGTCGAGCGCCACGAACGGGATCGAGTGATCCTCCACCAGCCAGGCGGTGATGCCGCCGGGGGAGGTGACTTCGCGGATGTCCACCTGCGCGCGGGCGGGCAGCGCCGCCAAAAGCGTGAGGGCGACAAGAAGGGCGCGAACCATGGGCAGTTTCCTTACAGGTCGGGGGCCGTCAGGTAGCCGGTGACGGACGGCGTTTCGGTAAATATCTGTCGGGCGGCTCGCATCACGTCTTCTTGCGTGATCGAGGCGATGATCTCGGGCCAGTCCTGCACGTCCTCGACCGTCAGGCCGGAGGTCAGCGCCGCACCATACATGCGCGCAAGCTCCCCCGCATCGTCCTGTGTGTAGATCATCCCTGCCTGCCACTGGAACTTGATGCGGTCGAACTGTTCGGAATCGATGCCCTCTTCGAGAAAATCGGCGATGACACGGTCGAGATCGGCCTCCGCCTCCTCCAGCGACACGCCGGGGACCGGCACGTTGAAGAGGGAAAACACCGTGTCGTCGAGAGTGGTGCCGCTGTAGCTGGCCGAGGCATAGAGCGCGCGTTCCTCGTCCACCTGCAAGGTGCGGGGCAGAACCGCCGTTGCCCCCGACCCGCCGAGGATGTTGGCCAGCAGCGTCAGCGCCGCAGCCTGACGCTGGTCGCCGGGATCGCGTTCGGGCGCGAGGTAATTGCGCACCACATAGGGGTCGGAGACGCGGCGATCCTCGTAGGAAATGCGGCGCTCCGCGATATGGGGCGGCTCGGTCGGGCGTCCGCGCGGCGCGATCCCGGATGCCGACAGCGGGCCGTAATATTGCTCTGCCAACGTCCTGACCTCGTCGGGCGTCACGTCGCCCGCCACGATCAGGATCGCGTTATCGGGGGCATAATACCGGTGATAGAAGGCAAGGGCCGCTTCCCGGTCGAGCGTTTCCATTTCATGCCGCCAGCCGACGATCGGGATACCGTAGGGGTGATTGAGATAGAGCGCGGCGCGCATCTGTTCGTTGAACAACGCGCCGGGGCTTGAGTCGGTGCGCTGCGCACGCTCCTCAAGGATCACGCTGCGTTCCGTGGCGACCTCGTCCTCGGCGAGGCGCAGGTTGCGCATGCGGTCGGCCTCCATCTGCATCATCAGGCCAAGCCGGTCGGCGGCGACACGCTGGAAGTAGCCGGTGTAATCCCAACTGGTAAAGGCGTTGTCGGACCCGCCATTGGCCTCGACGATTCGACTGAATTCGCCGCTTTCCAGCGTCTCGGTCGCCTTGAACATCAGATGCTCAAGGAAATGCGCTATGCCGGACTGGCCGGGCGGCTCGTCCGCCGCGCCAACGCGATACCACAGCATGTGCACCACGACCGGGGCGCGGTGATCCTCGATCACCACAGCCTGCAAACCGTTGTCCAGGGTGAACTCGGTCACATCGGCAGCGGCCGAGACTTGGGTGACGGGCATGAGGGCCAGGCAGGCGGCCAGCAGGATTCGCAGCATTTGCAACCTCGGTTAAACAGCGCATGGCGTAACAGATACGGGCATTGTCGCGCGTATCAAGCACGGTGACGGTGATGTGAGCAGGCAACGCCGTGATCCGACGGGATCAATTGTCACGAGGAAGATCAGCAGGCGGCGCGGCGGGTGTCCAGATTCCGGCGGCGCGCAGGCGTTCGAGTTCGGCATAGCGATCCAGCGACATCACGCGATAGGCGCGGTGGTAGACGTTGACTGCGGCAACGCGTTCCAGGAGGCGGCCATCGTTGCGGCGGCGGAATTCGAGATCCTCGGCAGCGAGGGTTGCACGGATATCCTGCGCTACGCCGTAGCGGGTAACATGGCTGACAAGGCTCTGGCTGCCCGACTGCGCACGGTCAACGTTGCCGCCGAGCGCCTCGGCAAGTTCCGCCTCCGGGTCGGGATCGGCGCGGTTGGCGGTGCCCGGCGCCGGCGGCGGCAGCGTGGTCAGATCCGCGGGCATTTCAAGCGGTCGGCTGGGCAGGACGCCAAATTCATCCGGCCCCTCGCCATCGGCGCGCAGGTTGAGCAGCGTCGGATCGCTTCGACCGCAGGCCGCGAGTGCCAAAATCACCAGTCCCAATCCGATTGCCGCGCGAAGCCTGATCATCCGGTCTCTCCTTCGCAGGTGGGTTTAGCGCATGTTTTTCGGCGCGTCACGGGGTGATCTTGTTTGCGTCGGCGAAGATCAGCAGGCCGAACGCGCCAACGAAGATGCCGATATCGGCGGGGTTGAAGGCATAGGGGTTGTCGAAACCGCAGCAGGTGATGTTGAGGAAATCCGCGACAGCGCCGTAGATCACCCGGTCAAACGCATTGGCGATGGCGCCGCCGACGATTGCCCCCGCGGACAACATCGAGATGCGCCGTTCCATCTTGCGCGACCAGGCCAGGATCCAGGCGGAAATCACGAAGGCCAGGGCCACAAGAAGCCAGCGTGTGGCTTCGGCGCTGCCTGACAGGAGGCCGAAATTGATGCCCGTGTTCCAGCCCATGCGGAACGTGATGTATGGGGGCCAAAGCTCGAGTTCGCGCAAGCTCAGAAGGTCCATCCGGTAGAGGACCAGCCATTTTCCGATCTGGTCAAGTGAAAACCAGAACAGAGCGGAAAGCAGGGTGAGGCGCATGGCGATGTCCTTGTTGCTGGTCCGATCAGGGTCGCCGCGCGATGCGCGTCGATACAGGCGGCGGCCCGTCTTACCCCCCGCTGAAGCGGGGGCCGCGCCGGGCCGCTTGGGGGTCGCCCCCAAACCCCGGAAGTATTTGGGCCAAGATGAAAGGGGCGCGGGGCAGTTTGCAAGTGCTGTCAGTGGCGGAAGTGGCGCATTCCGGTGAACACCATGGCAAGGCCGGCCTCGTCCGCCGCTGCGATCACCGCGTCGTCGCGCATCGAACCGCCGGGCTGGATCACGCAGGTGGCGCCGGCGGCGGCGGCTTCCAGAAGGCCGTCGGGGAAGGGGAAGAAGGCGTCCGAAGCGACCGCGGACCCGATGGTGAGGGGCTGCGGAAGGCCGAGCGCCTCAGCCATGCGGTCGGCCTTTTTCGCAGCAATGAGGGCAGAGTCCACGCGGCTCATCTGGCCGGCACCGACGCCGACGGTCGCGCCATCCTTAACGTAGACGATGGCGTTGGACTTGACGTGCTTGGCGACTTTCGAGGCAAAGAGCAGGTCGCGCAACTGGGCCTCGGTCGGGGCCTTTTTCGTCACCACCTTGAGGTCATCCATGCCGACATGGCCGGTGTCCTTGTCCTGGACGAGGAAGCCGCCCGCGACCTGGCGGAAGGTGAGGCCGCCCGCGCGCGGATCGGGCAGGCCGCCTGTGGTCAGCAGGCGCAGGTTCTTCTTGGCTGCGAAGATTTCCCTTGCATCGTCGGATGCGCCGGGGGCGATCACCACCTCGGTGAAAATGCCTGTGATTTCGCGCGCTGTCTCTGCGTCGAGCGGCTGGTTCAGCGCCACGATGCCGCCGAAGGCCGAGGTCCGGTCGCAGTCGAAGGCCGCCTTGTAAGCGCCGAGCAGCGTCTCGCCACGCGCCACGCCACAGGGGTTGGCGTGCTTGATAATGGCGCAGGCGGGGCCATCGGCGGGGTCGAACTCTGCCACCAGTTCGAAGGCCGCGTCGGTATCGTTGATATTGTTGTAGCTGAGCGCCTTGCCCTGGTGCTGCCTTGCGGTGGCGACGCCCTCGCGGCCCGACCCATCCACGTAGAACGCCGCTTTCTGGTGCGGGTTCTCGCCGTAGCGCAGGCCTTGCGCCAGGGTGCCCGCGAAGGCGCGGCGTCGCGGGGTATCGGTGTCAAGCGCGTGCACCATCCAGCCTGACACGGCGGCGTCGTAGGCGGCGGTGCGGGAATAGGCGGTCAGCGCCAGTTGCTGGCGGAAGCCCAGCGAGGTTGCGCCATCGTTCTCGTCAAGCTCTGCCAGCAGGGCGGCGTAATCCTCGGGGTCGGTGACGACGTTGACGAAGGCATGGTTCTTGGCGGCGGCGCGGATCATCGCGGGGCCGCCGATGTCGATATTCTCGATACAGGTGGCATAGTCAGCGCCCTTGGCCACGGTATCCTCGAACGGGTAGAGGTTGACCACCAGAAGGTCGATGCCAACGATCCCGTGCGCGTCCATCGCCGCGACATGGGCCGGGTCGTCGCGCAGCGCAAGAAGCCCGCCGTGCACCTTGGGGTGCAGCGTCTTGACGCGGCCACCCATCATCTCGGGGAATCCCGTCACTTCGGCCACGTCTGTTACCGTCAGCCCGGCCTCGCGCATCGCCTTCGCGCTGCCACCGGTGGACCGCAATTCCACCCCGCGCCCTGCGAGGGCGCGGGCAAGGTCGACCAGCCCGGTCTTGTCGGATACGGAAAGAAGCGCGCGTTTGAGCGGGGCGAGGTCAGTCATGGGGTCTCCTGTTTCATCATGGCCGGGGCGCGCGGAGCGCGTCGGTGGGTTTGGCCAGGGTCCAGCTTACCGCGCTGCCATACTCCGTCAGGCGCGAAGAGAGAACGATCTGTTTTGTCGCGCGCGGTTTTAGCCGGCCGGAGTCGAGGTAGACGCTGTTTTCCAATGTCAGCGACGCCTCGCCACCATGGCGAAACACCCACGTCTCGCCACCGTGCAGCGTCAGAGAAACCGCCGCGCCGCCAAGGTCGATCTCCGCCTCCACATCCGGGTGCAGGTGAAAGCGGACAGTGTAGGGGATGCCATCGGTGGGCAGGCGGGCGATGACCCGGTCGAGTATCTCGCGGTCGGTGCCGGTAATCGCGGCCAGCCCGTCCTCCCCCCGCAAGAGCCGACCGTCGGCCTCGAGGCTGAGGCTGCGCAGATGGATGAGCCCGTGGGTGCGGCGGTAGCCGTCATGCGAAAAGGCGATGGCGCGGGCGGCGCCGCTGTCGCTTTCCTGCACTTCGATGGTTCCGGGGCCTTCCAGCAACGGCTGTTTGACCACCCCATGCACCGCTGACCGTGGCCCGAGCCGGGCCGAGGAATAGCCTTCAAGCGCCAGCGTGGAATGCGAGGGCGTGGCGCGGCCCGCGCGGCGCCAATCGGCCCCGAAACCGGCGCCGGAGCCGCAATTGACGATCAACGGATGCCGGCCCGATGTCAGCTCGAAGGCCAGCGTGGAGGCGTGCGAATTGAACGCTTGCGGCCCCATCATCGGCGGGGCGGCGTCGATCACGATGGATGCGCGCCCGGCCGACAGCCGCGCGTAGCCCATCGCCAGCCCCGACAGGGTCGCCGGCCGCACCCCCGATTGCGCCAACGCGTGATCCAGCCGCCCGACCTGTCCGCGCCCGCCGCCATGAAACCGCGCCAGCCCGCCATCGGCGTGGCGCAGGCTGCGCAGGGTCGGCGCGATACGCATGATCGCGGTGTCCACGGCTGGATCGGCGGTCTTGCCCGCCTCTGCCAGAACCGCGGCAGTCCATGTCAGCAGGGTAAAGACGTGCAGCAGTTCCTCGGGATTGCGGGTGACAATGCCGCCCGAGGCGTCAATTTCGCGCGCGCATTCCTGTGCCAGCGCCTTCAGCGCCGGTTTCAGGTGATGCGCGACCCCAATAAGGGAACAGGCCGAATAGATCAGGCCGGTCAGCGCCTCGAACCGGGGCAGCCCGTGCGACGTGGTGCGCCAGCGACGCGCCAGGAATTCGGCTTGCCGCCCGAGCGTGGTGTAGAAGGCGCGGGTCTCGTGGGCGTCCTGCCCGCTCATCAAGAAGAGCGCGTGGCTGATCCAGCGGATCTGGCGCCGCCCGACAAGGTCGGGCACCCAGCCCGGCCCCTTGCCGGTGGCGTAACGGCGCAGCCAGCCGGCGAGCCATGCCTGCGCGATCGGCCGGGCGGAGCCATCGGCCACCGCGGCCAGGTGATCGAGCCATTCGAAACCGTGCAACTCGTCCTCGAAGGCATCCGACGGTGCGGCAAGGGTCCACGGCAGCGCCTCCTGCATCTGCACCAGGACGCCCGCGAACAACAGGTTGCCGGCCATCAATTGCCGGCCGCGCGCATCCGACCCGATCAGCCGCGGCTCTGGCCGCGAGGTGAAGCCCTTGGGGGTCGGACCGAAGCCCGCGCGCCACGCCGCCCAGCGATTGCTGGCCCGGCGCAAGCGTCCCGGACGCGCCCTTTGCGAGACCGGGGCGGGGGAAAGGGCTTCTGACATGGGCGGCTGCTCTTTGTCTTCTGGCCGGCACGATAGCAGGGTTCAGCCCCGTTTCAAAAGGGCCATGTAAAATCCGTCCATCCCACCCAGCTCGGGCCAGAAATCCGGGCGCAGGCGCAGACCCCCCTCGGGGCTGGCCCAATGAGGATTGCCGCCGAGTTGCGTCGGGTCGATCGGCAGGACGGACAGGTCGTCATGACGCTTCAGCGCCGCCTTGACCTGGTTCTCGCCCTCGTTGGGCAGCAGCGAACAGGTGCAGAAGACAAGCCTGCCGCCCGGTTTGAGCAGAGTGCGCGCATGGTCGAGCATCTGCATTTGCAGCCGGGTGAGGCTTTCGACTTCGCCCGCCGTCTTGACGAAGGGCAGGTCGGGGTGGCGGCGGATGGTGCCGGTGGCCGAACAGGGGGCGTCGAGCAGGATGGCGTCGAAGGGATCGGCCGCGTAAGTGAGCGCGTCGGCAACGACAAGGCGCGCGACAAGGCCGGTGCGCGCGAGGTTCTCGGTGACGCGTTCCAGGCGCGTCTCGGACAGGTCGAGCGCAGTCACATCGGCCCCGGCAGCGGCCAGTTGCAGGGTCTTGCCACCCGGCGCGGCGCACAGATCGAGCACCCGCAGCCCAACGAGATCGCCAAGCAGCCGGGCGGGCAGCGCGGCGGCCGTGTCCTGCACCCACCAGTCGCCTTCCGCGTAGCCGGGAATGGCGGTGACCTGCGCCTGCGAAAAGCGGACGGACCCGGTGGGCAGGGGCACGCCGCCCGCGATCACGCCGCCCGCTTTCGGCGTCAGGTCGAGCGCCGCACCGCGTTCATGCGCCGCCTCGATGGCCGCGACCGCGTCGACCCCGTAAGCCTTGTGCAGTGGCTTGCGCAGCCAGACCGGCAGGGGTTGCGGTGGCAGCGCGGCCCACCTGCCGCGATCGTCGGCATCGACCTTGCGCAAGACGGCGTTCACCAAGCCCGCGGCGCGCGTCGTGCGGGCACCGCGCTTGGCGATTTCGACCAGCGACGCGATGACGCCATGCGGCTCGGACCCGTCGACCAGCAGTTCCGCCGCACCAAGCCGAAGCAGGCTCTGCACCGCGAGCGTCGGGCGTTTTTGCAGATGAGGACGCAGCACATTGTCAAGCCGGCCAAGGTGGCGCAGCAAGGTAAGCGCGAGGCGTCGGGCGCGTGCCGCGTCCTCGGGGTCGAGGCCGCCTGGGGCAGGCTGGTGTGAGAGGAGGCGCTTGTCCATGAGGGTGCTGCGCAGCATTTCCAGCGCCGCGCGGCGGGCGGGAAGACCGGTGTCAAAGCCGGGCTTGGGCATGGGGCATCCTCTTGCTGTGGGGCCTTCGCGGGGTATATCAAAGACAGGACCCAGACAAGGAGCGTGACCGATGAGGGATGATCCCAAGCAAGACGACCTGCCCGAGGCGGCAAAGCGCGCGCTCGCCGAGGCAGAGGCGCGGCGCAAGGCAGCGCCGGCAATGGACCTGCCGCCAGAGCTTGGCGGGCGCGACGGGCCGGAACCGGTGCGCTATGGCGATTGGGAAAAGAAGGGCATCGCAATCGATTTCTGAAGCGGTTTCGCCGCGCATGCGCGGCGATCCACGGGCGCCCCTCGTCAAGCCCCTTCGGGGCCCTCCTCGGGGCGCGTTGCCACGGGATATCGGGTGGCATGACGCATTGTTCTGAAAGGCGCGCTGAGTTCTGAAAGGCGCGCTGACTGCATGGTCGGGACGCCTCCGATGGAGGTGTTTTTGCCAAGATGAAAGGCCGGTCGGCGACAAGGCCCAACAGGCTCAGCGCAGGCCGAGCACGTCGAGCATGTCGAACTCGCCGGGGCCCTTGCCCTGCCCCCAGAGCGCGGCCTTGAGCGCGCCGCGCCCGAAGATCGCGCGGTCGGTGGCGACGTGACGCAGCACGATTCGCTCTCCCTGACCTGCGAAAAGCACGTCATGTTCGCCGACGATATCGCCGCCGCG
>PFEX01000080.1:985-10557 GCA_002783145.1 Rhodobacteraceae bacterium CG17_big_fil_post_rev_8_21_14_2_50_65_11 | reverse complement strand
GACATCGTGCAGGCCAGCGGGGGGCGCGTGGCGGTTTCGGATCAGGCGACCATCATGCCCCGTGCGATCCTGCGTGACGTCCCCATGGGGCTGTCGATATGAGCGCCGTTCACCTGACCATTCACGGCCCGCTGGCGCGCCTTGCGCTGGACAACAGCGGCAAACTCAACGCCTTCACCCCCGGCATGCTGGCCGCGCTTGCGGCGCATTGCGACACGCTCGATCGCACCCCAGAGGTGCGTTGTGTCATCGTCCAATCGACGGGGGATCGGGCCTTCTGCGCGGGGGCAGACATCGCCGCGTGGGCGCCGCTCTCGCCGTTCGATTTTGCGCGTCACTGGGTGCGCGAGGGGCACCGCGTTTTCGACCGGCTGGCGCGGCTGTCGAAACCGACAATCGCCGTGCTTCAGGGCCACGCTTTCGGCGGCGGGCTGGAACTGGCGGCGGCCTGCGATATCCGGGTGATGGCCCCCGCTGCCACGCTGGCACTGCCCGAGGCGCAGGTGGGGATCGTGCCGGGCTGGTCGGGCACGCAGCGCCTGTCGCGGTTGCTGCCCGAGTCCGTGCTGAAGGAAATGGTTCTCTTCGGTCGCCGGATCGACGCCGCCCGCGCGTATGGTCTTGGCTTTGTCGCCGAGATTGCCGATGATCCGCTGACCGCCGCGGAAGAGATTGCGGCAGGGCTGAGCCGCGCCTCGCCGCGCGCCGCAGAAGTTGCGAAATACCAGATCCATGCCGCCGTGGGCGAAGACGCCGCGGCGATGATCGAAGCGCTGGGGGCCGGAATGATCGGCGCCAGCGACGACAAGGCAGAGGGCGTCACGGCCTTCGCCGAGAAACGCAAACCCGAATTTCCTGGAACCTGACCGATGACCGACCTGACGATTATTCCCGCCTCCAACGCCGCGTTGCCGGACGCGCCCATGCTGCTGCAACACTGGATAGGCGGCGCGTGGCAGGACAGCGCCGATGGCGCCACGTCCGAACGTCGCTCGCCCGCGCATGACGTGCCGGTGTCGGTTGCCGCACGCGGCGGTGTGGCCGAGACAGAGGCTGCCGTTGCTGCGGCCCGCGCAGCCTTCGATGTCGGCACGTGGTCGCGCGGCGCGGGCAAGGACCGGGCGACCCTGTTGCTCAAGGTTGCCGACCTGATCGACCGGGACCGGGCGGCCATCGCGCGGCAGGAGGTGCTGGAATCCGGCAAACCGATCAGCCAGGCCCTGTCCGAGATCGAAGGCGCGGCGGACCTTTGGCGCTATGCCGCGGCGCTTGCCCGCACGTTGCATGGCGACAGTTACAATTCGCTGGGCCCCGACATGCTGGGCCTTGTGCTGAAAGAACCGGTCGGGGTCGCGGCGCTGATTGCGCCGTGGAATTTCCCGTTCCTCATCGTCTCTCAGAAACTGCCCTTTGCCTTGGCGGCGGGCTGCACGGCCGTGGTGAAACCCTCCGAACTGACACCCGGCACAACGGTGATGCTGGGGCGGCTGTTGCAAGAGGCGGGGCTGCCGGACGGGGTGGTGAACATCGTGCTTGGGTTTGGCGACCCGGTCGGCGAAACCCTGTCGACCGATCCGCGCGTCGACATGGTGTCCTTCACCGGGTCGACCGGCGTCGGCAAGCGAATCACCTCTGCCGCGTCGGCGACGTTGAAGAAGGTCTCGTTGGAGCTTGGGGGCAAGAACCCGCAGGTTATCTTTGCCGATGCAGACCTCGACCAAGCCGCCGATGCGATTGCCTTCGGGGTCTATTTCAATGCCGGGGAATGCTGCAATGCGGGCAGCCGGATCATCGTGCATGAGGACGTGGCCGCGGCGCTGACCGAAAAGCTGGTGACTCTCAGTCGGCGTGTGCCCTTCGGTGAGCCGCTGGACCCGCGCACGCGGGTCGGCGCGATCATCAGTCCCGATCATCTGGCAAAGATCGACGGCTACGTGCAGGCCGCCACCGCCGCCGGTGCGCGGCTGGCGCTTGGCGGCGCGGCACTTGAGGTCGGCGGGCTTGGTGCACAGTTCTATCAGCCCACCATCGTGACAGGGGTCCGCCCCGACATGCCCATTGCCAGTGACGAAGTGTTCGGCCCGGTTGTGTCGGTGCTGACCTTCCGCACGAGCGAAGAGGCGATCGCACTGGCGAACGGCGCCGCCTATGGCCTTTCGGCAGCGGTCTGGAGCAGCGATGTCTCCACCTGCCTCGATTTCGCGCGGCGGGTGCAGGCGGGCACGGTCTGGACCAACACGTGGATGGATGGCTTTGCCGAACTGCCCTTCGGTGGTTTCAAGCAAAGCGGGCAGGGGCGCGAATTGGGCCGCTACGGGATCGAGGAGTTTCTGGAGGTCAAGACCGTGCAGATGCGCATTGGCAACACGCGGGGGGCATGGGTGGCATGATGCGCGGCTGCGCCTCAAAACGACGGAACGGGCAGAATCATCCGGTGCAGGTCATCGGCAGGTTCCCCTTCCATCCGGCGCAGCAACATCTCGGCCATCGCGCGCCCGGTTTCGCGCAAGTCCTCGAACACCGTATCGATCTGCGGGCGGATATTGTCGAAGATCGGCGAGGCGCGCTTGGCCACGATATCCGCGTCGACGCCGTAGAGGGCCCCGGTATCGGCGAGGGCCGCAAGCGCGACAAGTGCCGTAACCTCGCCCACGCAGACATAGCCGTCGGGCGGGTTGGGGCCACGTCGCGCGGCGGTCAGGACCGCGGCGATGTCCGGTGTCGGACTGTCGAGCGTGATGCCCTCGGCGATGTCATAGGCGATGCCGGCGGCGCGCGCCGCGCTCAGGAAGCCGTAGCGCAGATGCTGGGTAAAGGTGAACTTGTCGCCGGGCAGGACCAGACTGATCCTGCGCCGCCCCTTGGCGACCAGATGCTCCACCGCGTTTCGCGCGAAGGCCTCGTTGTCGAAATCGACCCACGGGTGCGGTGCGGTAAACTCCGTCCGGCCATGGCTGACGAAGGGGAAATCGGCCTCCATCAACAGGCGCACGCGCGGATCGAACGCCTCGGTGCGGGTGAACAGAAGGCCATCGGCAAGGTTGTTGCGCAGGATTGTGCGCACCGGGGCAAGGCGATCTCCGTCGGGGCTGTCGGGCACCACGGTCACGGAATAGCCTGTGCCGGCAAGCACTTGGGTAATGCCGGTCAGAAATTCATGGGTGAAGCCGAGGAATTCGTGCTCGGTCGCCAGCAACAGGCTGATGACTTGCGTCCGGCCGGTACGCAGGCGCCGCGCCGCGCGGTCGGGGACATAGCCAAATCGTTGTGCTGCGGCTGCCACGGTTGCGCGCGTCTTGGCGGCGATCTGCGGGTCGTCGGCCAATGCGCGCGATACCGTCGCCACGGAAAAGCCGGTTGCCGTGGCGATGGTGCGCAGCGTCGGTCTTTCGCTTTGGACATGCGGCGCGATGCCGGACGGGTCATCAATCATCTTTTTCGGCCACCGGCAGGTTTCAACACCGTCCATATTGACCGGAATTTCAAACGTTTCAACACTGAATGCAGGGCAGCCATTGATGCTGCATTGCAGAAATTACGCTTTTTTACTGTAGCTTGTGCAGATCACAACGTGCAACAGGCAGAAATTTTTGGGTTGACGAAGGGGTAATTTATAACGTTTTAATAATCGGAAGCTCGAAAGGGCACTGGTCTCAAAGGGAGGAACCTAACATGACCATGATGAAAAAACTCAAACTCACGGCGGCCGTCCTGGCGCTTTCGACCACTGCGGTCGCGGCGCAAGAGGTCGAGGTGTTGCATTGGTGGACCTCGGGCGGCGAGGCGGCGGCGCTCAATGTTCTGCGTGAAGACCTCGCCACAGGTGGCGTCGGCTGGACCGATATGCCCGTTGCCGGTGGTGGCGGATCGGACGCCATGACCATTCTGCGCGCCCGCGTCACCGCCGGCGATCCGCCGACCGCCGTGCAGATGCTTGGCTTCTCGATCCAGGATTGGGCAGCCGAAGGGTCGCTTGCCAACCTCAATTCGCTGGCCGAAGAACAGAACTGGGGCGAGGTCGTGCCAGAGGCGCTTCAGCGATTCTCGACCTATAACGGCGATTGGGTGGCCGCACCGGTCAACGTGCATTCGGTCAACTGGGTCTGGGCCAACACCGCGCTGATGGAAGAGCTTGGCATCGACCAGCCCGGCACGTGGGACGAGTTTGTTGCCGCGATGCAGACGGCTGAGGATGCCGGTTACACCGCGCTCGCGCATGGCGGCCAGCCTTGGCAGGAAGCCACCATCTTCGACTCGATGGTGATGGGCGTCGGTGGCCCGAACTTCTACCAGGCCGCGATGATCGACCTCGACCCCGAGGCTCTCGGCTCCGACACGATGGTCGAAGCGTTCCAACGCATGGATACGCTTCGTGGTTTCGTCGATGACAACTTCTCGGGCCGCGACTGGAACCTTGCCTCCTCGATGGTGATCAACGGCGAGGCGCTGTTTCAGATCATGGGCGACTGGGCCAAGGGTGAATTCGTCAATGCGGGCCTGACCGCCGGCGAGGAATTCCAGTGCTTCCGCGTGCCGGGCACCGAAGGCACCGTTATGTTCAACTCGGACCAGTTCGCCATGTTCAACGTGTCGGACGAAACCGCGCAGCAAGCCCAGCTTGCCATGGCCTCGGCCGTGATGAGCCCGGAATTCCAGGTTGCCTTCAACATCGTCAAGGGCTCCGTCCCGGCGCGCACCGACATTCCTTCGGATCAGTTCGATGCCTGCGGACAACTGGGGATGGCGCAACTGGCCGCCGCCTCGGCCAATGGCACGCTGTTCGGGTCGATGGCCCATGGCCATGCCAACACCCCGTCGGTGCAGAACGCGATGTACGACGTGATCACCGCCCATTTCAACGGCGAATTTGACGCCGAGACCGCAGCTGCGGAACTCGTCACCGCCGTCGAACTGGCGCAGTAAGTATATCGTTTCGGGCCGGCCCCAAAGACCGGGGCCGGCCCGTCCCGTGCGGCCAATGGCGGCCGGATTGCCATTCTCAGACAGGGGGGGGGCCTTATGGCCGCATCGACCGATACCGGCGTGGATTTCCGCACGCGCCTTCAGAACTGGCTGCCCAAGCTTGTCTTGTCGCCATCCCTCGCGGTGATGCTGATATTCGTCTACGGATTTATCGCCTTCACCATCTACCTGAGCTTTACCGACAGCAGAATGCTGCCCTCCTACAACTGGGTCGGATGGCAGAATTACGATCGCCTGTTCCGCGTTCGCGAGTGGAACATCGCGTTGACGAACCTTGCGGTCTTTGCGTCGCTCTACATCGTCATCTCGACGATCATCGGCCTGATGCTGGCGATCTTCCTCGATCAGAAGATCCGGGGCGAAGGGGTGCTGCGGCCGATCTTCCTTTACCCGATGGCGCTTAGCTTCATCGTCACCGGCACCGCGTGGAAGTGGTTTCTCGATCCGGCCATCGGGCTGGAAAACACCATGCACCTTTGGGGCTGGACCAGTTTTCAATTCAACTGGATCAAGGACCGCGACATGGCGATCTACACCATCGTGCTCGCTGCTGTCTGGCAAAGCTCCGGGTTCGTGATGGCGATGTTCCTTGCCGGCCTGCGCGGGATCGACAATGAAATCCTGAAGGCCGCGCAGATGGACGGGGCCTCGAATTTCCAACTCTATCGCCGGATCATCCTGCCACAACTCCGCCCGGCGTTCCTGTCGGCCTTCGTGATCCTGTCGCATCTTGCGATCAAGTCCTATGACCTTGTCATCGCGCTGACAGGCGGTGGCCCCGGCAATGCCACGGCGCTGCCCGCGACCTTCATGTATTCTTACACCTTCACGCGAAACCAGATGGGGATCGGGGCCGCGTCTGCCGTCATCATGCTGATGACCATCGCTGCGATCATGGTCCCCTATCTTTACGCCGAACTGCGGGAGAAGAAGTGATGGCCGCCGCATCCACCGACACCGCCATTCGCTCCTCGAACTGGTCGCGCGCGCTGATTTACCTCGTGCTGCTGCTGTTCGCGCTATTTTACCTGCTGCCCTTCGGCATCATGCTGGTGAACTCGCTGAAACCGCTTGATGAGATCACCGGCGGCAACATGGTTTCGCTGCCGCGCACCTGGACGATCGAGCCATGGCTTAGCGCCTGGTCGACCGCACAGATCGGGGTGGAGCCAACCGGCCTGCGGCCGTATTTCGTCAACTCGATCATGATGGCCATTCCGGCGGTGCTGCTGTCCACCATCTTCGGGGCGCTCAACGGCTATGTCCTGACCAAATGGCAGTTTCGCGGGTCCACCCTTGTGTTCGGCCTGTTGCTGTTTTCGTGCTTCATCCCGTTCCAGATCGTGCTGATCCCGATGGCGCGCATTCTCGGGATCCTGCAAATCGCGGGGACCACGCCTGGCCTTGTGCTGGTGCACTTCGTCTACGGGGTCGGGTTCACGACGCTTTATTTCCGCAACTACTATGCCGCGTTCCCGACCGAGCTTGTACGCGCGGCGCAGATCGACGGGGCCGGGTTCTTCCAGATCTTCTGGCGCATCTTGCTGCCCTCGTCCGGGCCGATCATCGCGGTCAGCTTCATCTGGCAGTTCACCAACATCTGGAACGATTTTCTCTTTGGCGCCAGTTTTGCCAGCGGCGGGTCGGCGCCGATGACGGTGGCGCTGAACAACCTCGTCAACTCGTCCACTGGCGTGCGGGAATACAATGTTCACTTCGCTGGCGCCATCATGGCCGCCGGTCCCACGCTTCTCGTCTATATCGTCGCCGGTCGCTACTTCGTGCGCGGCCTGATGGCCGGCTCCGTGAAGGGATAAACACCATGGGTTTCCTCGACATCAAGAACGTCACCAAATCCTACGGAGCGGAGGAAGTTCTCCATCAGATAGATATCGACGTGCGCGAGGGCGAATTCCTGGTGCTCGTCGGCCCTTCGGGCTGCGGCAAGTCCACGCTTCTGAACATGATCGCGGGGCTGGAGGGAATCACCAGCGGTGAAATCGCGATCAAGGATCGGGTGGTGAACGGCATCCACCCCTCCAAGCGCAACATCGCGATGGTGTTCCAGTCCTATGCACTTTACCCCAACATGACGGTGGGCCAGAACATCACCTTCGGGTTGGAAATGCACGGCATACCGAAGCCCGAGCGTGAAAAGGCCATGGCCGACGTGGCGAAGCTGTTGCAGATCGGTGATCTGCTTGGCCGCAAGCCGGGGCAGCTTTCGGGCGGGCAGCGGCAGCGCGTGGCCATGGGCCGGGCGCTGGTGCGCGACCCCGACGTGTTCCTCTTCGATGAACCGCTGTCGAACCTCGACGCCAAGCTGCGCGTCGATATGCGCACCGAGATCAAGAAGCTGCACCAGAAGCTTGGCACGACCATCGTTTACGTCACCCACGACCAGATCGAGGCGATGACCCTCTCCACCCGGATCGCGGTGATGTATAACGGATATGTCCAGCAGCTTGGCACACCGAAGGAGATTTACGACAATCCCGCCAACCTGTTCGTGGCCACCTTCATGGGCTCGCCCGCGATGAACGTCTTGCCCACGAAACTGGTGGAACGAAACGGAGCGCTGCATGTCCTCGTGTCCGATGCCGAGGGTCGGGAACTTGCGCTCAGGGTCGAGAACGCGCCTGCGTCCTACGCGTCTTACAAGGACTCAGAGGTGCTTTTCGGTATCCGGCCCGAGGCCATCACCGATCTCGAAGGCGCCGACCGCAATGCCCGCAACATCCAGTCGCTGAGCAACACCGTGAGCGTGACGGAACCGGCCGGGGCCGATACCTTCGTCACCATGACGCTGTCCGGCAAGGACTGCATTGCACGGATGCGCGCGGATGCCGATGTGCACCCCGGCCAGCCGTTCGAGTTCGCGGTGAACATGGACAAGGCCGTTCTGTTCGATCCCAGGACCGAAGACCGCATCAGGTAACACCCGAAGCCCGCGTGCCGAATGGCCGCGGGCTACTTTTTGCGCTGGAATTGGAACGATCCAAAAGATATCATAAGCCAAGGGAGGGCCGCGTTGAGCGACGCAGACATCATCATCGTCGGTTCCGGGATCGGGGGCGCGACGCTGGCTGCGGGGCTGGCGCAGTCCGGGCTGCGTATCCTGATCCTTGAGCGCGGTAAGCGGTTGACGGATTGCCCGGAGGCGCGCGACGCCGACGCCATTTTCGCGCGCGGGCATTTCCGCCCCGATGAAACCTGGCTGACCCCGGACGGCAAGCGCTTCAACCCCGGAAATTATTCCTGCGTGGGTGGCAATTCCAAGTTCTATGGCGCGGTCATGATGCGCTACCGCGAGGCGGATTTCGCGCCCATCCGGCACATGGGCGGTGCAACGCCGGGCTGGCCGTTCGGCTATGACACGCTGGCGCCTTGGTATGACAGGGCCGAGGTGCTCTACCAGGTGCGCGGTGACGCAACGCGCGACCCGACGGAACCGCCGCGCGCGGCGAACTACAGCTACCCGCCGGTGCCCCATGAACCGGCCGTCGCCGATCTGGACCGCCGCCTGACATCGGTCGGGCTGCACCCTGCGCCGCTGCCCCTTGCGCTGGATCTCGACCGGTGGCTGGCCCGCGCGCCGACGCCGTGGGATGCCTTCCCCGATACCGCTGGCGGCAAGCTCGACGCAGAAACCGCCGCCCTCGCGCAGGCGCTTCGATATCCCAACGTGACGTTGAAGACGGGCATACGCGTTGACCGGTTGGAGGCGCAGGGTGACCGGATCACGGCTGTCGGAACCTCCGCCGGGCGCTTTACCGCGCCTCGTATCGTGCTGGCCGCAGGGGCCGTCCACACGGCGGTGCTGCTGCTGCAATCGGCCAACGAGGATCACCCGAGGGGCTTTGCCAACCGGTCCGACCAGGTCGGGCGCAACTTCATGAACCACAATGCCTCTGCCCTGTTGGCGCTGTCGGGGCGACGCAACCGGTCGGTCTATCAAAAGACGTTGCACATCAATGACTGGTACCTGACCGGCGGGCCGAACGGCGAACCGCTTGGCAACGTGCAATTGCTTGGCCGCGTTTCGGGCTCGATCCTTGCCGCGCAAAGTGGGCTGCCGGGGCCTGTCGCCAACATGATCGCCGCCCGGGCGATGGATTTCTACGTGATGAGCGAGGATTTGCCGCGGCCCGAAAGCCGCGTGACCCTGAAGGGGGCCGAGATCGTGCTCGACTGGCGCAGGTCGAACTGGCGCGCGCATCAGCGGCTGGTAAGAACGTTCAAGCGCGCGTTGCGTCGCGCCGGATATCCGGTTGCGCTGTCGAAACCCTTCGACCGGTCCACCCCGTCGCATCAATGCGGAACTGCACGTCTGGGCGTCAATCCGGCCACCAGCGTCACCGACCCGTTCGGGCGCTGCCACGACCATCCGAACCTGTGGATCTGCGACGCATCGCTGTTGCCGACATCGGCGGCGGTGAACCCGTCGCTGACCATCGCGGCCCTCGCCCTGCGTCAGGCCGACCGTTTGAAAGAGGAGGTGACGAAATGACCCCGACCGCGCTTGTCACCGGCGGCCAGCAAGGCATCGGTCGCGGTATCGCCGAGGCGCTGCATGACGCGGGCTGGCA
>PFEX01000080.1:0-977 GCA_002783145.1 Rhodobacteraceae bacterium CG17_big_fil_post_rev_8_21_14_2_50_65_11 | reverse complement strand
CCGCCATGACCTCATGCAGATCGCCTCGATCCCTGCATTGCTTGACGCGGTGGGGCCGGTCACGACGCTGATCTCCAATGCCGGGGTGCCGGCGATGGCGCGCGGCGACCTGCTGGACATGACGCCGGAAAGCTTCGACCGCTGCATGGCCGTAAACCTGCGCGGCGCGTTCTTCCTGGCGCAGGCGGTCGCGCGCGGCATGCTGGCCCTGCCAGAGGCGCCCTACCGGTCGATCGCTTTCGTCACCTCGGTCAGTGCCGCGATGGTGTCCCCCGACCGGGCGGAATACTGCATCTCAAAGGCTGGCGCGGCGATGATGGCGCAGGCTTTTGCGGTGCGTCTGGCCGGCGAGGGGATCGGCGTCTACGACATCCGCCCCGGTATCATCGAAACGCCGATGACCGCGCCGGTTGCCGACCGTTACGAGGCGCGCATCAAAGCGGGACTCGTGCCCGCTCGTCGCTGGGGCACGCCCGCCGATATCGCGCGAACAATCCTGCCGCTTGCGCGCGGCGACTTCGCCTTTGCCACCGGGGCGGTCATCCCCGTCGATGGCGGGCTTTCCATTCACCGGCTCTGAGGGGGCGATATGGCTGAGGGCTTTGACTACATCATCATCGGTGGCGGCAGCGCTGGCAGCGTTCTGGCCGGACGGCTGAGCGAGGATCCCACCGCGCAGGTGTTGCTGCTGGAGGCCGGGGGGCGCGACCGGCATCCCTTCTATCACCTGCCCGCAGGCTTTGCGAAGATGACCAAGGGCATCGGCTCCTGGGGCTGGGAAACGGTGCCGCAACGTCACATGAAGGGGCGCGTGTTCAACTACACGCAAGCGAAGGTGATCGGTGGTGGATCGGCGATCAACGCGCAGATCTACACCCGTGGGAACGCGCAGGATTACGACGAGTGGCGGCAGATGGGCTGCGAGGGCTGGTCTTACGAGGACGTGCTGCCGTATTTTCGCAAGGCGGAGGACAACG
>PFEX01000073.1:609-10012 GCA_002783145.1 Rhodobacteraceae bacterium CG17_big_fil_post_rev_8_21_14_2_50_65_11 | reverse complement strand
AGAAATTGCGGGGTGATGACGCGCGGGCGCAGCGCATCGGGCTTGACGGCGGTGAAATACTCGACCGAAGCGCAGTTGATCAGCGTATCGGTGTTCACGCGCTCCGCCTCGGCCGTTAGCGCCTCGGCGATGCGGTCGCCCCAGTATTCGTAAAGCGATTTGCCGCGCTCCGTCTTCAAGCGGCTGCCCATTTCCAGCCGGTATTCCTGGATCGCGTCGAACGGGCGCAGCAGGCCGTAGAGTCCGGAGAGGATGCGCAGGTGATCCTGCGCGAAGGCCAGTTCGGTCTCATCGAGGCTGGCCGCTTCAAGCCCGGTATAGGTGTCGCCGGCAAAGGCCAGCCCGGCGGGGCGCCGGTCGGCGTGATCATGGAAACGCGCGAAGCGGTCATGGTTCAGTTTACCAAGGTTTTCACTGATCGACATCAGGCGTTGCAACGCGGCCACCGACAGGCCGCCCGCGATTTCGGCAAGGTGGTTGGCGTCGGCCTGGAACATCGGCGTGGTCATGTCGACGTCGCGCGGCGTCCAGTCGAGCTTCTTGGCCGGTGAGATCACGATCAGCATGGTGCGGTATCCTTACTGTCGGCCCGTTGGGGGCAGTCAAACACGACCTAGCGCCAAGCCCGTTTGGCAACAAGGGCGGCAGACGGGCCAAACCGCGCCGCCAAATGCCTTGAGATTGCTGCATGACCTGCGCAATATCGCGCATATGACAGAGTCTCAGACATCGTCCGTCCGCGGCCCGCATCGTCAACGCGTGCAGACCGCCGCGCTTGTGGTCATCGCAAGCGGGGTCGTTCTGCTTGTGCTGGTCGAGGCACGGTTCCTGCTGGCCTCGCTTGCCGTGGCGATCATCCTGTTCAGCCTGACCAGCGACGCCATCAACTATATCGCACGGTTGCGCGTCGGGCCGGTGCGCTTCCCGACATGGCTGGCCAGTATTGCTGCCGTGGTGCTGATCTCCACCGGCTTGTTCATGATGACATCGCTGATCCTGTCACAGATCAACACGGTGTTGGCCACGACGCTGACCTATACCGAACGTGCGCCCGCGGCGGTGGCCGATCTTTTCGCGTGGATGGGCCCCGATGTGGAGCAGGCGATCCTGAGCGCGATGCGCAGCGTCGATGTCTCGGGCTACCTGCGCGCCATGGCCGGGCAGGCGGGCAGCCTGATGCAAGGCACGGTTCTGGTGATTCTTTTCGTCGGCTTCCTGTTCGCCGAGAAGCTCTGGTTCGACGTGAAATTGACCAGCCTTCTGGGCGGCGATACGCCGCGCGTCGCGCGCACGCGCAGGATCATCGGCACTATCATGCACCGGGTGAATTATTACCTGCTGGTCAAGACTGTGGTCAGCGCAGTGACCGGGGCGATGGTCTACGGCATATGCTACGCCTTCGGGCTGGAGCTTGCAGTGGCCATCGGCGTCCTGACCTTCGTTCTGAACTACATCCCCAATGTCGGCTCCATCGTGGCGACGGTTCTGGCGACGCTGGTGGTCTATGTACAGCTTGGCGAACCAGCGCCGACGATCGCCTTTTTCGTCGCTGCGGGGGCGATCCAGTTCGTCAACGGCAATATCATCGACCCGTGGCTGATGGGCCGCACGCTGCGCCTGTCGACATTCGGGATCATCGTCTCGCTGGCCTTCTGGGGCGCGGTCTGGGGCATTGCGGGGATGTTCCTGTCGGTGCCGATCATGGTCGCGGTGATGATCGTGTGCAGCCATGTGCCCGGGTTGCGCACGGTGGCGGTGCTGTTGTCGCGCGAAGGCCTGCCGGATAACGAGGCGGGACCGGGCGAGGCGGACGCGCCCGAGGGCGGCGCCGGCGCGGCCACGGACCCCGCCCCGGCGCATCTGTCGCGCCGCAGCCGGGCGGGGTAGGGGGCAGCGCTCGCCCGGTCGTCGGCGGGGGCCGTCAGCGATGTCTGTCGGCTTTTCGTGTGCAGATGGCTTCGGCCGGAAGCCGCGCAACTCCGCGCAGGCGCTTTGCATCGACCGTCGGAAAAGCGCCCCTGACCGTCATCGAGCATGTGCCGCCTGGTGACAAAGACGAGAGCGCTGCACGCGGATTCACCCGGCGCGCAGCACGTCCAGAAACGCATCTGCGAAGCGATCCGCCCGGCGCTCTCCCAGCAGCCGTTCCAGCGTCGCCCTGTCGGTGGGCCGCATGTCAGCCAGTTTCGCCAGTTGCGAGGCGGAACAGGACAGCGGTTTGTCATGGCCGGTGTCGCCGCGCGCGAGCGTGGCCTGAACCGTCAGCAGCTGGTCGTAGAGCGCCCCGGCCTCGCGCCCGGCCAGCTTGCGCCGCGCAGGGTGGGTGGGCGCGGTGGCCTCACCGGTGACGACCTCAAGGAATATGGCGCCGTAGCGGTGGAGCTTGGTGGCACCGACACCGCCGATTCGCGCCATCGCATCGAGCGTTTCGGGCCGTGTCTCGGCCATCTCGATCAGGGTCTTGTCGGTGAAGATGACATAGGCGGGCACCCCTGCCTCCTCTGCCAATGCGCGGCGTTTTGCCTTGAGCGCGGACAACAGCGGCGCGTCCTCGTCACTGACCAGCATCTTGACGGCGGGGCGGCGCGGGGCCTTGGCGATGGTGTCGCGGCGCAGGATGATGCCCGCCTCGCCGCGCAGGATCGGGCGGGCGTTCTCGGTCATGCGCAGGGCACCGTGGCGGTCGGGATCGGGCCGGGCAAGGTCATGCGCCGCCATCTGGCGAAACACCGCCTGCCAGCCGCGCCGGTCGAACTCCGTTCCGACACCGAAGGTTGGCAAAGTATCGTGGCCGCGTTGGCGGATCTTGTCGGTAGCATTTCCGGTCAGGATGTCGATCAGGTGCCCGGCGCCGAAGCTTTCGCCGGTGCGCAGCATCGCAGAGAGGGCCTTTTGCACCGCGACGCCCGCGTCGAACAGGTCCGGCGGGTCGGCGCAAAGGTCGCAATTGCCGCAAGGATCGGGGTTTTCGCCGAAGTAGCGCAACAGGATCTGACGTCGGCACGCCGTCGCCTCGGCCAGCCCGAGCAACGCGTTGAGCCGGCCATGGTCGGCGGTCTTGCGGTCGGCGGGGGCCAGCCCTTCGTCGATCTGCTGGCGGCGAAAGCGGATATCGTCGGGGCCGAACAGGGTCAGCGTGTCGGCCGGGGCCCCGTCACGGCCGGCGCGGCCGATTTCCTGGTAATAGGCCTCGATCGACTTGGGCAGGTCGGCATGCGCGACCCAGCGGATATCGGGCTTGTCCACCCCCATGCCGAAGGCGACCGTGGCCACCACGATCAACCCGTCCTCTTGCGCGAAACGGGTTTCCACCACGCGGCGGTCGCCCGCTTCCATGCCGCCATGATAGGCACAGGCGCTGTGCCCGGCTTCGCGCAGGGCCTGCGCCAGCGTTTCGGTCTTGGCCCGGGTGCCGCAATAGACGATGCCGGACTGCCCCTTGCGTGCGGCGGCGAAGGCGAGGATCTGCTGGCGCGGCTGGTTCTTGACCTCGAAGGCAAGGCCGAGGTTGGGCCGGTCGAAGCCGCGCAAGAAGGTCTCGGGCGGCGACTTTTCGTCGAAAAGTCGGGCCACGATCTCATCCCGCGTTTCGGAATCGGCCGTGGCGGTGAAGGCGGCAAGCGGCACGTCGAGCGCCCTGCGCAAATCACCGATACGCAGGTAGTCGGGGCGGAAATCGTGGCCCCACTGGCTGACGCAATGGGCCTCGTCCACCGCGATCAGGCCGACACCGGCGCGTGACAGCATCCGCGCTGTGCCGCCCGAGGCAAGGCGTTCGGGCGCGATATAAAGCAGTTTCAGCGTCCCCGCCTCCAGCGCGCGCCAGACGGCATCGGTTTCGTCCTCTGTGTTGCCGGAGGTCAGCGCACCTGCCTCCACCCCCGCTTCGCGCAGGCCGCGCACCTGATCGCGCATCAGCGCGATGAGCGGCGAGATGACGACGGTGAGGCCGGGCCGCGCAAGCGCAGGCAGCTGGAAGCACAGCGACTTGCCGCCGCCGGTGGGCATGATCGCCAGCACGTCGCGTCCGGCGGTAACGGCATCGACGATCTCCTCCTGTCCCGGTCGGAAGGCGGAAAAGCCAAAGACGGAAGATAGCAATTCGGTAAGGTCCGGCATGGGGCGGTCAGGCTGCTCTTTTGTGTTCTGAATTGGCGCGAACGGTCGCATATTGTGGCAGGTAGGACAAGAACCACAAGCTGTCGCGAACGTCGGTGCGCCTGGCCAGCAGGGTGCCCAGCCTGCGGCAGGACGGGCGATGGCTGCCGTGAGCCCTTGGCCGACGCTTGCTGCAAGCCGCGCGACGCGCGCGAGGGCACACCGCCCGACGTTCGGCTGCGTCCCGCGTCACCGACGTTGCGCGCCGCTCGGCCTCTCGTGACGCGTCGTGAGGCCGAGCATCCCCGCTTCGAGCGCTATCGCAGCGCACGCGCCTGGCGCAGGATGGTCACAAGCGTATCGCCATAGCGGCGCTGGTCGAGCACCTCGCAGCCCGCCGGTGGGATGGGCGGGGCGCCCTCTTCCCAGACGATCAGCGCCCCTGCGGCCAGCCATCCCCCGGCCATCGCAGCCCTGAGCGCCTTTTCCCCCAACCCTTTACCATAGGGCGGGTCGAGAAAGACGAGGTCGAACGGCGGCAACTGCACCGCGTCGAGGCGCGTCGCGTCGCGCCGAAACAGCCTGCTATCGTCCGCGGCCGCGCACAGCGCGACGTTCTCGCGCAAAAGCGCCTGTGCCGTGCGCCCGTCATCGACGAAAGCGGCAAACGCGGCGCCGCGCGACAGCGCCTCCAGCCCCAATGCGCCGGTGCCTGCGAACAGGTCCAGCACGCGCGCGCCGGTCACCGGGTCGCCGTAGCCGCCGTTCACCAGCAGGTTGAACAAGCTTTCGCGCACCCGGTCGGTGGTGGGGCGCAGATGCGCGCCGGCATCGCCCTTTCCGACCGAAGCCAGCCGCTTGCCTTTATGACGTCCCGCGATGATCCTCACGCTTTCAGCAACGCCTTGAGGTCGGTCGCGGGGTCGGCAACTGCTGCCTTGACGGGCGATTTGCCCATCGACAACAGCCGCTTGCCCACCATGTAGCCGCGCGGATCGTTGATCGCGTCGACGGCGAGGAAGCTCTCGCCCGCGAAATACCAGAAGGACAGTGTGTCACCGGTCTTGCGCGTCACGATCTCGTTGTAGCCGGTATTGAGGCCCGCGATTTGCAGCTTGGTGTCATACTGGTCGGACCAGAACCACGGCTCCGGCCTGTAATCCTCGCCCGCACCCATCATGTTCGCCGCCACGCATTCCGCCTGGTCGATGGCGTTCTGCACGCTTTCCAGCCGGATGCGCCCGCTCTTGTGGGGAAAGGACGCAGCGTCGCCCGCCGCCCAGATATGCGGGTCGGAGGTGCGGCCATGGGCGTCGGTCTCGATGCCGTTGTCCAGATCCAGCCCCGCGGCTTCGGCAAGGCCCGTCGCGGGCACGATTCCGACGCCGACGATCACCATGTCGAGCGCCAGTTCGCTGCCGTCGGACAGCACCGCGCCAGACACGCGGGCCTCACCGGTCAGCCGGGTCAAACCAACGCCCTCGCGGATATCGACGCCATGCGCGGCGTGAAGGTCGCGGAAATAGGCCGAGGTCTGCGGGCAGGCGACGCGTTGCAGGATCCGCTCTGCCATCTCCACCAGCGTCACTTGCATCCCGTTCTTGGCGCAGACCGCTGCCGCCTCCAGCCCGATATAGCCGCCGCCGACGATCAGCACGCGCCGCCCAGCGGTCACGCCGGGGGCCATGGCGTCTACATCGGCCAGCGTGCGCACGACATGCACGCCGGGCAAATCGCCGCCGATGGCAGCGGGCAAGCGCCGGGGGGTGGAGCCGGTGGTCAGCGCCAGCTGGTCATAGGCGATCACGTCGTCGCCCAAGATGACGGTCCTTTGCCGAGTGTCGATCGCCGTGACCGTCTGGCCGAGGCGCAGGGCGATACCGTTTTCGGCGTAGTAGCTCTCGGGCCGCAGGAACAGCCGTTCGCGCGTCATCTCGCCCAGAAGGTAGCCCTTGGACAGTGGCGGGCGCTGGTAGGGCGGGGCGGATTCCTCGCCAATGAGGGTGATGTCGCCTGCAAAGCCCGATGAGCGCAGCTTTGCGACCAGCGCGGCCCCGGCCTGCCCGGCCCCGATCACGACGATATGAGACATGAATTTCCTCCGACCCTCTGGCGTCGCAAGCGGACGATCCTAGCTTTCACCCCTATTGCAACACGCGAGAAAGGAAAACCATGTCGATTTCTGTTGGCGACAGGCTGCCGGACGCCACGCTCCTGCGGTTTGGCGAAAACGGCCCGGAACAGGTTCCGCTGGCCCAGAAGCTCAGGGGGCGCAAGGTTGTCATGTTCGGGCTGCCGGGGGCGTTCACCCGTACCTGCGACGCAACGCACCTGCCCAGCTTCATCCGCACCCGCGCCGCCATGGCCGACAAGGGCGTCGAAGAGGTGATCTGCGTTGCGGTCAACGACCCTTTCGTGATGGCGGCATGGGGCGAGACGAGCGGTGCGACCGCCGCCGGGATCGCGATGCTTGGCGACCCCGCAGCGACGTTCACCCGGGCCATCGGGCTTGACTTCAGCGTGCCCGCCATCGGCCTTCTGGACCGGTGCCAGCGGTTCGCGCTGATGGCCGAGGACGGCATCGTCAAGGTGCTGAACCTCGAAGAGGAAGGCGGCGCCTGCAAGCTGACCGTGGGTGAGGAATTGCTTGAAAAGCTGTGACGACCCGGGACGTTCCCGCTTGCCCTGCGGGCGGGAACGCCCTGTTGCGCGGCCATTTTTCAAGAGCGCGACGCCGGCATGCAGGGAAGATCCGGGCAATGCCCGAAAACCGGGCATGTCCGGTCCAAGCCTTGCCGATGCTGCATGGCAGCAATTCCGGCCTGTTCATTGTGCAGGTGCAGCATTGGACTATATCCGATGGTGAAGGCGCAATCCGGCGTCGACGACCCAAAGGAGGCTTCCCATGGCCCATGCCCTTTTCAACCAATCGCTGGCCGGTCAATTCGGTCTTAAGGCACGTTTCCAGAAACTCCGCGATGCGCTCGACGCGCATGCCCGGCGACGCGCCGTCTACAGCCGCACGGTGCGCGAACTGCACGCTCTGAGCGACCGCGACCTTGCCGATCTCGGCTTTCACCGCAGCGAGATCCCTCGCATCGCACAAGACGCCGCCAACATGGCCTGACGGCGCGGGGTCAGCCGGCCAGCGCGTCCATCTTCCTGGCCAGCTTCACGTCCAGATCGCTCAGGCCACCCACGTCGTGGGTGGTCAGCGTGACCTCCACCGTCTTGTAGACATTCGACCATTCGGGGTGGTGGTTCATCTTCTCGGCCCAGATCGCTGCCCGTGTCATCCAGCCGAAGGCCGTCACGAAATTGGCGAAGGTGAAGGTCTTGGCGATGGCGTCGCGTCCTTCCGTCACCTGCCAGCCATTGGCCAGAAGCGGGGCAAGCGCCGCCTCGCGCCCGGTCTCGGGAAGTTTCTCGCTCATTCCTGTTCCTCCACGTGAATTTTGCGAAACGGACCATAATCGGTGAGAATCTCGATTTCCTCCTCGATCGCGGCCCTTTCGGCATCAAGGTAGCGCGCGACGGCCTCGGAAAAACCGGGGTCTCGCAGCCAGTGCAGCGAATGGGTTTGCGCCGGCAGGTAGCCGCGTGCCAGCTTGTGATCGCCCTGCGCGCCGGCCTCGACGCGGGCAAGGCTGCGGGCAATCGCGGCGTCTATGGCCTGATAATAGCACAGTTCGAAGTGCAGGCAGGGGTGATGTTCTGTGCAGCCCCAGTAGCGGCCAAAAAGCACGTCGCGCCCGATGAAGTTGAGCGCACCAGCCACCGGCCGCCCGTCGCGCAGCGCCAGCACCATCAGGATGTCGTCGCGCATCGTGTCGTGCGCGATGTCGAAGAATTCCCGCGTCAGGTAGGGTTGCCCCCATTTTCGCGCCCCGGTGTCCTGATAGAAGCGCCAGAACGCATCCCAATGCTCGGGACGCAGGGCGTCGCCCGTCAGTTGCACGATCTCGCCGCCAAAGCCCTGCGCCTGGGCGCGTTCCTTGCGGATCGTCTTGCGCTTGCGCGAGGACAGGCTGGCAAGGAAATCGTCAAAGCTGCCATAGCCCCGGTTCTGCGAGTGAAATTGTTGCGTGACGCGGTGCAGAAGGCCCATCTGCGGGCCCGCCGCTGCCTCCGCAGCGGTGCAGAAGGTGACGTGGAGCGACGATAGCCCGTTATCCTCGGCCAGTTGCATCGCGCCTTGCAGCAGGGCGGCGCGGCCGGTGTCCTGCCAGCCCGACCGGGTCAGGAAGCGGCGCCCAGTGGCCGGCGTGAAGGGCACGGCGATCTGAAGCTTGGGGTAATAGCGCCCGCCGGCGCGTTCATAGGCGTGGGCCCAGTTGTGATCGAAGATGTACTCGCCCTGGCTGTGGCCCTTGGCGTAAAGCGGCGCGGCGGCGACAAGCTGCCCGCCCGCCCGCGCCAGAAGGTAGCGCGGCTGCCAGCCTGTGCCGGGCCCGACCGATCCGCTTTCCTCCAGCGCTGACAGGAACCGGTGGGTGGTGAACGGGTCATGCGGCGGGCCGCCATCGGCGGCCTCCGGGCAGGCGCAAGCGTCCCAATCCGCCGCCGCGATGTCCGAAAGGCTGGCATAGGCGGTCACGTCGATCGGGGTTTCGCCGTCCATAATCGTCCTCCGCGCGCTCTTCCTCTCAAGATGGGCCGTCGCGCGCGAAGGTCAATCGCTGTCACGAAACGGGGACGCGCAGGATCAGGCGATCTGGAAGATCCCCTCGATCTCTACTGCGACGCCCATCGGCAGCGATCCTGCGGACACGGCAGAGCGGCTGTGCCGCCCGGCCTCTCCCAGCGCCTCGACAAGGAAATCGGAGGCGCCGTTCACGACCTTGGGTTGCTCGGTGTAATCGGCGGTGGAGTTGACGAACCCGGTCAGCTTGACGACCCGAACCAGCCTGTCCAGATTGCCGCCGCAGGCCGCCTTGAGCTGAGCCAGCAGGCCGATCGCGCAGGTTCGCGCGGCGGCGGCGCCTTCTTCGGTGGTCAGTTCGGCGCCCAGCTTGCCGGTGATCAGGCCGCTTGCATCGCTGGAAATCTGGCCCGAGACGTAGACGATATCGCCCACCACCACGAAGGGCACGTAATTGGCCGCCGGGGCCGGGGCGTCGGGCAGGGTGATGCCCATCTCTGCCAGCCGGGTTTCGTATCCGCTCATTTCAGCACCTTTCCGCGCGTGGTTGATCCGGCGTCACACTAGGCAGGGGCGGTTCGCCGCGCAAGCCGTCCGCCCCTTTGATTCCCGCGCGCGCGGTGCTACCTGCGGCGCAGTGCATGGGCGGAGAAAGAGATGGAC